>NZ_JBEGCI010000001.1:0-370818 GCF_040196315.1 Halomonas pelophila
CCTCCAGCAGGCGATAGAGGAGCACCTCGACCAACACGATCATCTGAAGCGTGACCGTCGGTTACTGGCCAGCATCCCCGGGATCGGTCCCTTGCTGTCCACTCGGCTGGTGGCTGCCCTGCGAAGCAGAGCGTTCAAGAGCGCTCGGCAGGCAGCAGCCTTCGTAGGCCTGGTACCCATGCACCACGCTTCAGGTCACTCGGTCGAGAAGAAGCCGCGCCTCACGAAGATGGGTAGCGCCAAATTGCGGCAGCAGCTCTACATGGGGGCTGTGGTGGCCCTACGGCACAACCCGGACATTGAAGCGCAGTACGCGAGATTACTCAGAGCGGGCAAGCCGACGATGACAGCCTTGGGGGCCGCCATGCGCAAATTGGTGCATATCGCTTTCGGCGTCTTGAAGTCACAAACCGAATATCGGCCACAACCAACTCAATGAGGGTTGCGGCCGGTCAGGAGAGACGGTATCTCCTCTTCGGCTTGTCCCCAGCGCCCCTTGATTCCCGTAACGGCGATAGCCCTGCGAACCCAGGCTATTCCATCGACGCCGGGGCGCGGGCTATGCTGGGCCGCCCGCCCCGCAACCGCGAGAGTCTGCATGCCCCTACGTCCCGCCGCCCTGCCTACCGTGTCGCGCCGCCTGGTGTCGGTGCTGCTGCCGATCGCCCTGCTGGCCATCGCGCCGCTGCCCGCCGCCGCCCAGAGCGCGCCGGAGACGGACGATGACCTGCCGGTGGCCGAGATCCAGGCCTTCGCCGAGGTGTTCGAACGCATCAAGCGCGCCTACGTGGAGGAGGTCGAGGACGAGGACCTGCTGCGCAACGCCATGCGCGGCATGCTCAGCGAGCTCGATCCCCACTCCGCCTACCTGGACAGCGAGGAGTTCGAGAGCCTGCGCGAATCCACCCAGGGCGAGTTCGGCGGCGTGGGCATCGAGGTGGGCATGGAAGACGGCCAGCTGACGGTGATCACCCCCATCGACGACACCCCGGCCTTCCGTGCCGGCCTGCAGTCACGCGACCGGATCCTGCGCATCGACGACACCCCCACTGACCGGCTCTCGCTGCAGGAGGCGGTCAACCTGATGCGCGGCGAGCCTGGCACCCAGCTGCGGCTGACCATCCTCCACCAGAACGCCAACGCGCCGCTGGAGGTCACCCTGACCCGCGAGATCATCCGCACCCGGAGCGTCAAGCACGAGCTGCTGGAGGACGGCTACGGCTACCTGCGCGTCAGCCAGTTCCAGAGCCGCACCGGGGAGCAGGTCGACGAGGCCCTGGAAAGCCTGGAGGGCGACGGGCCCCTCCAGGGCCTGGTGCTCGACCTGCGCAACAACCCCGGCGGGGTGCTGCAGGCGGCGGTGGACGTCGCCGACGCCTTCCTCGACAGCGGCCTGATCGTCTACACCGAGGGGCGCCTGGCCGACAGCGCGATGCGCTTCTCCGCGGGTCGCGAGACCGCGGCACCCGAGGTGCCGCTGGTGGTGCTGATCAATGGCGGCAGCGCCTCGGCGGCGGAGATCGTCGCCGGCGCCCTGCAGGACCAGCGCCGCGGCGTGGTGATGGGCACCCAGAGCTTCGGCAAGGGCTCGGTGCAGCAGATCATGTCGCTGGGCAACGACGAGGGGCTCAAGCTGACCACGGCGCTCTACTTCACCCCCGACGGCCGCTCGATCCAGGCCCAGGGCATCGAGCCCGACGTGGAGGTGATCCGCGGCCGCCTGGAGGTCGCCGAGGGCAATAGCCTGGACGTGCGCGAGGCGGATCTCCAGGGCCACCTGGGCGCCTCGGGAGATCCGCAGGAACGCAGCGAGATGAGCCAGCGACTGCGCGAGGACTACCAGCTCGGCGAGGCCCTGAACCTGCTCAAGGCCCTCGACGTGCTCAGCCGGCGTCGCGCCGGCTGAGCGGGCGACAGGCGGCGGGCAGCCGGCCGCGATGGCCGGTGGCCTGCTGCATCAGCAGCCGCTTGAGCGGCCCGAGCCGATCCACCCCGGAGAGCCCCAGGTTGCGCGCCAGGGTCAGGGCCGGATGGCGCGCCCCGAACAGCAGGCGAAAGCCGTCCATCAGCGCCAGCATGGCGGCGTTGTCGCCGCGGCGCCGCCGGGCATAGCGGGCCAGCACGTGCGCATCGCCGGGCGCGAGTCCCCGCCGGCGCCCCTCGACCACCTCCTCGGCCAGCACCGCGGCATCCATCAGCCCCAGATTCACCCCCTGGCCCGCCAGGGGGTGAATGCTGTGCGCCGCATCGCCCACCAGGGCGAAACCCGGGCGCACGTAGTGCTCGGCGTGGCGCTGAATGAGCGGCACCGCCAGCGCCCGGTCGACCACCGTCACCTCCCCGAGGCGATGCTCGATGGCCGCGCCCAGCGCCTGACCCAGCGCCTCCGGGGAGAGCGCCGTCAGGCGCGCGGCCTCCTCCGGCGTCGTCGACCAGACGATGGAGCAGTGGCGAGCATCGCCCTCGACGCAGAGCGGCAGGAAGGCCAGCGGCCCCGTCGACAGGAAGACCTGACGCGCCACGCCGCCGTGGTCGCGCGCCGTGCGCACCGTGGTGACCACCGCCACCTGGCCGGTATCGCGCTCGCTGGCAGCGATGCCGGCTAGCTCACGCAGCGGCGAACGGGCGCCGTCCGCGGCCACGATCAGCGGGGCCTGGAGCCGCTCGCCGTCCTCCAGCACCACCGTGCGCTGCTGGCCATCGCCCTCGATCTCGGTCTGGAGCTCGGCCACCCGGGCGCCGAAGCGCACGGCCACCGAGGGCAGCTCGGCCAGGCGCGCCTCCAGGGCCGCCAGGGTCACGTCGTTCTCGACGATGTGACCGAGCAGGGGCACCCCGGCCTGTTCCGCGGAGAAGTTCACCTCCCCGCTGCCCTCGCCGTCCCACACCTGCATGAAGCGATAGGGACTGACGCGGCGAGCGGCCATCGCCGGCCAGGCGCCCAGCCCTTCCAGCAACCGCCGGGACACCGGCGTCAGGGCGCTGACCCGCATGGAGGGCGCCCCTGTGCCCGCGGCCTGCCCGTCGAGCGGCACCTCGCGAGCGTCCAGCAGGGCCACCGAGAGCCCGGCCTGGCCCAGCAGGCAGGCCAGGGTCGCGCCCACCATGCCGCCGCCGACGACGATCGCCTCGAAAGGTCCCGTCGCGGATTGCGGTTCTGCGCTCATGGCGTCTTCTCCTCATGCTGGCCCGGATGGCCGTGACGTCTGTTCATCGTGCTCGTTTCTTCCTCTATCGTTCCAGGCCCATGGCCCGCCGCGCCAGGGTGCGGCGTAGCGGCCCCACCAGGTTCAGCCCGACGAGACCCGCCGCCCGCGCATGGGAGAGCAGCGGGTGGTCGAGGCCGAACAGCCGGATCAGGCCGTCGCTGAAGCGGATAACGTCCTGGCGATCGCCCTCGCGACGCGCCTCGAAGTCCTGCAGCACCACCGCGCTCCCCGGCGCCTCGCCGCGTTCGTCGCCGGCCTCGATGGCCGCCACCAGGTCCATCACCCCGCGCAGCGCCAGGTTGAAGCCCTGACCGGCCACCGGGTGCAGCGAGTGGGCGGCGTTGCCGAGCACGGCCAGCCCCGGGCGCACCGTCTCCCGCGCCGTGACCAGTGAGAGCGGGTAGGCGTGGCGGCGCCCGACCCGGCGGAAATGCCCGGCGCGGTCGCCGAAGGCGCGCTGCAGCTCGGCCAGGAAGTCGCCATCACAGAGCGCCAGGCGCCGCGCCTCCTCGCCGCGCGCGTGGGTCCAGACCAGCTCCATGGCCTGCCCGGGGAGGGGCAGCAGGGCGATGGGCCCCTCGGCGGTGAAGCGCTCATAGGCGATGCCGTCATGGGGGCGGCTGACCTCGACGCTGGCGATCAGCGCCACCTGGTCGTAAGGCCGTTCGCGGCTTTCGATGCCCAGCCGCTCCTTGAGCCCCGAGCGCCCGCCGTCGGCGAGCACCGTCAGGCCCGCCTGCAGCTCGCCGCCGTCGGAAAGCCGCAGCCGATGCCCCTCGGCGACGGGCTCGATCGCCTCTACGCTCGCCGGGCAGTGCCAGTCCACCGGCAGCTCGTCCAACCGGCCGTGCAGGACGCGGCCCATCCAGGCGTTGGGGACCACGTGACCCAGCGCCTCGACGCCCAGCTCCGCGGCGCGCAGCCGGGTCACGCCCAGCCGGCCCCGCTCGCTGACGTGGATGGTGCGGATCGGAGCCGCCTGGTCGGCCATCATCGCCCAGACGCCCAGGCGCTCGAAGTGCCGAGCCGAGCCGCAGGCGATGGCGCTGGCCCTCGCATCGAAGCTCGGCTGCCAGGGCTCGGCCAGCTGGCGATCCAGCGGCGCCGCCTCGATCACCGCGACCCTGAGCCCCGTCCGCTCGACCCGGGAGGCCAGGGCACAGCCCAGGCTGGCCCCCACCAGGCCGCCGCCGATGATGGCGATATCGACCCGCTCGCCCTTTTTGTCCTCTACACCCTCTACCCGCGCTTCCCGCGTCGACGTCATGCTCACCGCCTCTTTATTTCATAACGTACATTACATAAAGGAACTACTTCCCTCTCGCCGACTGATCACTCGGTGATCATCAAGGCCTCGATATCGGCCACCCGCTTGGGCACGGCCGAGGTCAGCACCTCGCTCCCCTCGGGGGTGACCACCACATCGTCCTCGATGCGAATGCCGATTCCCCGAAAGGCCTCGGGCAGGTCATCATCGGCGGGCACGTAGAGCCCGGGCTCCACGGTGAGCACCATGCCGGGGCAGAGGGGGCGAGACTCACCCTCGCGGCGATAGGCGCCGACGTCGTGCACGTCGAGGCCCAGCCAGTGGGAGGTCGAGTGCAGATAGAAGCGTCGGTAGCTGCCGTCGTCGATGCGCGCCTGGACGTCACCGGCCAGCAGCCCCAACTCGACGAGCCCGGCGGTGAGGTCGTGCACCACGCCCGCGTGGATCGTCGCCAGGGTGGCACCCGGGCGCACCGCCGCGATGGCGCGTTCCTGGGCCGCCAGCACCACCTCGTAGAGGGCCCGCTGGGCCGCCGTGAAGCGACCGTTCACCGGGAAGGTACGGGTGATGTCACCGGCATAGAGGTCGAACTCGGCGCCGGCGTCGATCAGCACCAGCTCGCCGTCCCGCAGGGGAGCGTGATTCTCGATGTAGTGCAGCACACAGGCATGGCGGCCGCCACCGACGATGCTGGCGTAGGCCGGCCCGCTGCCGCCCTGCCAGCGAAACTCGTGCTCGAGCTCCGCCTGCAGCTGGTACTCCGAGAGCCCCGGGCGACAGGCTCGCATGGCGCGCGCGTGGGCCCGGGCGGAGATCTCCCCGGCGTGGCGCATCAGCGCGAGCTCCGCCGCGCTCTTGATCAGGCGCTGCTCGTGGATCAGCCCGCTGACATCGGCGAAGGCGGCCGGGGCCTGCGCCCCACGGCGAGCGAGTGCCGTCAGCTCGCCACGCACCTCCTCGGCGAGCGCCAGGGCGTCGGCATCGTCCAGCGGCAGGTAGAGCACCTCGCGGCCCTCCAGCAGCGTAGCCAGGCGCTCGTCGCGTTCGGCATTCTCGAAGGCCTGATCGAGACCGTGGTCGCGCACCGCGCCCTCGGCGCCCAGGCGCATGCCGGTCCAGATCTCCAGCGCCGGGTCGCGATCCTGGCAGAACAGCACGCTCTCACCGGCCTCGCGGCCGGGCAGCAGCACCAGCAGCGCCTCCGGCTCGGGGAAGCCGGTCAGATAGTGGAAGTCGCTGTCCTGGCGGAAGCCAAACTCGCTGTCACGCGAGCGGGTGACCAGCGCGGCGCCGGGCAGCAGCACGGCGCTACCAGCGGGCAGCTGGGCCATCAGGGCGCCGCGCCTCGCGCGGTATTCGTCATGGGTGATCGGCGCGGGGCGGGGCAGGCTCACGGGAGGCATCGCGGCTCCTGGGTAGAAAGGTGAGGCCATCGGCTCAGTGATGGGTCGGTTCGTCGACCTGCTCGACCTGGGGCTTGCCGGGATGCTGCTCGGTGTAGAGCAGCATGGCGGCCATGCGCGCATGCTCG
This sequence comes from Halomonas pelophila, assembly GCF_040196315.1. Classification (NCBI taxonomy): domain Bacteria; kingdom Pseudomonadati; phylum Pseudomonadota; class Gammaproteobacteria; order Oceanospirillales; family Halomonadaceae; genus Halomonas; species Halomonas pelophila. The sequence continues at coordinate 6,008 of NZ_JBEGCI010000001.1, forward strand.
GTGAGGGCGAAGAGGTCGTTCTCGTTCTCGGCGCTGTCCTCGAGGTCGGTCTCGATGGAGGTCAGGCCCGCCAGGTCCTCCAGGGCCTCGCGCAGGGCCGGCGACCAGTCGCGTCGCGGGGCGTCGCCGGCATCGGCCACCACCTCGAGAAAGCCCAGGGTCCACTCCTGCAGGCCCTGGGCCCGCTCGGCCAGCGAGAACAGCTCGTCGGGCAGCAGTGGCTCGAGGTTGAGCTCGGCCGCCGACAGTGCCTCGAGGGCCTGGCGCCGCCAGCCCAGCAGGCGCTCGGCGCTGGCTTCGTCGCGGGGCTGCTCGACGCCCAGGCTCAGGCAGACTTCCTCCAGCCAGGCCTCGGGGGTGATGTCGTGCAGGGCGAGGGAGGCGCAGAGGCGACCGTCGAGGAAGGCCGGCGACTGCATGCTGCCGTGCAGCAGGAAGGTGTCGGCGATGGTCGAGAAGTCCTGGCGCTCATTGATCAGTGACATGGCAAGTTCCGCTGGTGGAGCCGGCGGGCGCGTTGACCGCCCGCGAACGGCTCTCTTATAGTGACTGGGTTTCGCTTCAGGCCTTGATGTTAACGCATCGACCCTGCATGACGCGCACCCGCTGCGCCCCCTCTGCCACTGGCCCTTGCCGGAGCCTGCCATGACCGAGCCGACACGGCCGACCACCGAGATCACCCTCCTGGAGCGCTCCTACTCCATCGCCTGCCCGCCGGAGGAACAGGACAAGCTCGAGCGGGCCGCCCGCTACCTGGACCGCGCCATGCAGGGCATCCACGCCCAGGGCCGGGTGGTCGACCGCGAGAGGATCGCCATCATGGCGGCCCTCAACATCGCCCATGAACTGCTCGAGACCCTCGACGACCAGCGCGTCGGCGAAGAGAACCTCAACGCGCTCACCGCCCGCCTCGAGAAGGCGCTGGACGCCGTCCCCACCCGCTGAGCCGAGACGCAATCGCCCCTTTGGCCCGGCCCCGGCCTCTGGTAGGATAAAGGGGTTCCCTGGGGTGTTGGCCAGTCGTTATAGTCCCTCGAGCCTATGCGCAGTACCCAGGGGGCCAATGCTAGCCGAACCCGTGTGCACGTCCGTGCGTCGGAAAGCCTGACGGTTCGGCTGCGGCCACCCACCTTGAACCACTGGGTTCAAGGGCCAGAACGACAGCGGCACTCTGGGGAACTCTGATCCGACATGACCACCATGCAGGATACCGCCGCACCCACCCCGTCCGACGATGATCGTCGCCGGCTGAGACGCGAACTGCGTCATCGCCGACGCGAGCTGTCACCCCGACAGCGCCGCGAGGCCTCCGAACGACTCTGCCGGCGCCTTCGCCGCCTCCCCGAGCTCCAGCGCGCCCGCCGCGTGGCCCTCTATCTGCCCAACGACGGCGAGATCGACCCGACCCGCCTGATCGACTGGCTCGAGCGCCGCGGCTGCCGTGTCTACCTGCCGGTCCTGAAGCCGCTCTGTGACAACCAGCTGTGGTTCGTCCACTACCATGCCGGCACGCCCATGGTGGCCAACCGCTACGGCATCCCCGAACCCGAGACCCGCCATGGGGCGCACCGCGCCCGGCGCACGCCGACCTGGGCGCTGGACCTGATCCTGCTGCCCCTGGTGGGCTTCGACGAGCAGGGACAGCGCATCGGCATGGGCGGGGGCTTCTACGACCGCACCCTGGCCTTCACCCGGCGCCCGGGACCGCGTCCGCGGCTGATCGGCCTGGCCCATGACTGTCAACGGGTGGCGCGCCTGCCCGCGGCGCCCTGGGACGTGCCGCTGGACGCCATCGTCAGCGATGCCCGCCTGATTCGCCCCTGATACGGCCACCAGGGCCACTCGCCGCACTCGCCAGGGTCAGAAACGACGACGGCCGATGCATTCGCATCGGCCGTCATCATGAGGCGGGGTCGGGCAGGGCGAGGGCCGCCGTCCTGCACGGGCTCAGCCCCCCGCCAGCGCCTGGGCATAGCCGGTGGCCACGATCCCGATGCCGAAGACCAGCACCAGTGCCATGACCAGATCGGGCTTGCGCTTCATTGTGATGGACTCCATGGGAGACAGGGACCGCGTGGGTCCGATGTAAAGAGAATAACGGCGTCACCACGGCGGCGATGACACCGCGATGACTATAGAGCCTCGTGCTTACGCATGACAACCGGCATTCTCAGTACGTTACATATCTAAACACTTGCGTGACCGAGACTGCAGGGTGAGTCAGCGCTTACTCTAGGTTCTTTTCCGAAACCCTTTCTCGAAGCCCATTCTCGGGTCCCTTATGCCAAGTCCTCTTGCTAAGCCCTCTGAAGGCCTCCGCGGCGACTCGCCCCTCAGGCCATGAACAGGCGGTAAGCCGGGTTGTCACTCTCCTTCCAGTAGCGATAGCCGATCTCATCGAAGTAGCCCTCGACGTGACTGCGATCACCGTTGGGCACCTGCATGCCGACCAACACCCGGCCATAGGCCGCGCCGTGGTTGCGGTAGTGGAACAGCGAGATGTTCCAGTCCTGGGGCAGGTGGGTGAGGAAGTTCATCAGCGCGCCGGGGCGCTCCGGGAACTCAAAGCGATAGACCTCTTCCTCGAAGTGCTCCTTGGGGCGGCCGCCGCCCAGGTGGCGGATGTGCAGCTTGGCCAGCTCGTTGTCGGTCAGATCCTCCACCGGGTACCCGGCGTCGCGGAGCCGGTCGATGACCGCCTGGCGGTCCTCGCCGCCGGGCTTCACCTGCACGCCGACGAAGATGTGGGCCTGCTCGGGCTCCGCATAGCGGTAGTTGAACTCGGTGACCATGCGCTTGCCGATGGTGCGGCAGAACTTCTTGAAGCTGCCCGGCTTCTCGGGGATGGTCACGGCGAGGATCGCCTCGCGCTGCTCGCCAAGCTCGGTGCGCTCGGCGATGTGCTGCAGCCGATCGAAGTTGGTGTTGGCCCCGGAGTTGATGCAGACCAGGGTCTCGTTCTCGGCACCGGTCTGCTGGATGTACTTCTTCAGTCCGGCCAGCGACAGCGCCCCGGAGGTCTCGGAGACCGCGCGGGTGTCCTCGAAGATGTCCTTCACCGCGGCACACATCTCGTCGGTGTTGACGGTGATGACGTCATCCACCAGGCCGCGCATCACGGCGAAGGGCGCCTCGCCGATCTGCGCCACGGCGACGCCCTCGGCGAACACCCCGACCTGGTCCAGCACCACGCGCTCGCCCGCCGCCAGCGCCGCCTTGAGGCAGGCGCTGTCCTCGGACTCCACGCCGATCACCTTGATCTCGGGGCGCAGGTACTTGATGTAGGCCGCCATGCCGGCGATCAGGCCGCCGCCGCCGACCGGCACGAAGATGGCGTCGATGGGGCCACTGTGCTGGCGCAGGATCTCCACGGCGATGGTGCCCTGGCCGGCGATGACGTCGAGGTCGTCGAAGGGCGGGATGTAGGTGTAGCCGTGCTCGGCGATCAGCTCCTGGGCATGCGCCGCCGCCTCGGCGAAGGCATCGCCCTTGAGCACCACCTTGGCGCCCCGGGCCCGCACCGCGGCGACCTTGATCTCCGGGGTGATGCGCGGCATGACGATCACCGCCTTGACGCCCATCAGCTTCGCCGCCATGGCCAGGCCCTGGGCATGGTTGCCCGCCGAGGCGGCGATCACGCCCTTGGCCTTCTGCGCCTCGTCGAGCTGGGCCATCTTGTTGTAGGCGCCGCGAATCTTGAAGGAGTAGACCGGCTGGAGGTCTTCGCGCTTGATCAGGATCTGGTTGTTGAAGCGACGGGAAAGGAAGGGGGCCGGCGAGATGGGGGTTTCCCGGGCGGCCTCGTAGACCCGGGCCTGGAGAATCTTCTTGACGGTAGCTTCGAGCATCCTGATATCCCAGAAGTGACGCGAGGGGCACCGTGACCGGCGCCGCGAGGAACCCTTATTGGTAGCATTCCCGCGACCGCGGCGTCCAGCATCCATCGGCGCCATGGCCTATAATGGCGCCGCATTTGCCCCTCATCAGACAGCGAGCACGACATGACCCAGGACGAACTCAAGGACGCCGTGGCCGCCGCCGCCATCGACGAGATCCGCCCGAACCTCGGGAACGATATCGTCATCGGCGTCGGCACCGGCTCCACCGCGAATCGCTTCATCGACCGGCTGGCCGAGCTGCGCGGCGACTTCCGCGGTGCAGTGGCGAGCTCCGAGGCCAGCGCCAAGCGCCTGCGCGGCCACGGCATCGATCTCTTCGAGCTCAACGAGGTGGGCACCTTGCCCGTCTATGTCGACGGTGCCGACGAAGTGAATGCTCACCTTCACATGATCAAGGGCGGCGGCGCGGCCCTGACCCGCGAGAAGATCGTCGCCGCCTGCGCCGAGCGCTTCATCTGCATCGCCGACGCCTCGAAGCAGGTCGCCACGCTGGGCGATTTCCCGCTGCCGGTCGAGGTGATCCCCATGGCGCGCTCCTACGTGGCTCGCGAGCTGGTCAAGCTGGGCGCCGACCCGGTCTACCGCCAGGGCGTGATCACCGACAACGGCAACCAGATCCTCGACTGCTACGAGTTCATGATCGAGGATCCGATCGCCATTGAGGCGCGGATCAATGCCATCGTCGGGGTGGTCACCAATGGGCTCTTCGCCGCCCGGGGCGCGGACCTGCTGCTGCTCGGCGGCGAGCAGGGCGTGGAGCGACTGATGCCCGCCTGACGTTCGAGGGGGCAGGGAGAAGGGGGGCGGAGTGAACGCCTACTCCGCCGGTAGAAGCCTTTCCAGGCCGACCAGAGTGCCCTCGAGGGCGCCGCGATTGGCCGCCACCACGCCGCGCCCGGCCTCGGCCAGGCGCCGGCGCTCGGGTTCGTCGTCGAAGAGTCGCCCCAGGGCCTCGCTCAGCGCCTCGCCATCGGCCACCTCGATCAGCGCCTCGGCCTCGCGCATCACCTCGGCCACATCGAGGAAGTTGGCAAGCTCAGGCCCGGTGAGCACCGGCACGCCCAGCGCCGCCGGCTCCAACAGGTTGTGGCCGCCGATGGGCACCAGGCTGCCGCCCACGAAGGCCAGATCCGCCGCGCCGTAGAGCGCCAGCAGTTCGCCCATGGTGTCGCCGAGATAGACGGCCGTGTCATCGCCGGGCCATTCGCCGCGGGAGCGACGCGACACCGAAAGACCCGCCCGGGCACTGAGCTCGGCCACGGCCTCGAAGCGCCGGGGATGGCGCGGCACCAGCACCAGCAGCGCCCCGGGAAGATGCGTCCTCAGCCGCGCGTGGGCCGCCAGCAGCTGCTCGTCCTCCCCGGGATGGGTGGAACCGGCGACCCAGACGGGCCGGCGCCCCAGACGGGCACGCAAGCGCTCACTCACCTCGCGGGTCTCGTCATCGACGGCGAGGTCGAACTTCAGGCTGCCCACCACCTCGCTGCACTCGGCGGGCATGCCCAGGGCGTGGAAGCGCTCGGCATCCGCCGCGGACTTGGCCGCCAGCCAGCGCACATGGCTCAGGGCGTCGCGCATCAGCGGCCCCAGGCGGCGATAGCCGCGGAAGGCGCCGGGCGAGAGCCGGCCGTTGACCACCGCCACCGGCACCGCGGCCCGGTCGCAGGCGGCCAGCAGGTTGGGCCACAGCTCGGTCTCGAAGAAGATCGCCAGCGCCGGACGCAGCCGGTCGACGAAGCGACGCGCGGCGCCGGGGAAGTCCAGCGGCACGAAGTGATGACTCACTTCGCCTGCAGTCCTTTCTTTACCTGGGCTGCCTGCCAGCGCCAGCACCCGCTCGGCGCCGGTGGCGGTCATGGTGGTGACCACTAGGCGGTAGTCGGGCCAGCGCTCGCCCAGCGCCGCGATCAACGGACGGGCGGCCTGCACCTCCCCTACCGAGGCGCAGTGCAGCCAGATGACCCTCTCTTCCCCGCGGGTGGGCGGAATGAGTCCCAGCCGCTCGCGGCGAGGGCGGCCGGAGAGCTGCTCGCGCCAGACGCGTTTCCAGATCAGCGGGGCGAGCAGGTAGAGGGCCACCGTGTAGGCGCGGCGGGCCCAGGCGAGAGAGCGCCCCATCAGGTCTCGCGATCGAGGATGGTGGAGATCATCGCGGTGGTGGAGACGCCGTCCTCGAAGCCCAGCACCCTCACCTCGCCGCCGGCCTCGCGCACGGCGGCGCCGCCGGCGATCTCCTCGGGCCGGTAGTCGCCGCCCTTGACCAGCACGTCCGGCAACACTGTCTCGATCAGCCGCTGGGGGGTGTTCTCGCCGAAGGGCACCACCCAATCGACGGCGCCGAGGCCGGCCAGCACCTGCATGCGCCGCGCCAGGGGATTGATCGGGCGCTTGGGACCCTTGAGACGACCGATGGAGGCGTCGTCGTTGACCGCCACCACCAGACGGTCGCCGAGCCGGCGCGCCTGCTCCAGGTAGGCGACGTGGCCGGCATGCAGGATGTCGAAGCAGCCATTGGTCATAACCACCCGTTCGCCGCGGGCCTGGGCGGCGCGCACCGCCTCGACCAGGGGCGCCTCTTCGATGACGCCGAACTCGGCCAGCTTGTCGCCGTGCAGGGCGGTGTAGAGCTCGGCGATGGAGAGGGTCGCGGTGCCGGGCTTGGCCACCACCAGGCCGGCGGCCAGGTTGGCCAGGGTCATCGCCTCGGCGAAGCCGTGCCCGGCGGCGAGCGCCAGGCCCAGCACGCCGATCACGGTGTCGCCGGCGCCGGTGACGTCGTAGACCTCGCGGGCCCGGGTCGGCAGGTGCAGCGGCTCATGATCCTCACGAATCAGCGTCATGCCCTTCTCGCTGCGGGTGATCAGCAGCGCCTCCAGCTCGAGCTCGGCGCGCAGGGTCTCGCCCTTGGCGGCAAGCTCGGCGTCGTCGCGGCAGTGGCCCATGACCGCCTCGAACTCGCCGAGGTTGGGCGTGATCACGCTGGCCCCGCGGTAGCGGCCAAAGTCGCTGCCCTTGGGGTCGACCAGCACCCGCTTTCCGGCGCCGCGGATCATGCGGATCAGTTCCTCGACGCGATTCAGGGTGCCCTTGCCGTAGTCGGAGAGGATCACCAGGTCACAGCCGGGCAGGGCCGCCTCGACCTGCGCCAGCAGCCCCGAGGTATCCACCTCGCCGAGCCCCTCCTCGAAGTCCAGGCGGATCAGCTGCTGGTTGCGGCTCATCACGCGCAGCTTGGTAATGGTCGGAATGCCGGGGCTGCGCGCGAAGCGAGTGCTCACTCCGACATCTTCGAGCCGGGTCACCAGCCGGTCGGCGTTGTCGTCGTCTCCCACCAGGCCGGCCAGGGCGGCATGGGCCCCAAGGGAGGCGATATTGAGGGCCACGTTGGCGGCGCCGCCTGGACGGTCCTCGGACTCGTCGACCCTGACCACCGGCACCGGGGCCTCCGGCGAGATACGCGAGGTGCCGCCATGCCAGTAGCGGTCGAGCATCACATCACCCACTACCAGCAGGCGGGAATGCTCCAGGGCGGTCAGGTCAAGCTTCATCGGGGGACTCCGTCTCGATGGGGGACTCGGGGTGGGTCAGCAGTGCCTCGAGGCGATCGATCACGTCCTCGGCACGAATCAGCGACATGGCATCGGGATGGCGGACCCGCTGGCCCCAGGGCAGCGTCTCGGGATCCTTGTGCAGGTAGGTGCGCACGGCGTCCGGGTAGCGGTCGACCACGAACTCCCGCCACCGATAGGGGCCCGCCCGATCGGGATTGGTGGTGGCGTAGAGCCCGACCACCGGGGCGCCCAGGGCGTTGGCCATGTGCACCGGCCCCGAATCCGGGGCGATCACCGCCCGGGCGCCCCGGATCAGGGCCAGCAGGCCCTTGAGCGAGGTCTCGCCGATGACGTCGATCACCACCTCGTCGGGGCAGAGGGCCTGGATGCGCTCGCCGAGCTCGCGCTCCTGGGTGCTGCCGCCGCCGGTCAGCACCGTCTTCAGGCCGCGCTGGCGCCAGGCGTGCTCGATCACCGCCGCATAGCCCTCGGCGGACCAGTTGCGGAAGTTGCGCAGCCGGGGATTGGCGCAGGGGCTGATCAACAGATAAGGCGCCTCGCCCGTGATGCCGCGCGCCTCCTCGACGGCGGCCTCGGGCACCGGCAGGTCCCAGCTCAGCGAGAGATCCTCGACGCCCAGCAGGCGCGCGAAGTCGAGGTAGGACTCGAGCACGTGGGCGCGGGGATGTGGTGTCAGCTGACGCTGGGTGAACCAGTGCTGCGCATCCTTGGCGCGCGCCTTGTCATAGCCCACCCGCAGGTCGGCCTTGAGGCCCAGCGAGAGCACGCTGGCGCGCAGCGCCTGCTGCATGTGCAGCAGCACATCGAAGCGCGTATCAGACAGCTGCCGCCACAGGGCCCGCATGCCCGCCAGGCCCGTCGCCTTGTCGTAGACGACGAACTCGACCCCGGAGAGGCCCGCCAGTAGACTGTGCTCGCCCTTGCCGACGATCCAGGTGATCCGCGCCGCGGGCCACTGACGCTGCAGGGCACGGACTGTCGGCACCAGGTTACAGACATCGCCCAGGGCGGAGAGTCGCAGCACGCAGATGTGCTGGGGTCGATCGGGCAGAGGATGCTTCATGCGGTTGGCAACGTATCGAGCGGGAAAGAGTTGCATTCTATATGATGCGGACAGTTTATGTGACGCCGACCGGGCGCCACAAACCGCGCCGCGGCTCACGCTCGAGGGCTTCGACCCCGCCTGGTGGCGCGACGCCGGCCGGGTTACCGGCGAGGCGCCGGGGCGCGGCGCCAGCCTCTTCCTGGACGCCGGCGAGAACCTCGAGTGGGTGCTGCGCCCCTATCGCCGCGGCGGCCTGATCGCCAGGGCGAGCGACGTCCGCTACCTCTGGACCGGCCTGGAGCGGACCCGCGCCTATCGCGAGCTGCGCCTTACTGCCCGCCTGCACGACCTCGGACTGCCGGTACCCCGCCCGGTGGCCGCCCAAGTGACCCGCCACGGCCTCAGCTACGAGGCGGCGCTTATCACCGTGCGCATTCCCGGCGCTCGCGCCCTGGCCGATCTGATCACCCGGCAGCAGGCCGATGACGCCCTGCTCGAGCGGGTCGGCGCCACCGTGCGTCGCTTCCACGACGCCGGCCTCGACCACGTCGACCTCAACGCCCGCAACCTGCTGATCGACCCCGAGGGCCGGGTCTGGCTGATCGATCTCGACCGCTGCCGGCTGCGCCGTCGCGGACGCTGGCAGGCGGCCAACCTGGCGCGCCTGCAGCGCTCCTTCGAGAAGTTCGGCGCCCCCGACGCCATGGCGGCCGTGCGTCGCGGCTACGACGCCTCGGCGTAGGCGGCCACGAGCCCCGTCACATGCTTCTCGAGGGTGAAGTCGCGCTCGACGCGCCGGCGAGCCGCCTCTCCCAGCGCCTCCCTCAGGACCGCATCGTCCGCCAGCTCGGCCAGGGCCCGGCCCCAGGCCGCGGGATCGTCGGGGGCGGCGAGACGCCCCGTGGCGGGCTCGATCAGCTCGGGAAGGGCGCCGCTATCGCTGCCGACCACCGCCTTGCCGGCCGCCATGGCCTCGATCACCGTCAGCCCGAAGGCCTCGTTGCGCGACGGCACGCAGACGATATCCATCGCCTCGAACAGTCGCGGCAGGTCGCGGCGAAAGCCGACAAAGGCGATCCGCCCCTCCAGGCCGAGCGCGCGGACCCGCTCGTGCAGCTCGGCCACGAAGGCCTCGTTACTGCCCTCGGCGGCGGTCAGCCCACCGACCAGCAGGCCCTGCCAGGCCAGGTCCGGCCGCTGCTCGGCCAGCCAGGCCAGCGCCTCGATCCATACCCGCTGCCCCTTTCCCGGGGTCAATCGCCCCGCCAGGCCGATCGCCACGGCGCCCGGCGCCACGCCGAGCTCCTCGCGCAGCGCCGACCGCTCGGCGCTCATGAGACGCGGCACGTAGGGCGCCGGGTCGATGCCCAGATAGAGCCGCTGGATGCGCTCGGCAGGCAGGGGGAAGGCCGCCAGGTTGCGCCGGCGGGTCGTCTCGCTGATGGAGAACACCCGGGTGACGCGGCCGTAGGCCCAGCGGTGGTAGGGATCCTTCTTGGGGCGGGTGACGCCCATGTGGTCGGTGAAGAAGAGCAGCAGCGACGGTCGCAAGCTCACCAGCAGGGCGCCCAGGCGCAGGTCGCTGGACTTGTGGCAGTGCAGCACGCGGATCTCGTGGGTCTTCAGGTAGGCCAGCAGCCGGCCGAGCCCCAGCAGCGCGCGGCCTCGCGAGGGCACCGTCAGCGGCGTGATGCCGGCCTCGGTGAGGCTCTCGGCCACCCGGGAGCCGGCCAGGGCCAGGCCGTGGGCCTCCCACCCCTGTCGGCTCAGCTCGGGTATAATGCGCGACGGATACATTTCCAGTCCGCCCCAGCCGTTCGAGAGGCAGATATGCAGGACCTTGCGAGACAAGGCGCTCTCCTTACTTGCGATTGCGGGGCCCGGGAGCCCGGATGATGACACTTTCTCCTGCCAGGGACGGCGGCCGCCCTCGCCTGCTGGTCGTTCGCAACGACAAGCTCGGCGACTTCATGCTGGCCTGGCCGGCGCTGGCCTGCCTCAAGGCGGCCGACCCGGCCCCGCATGTCAGCGTGCTGGTGCCGGCCTACACCGCGCCGCTGGCCCGGCAGTGCCCATGGATCGACGAGGTGCTGCTCGACCCCGGCGCAGACACCGGCCGCGAGGCGCAGCGCGAGCTGCTGAGCACCCTGCGCGCAGGCCGCTTCGATGCGCTGCTGACGCTCTTCTCCACCCCGCGCATCGGCTGGCTGGGCTGGCGAGCCGGTATCCCGCTGCGCCTGGCCCCGGCCACCAAGTGGGCGCAACTATTCTACAACCGCCGGGTCACCCAGCGCAGATCGCGCTCCGAAAAACCCGAGTACGTCTATAACATGGAGCTGGCCGAGGCCCTGCTCGACGCGCTGAGCCTCGCCGTACCGCCGCGCCCCGAGCCGCCCTACTGGCCGCTGCCGGCCGGCACCCGGGACGCCGAGCGGGCGCGACTCGTCGACGAGCTCGGCCTGGACGCCTCGTCGCCCTGGGTTTTCCTGCACCCCGGGAGCGGCGGCTCGGCGGTCAATCTCACTCTCGAGCAGTATGCGGGCCTGGTGCGCGACGTCGACGCGCGCCTCGACGCCGCCGGCGCCGCCCCGCCGCGCTGGGTGCTGACCGCGGGCCCCGGCGAGGAGGCCGCGGCTGACCGTCTTCGGCAGCGGCTCGCCGAGGCTTCGATCACCGCCCACCGGCTGCCCGCCCGTCGCGGCATCAACGACTTCGCCCGAAGCCTCTCGGCCGCCGACCTGTTCATCGCCGGCTCCACCGGCCCGCTGCACATCGCCGGCGCCCTGGACCGGCCGACGGCGGGCTTCTATCCCTCGCGCCGCTCGGCCACCCCGCTGCGCTGGGAGACCTGCAACGCCGAGGCTCATCGCCTGGCCTTCTGCCCCCCGGAAGGGGCGGATGAGCGCGACATGTCGAGCATCGACCTCAACGCCGCGGCGCGTTGCATCGCCGAGTGCCTGTTGCCCCTCACGATCCGCGAGACGACCCCATGACGCCCATCACCGGAATCATCATCACCCTCGACGAGGCACAGAACATTGCCGACTGCATCGCCTCGCTGCGACCGGTCTGCGATGAGATCATCGTCGTCGACTCGGGCAGCCGAGACGATACCGTGGCCCTCGCCGACTCGCTGGGCGCCCGAGTCATCCACCAGCCCTATCTCGGTGACGGGCCCCAGAAGGCCTTCGCCGTGCCCCAGGCGCGGCACGACTGGATCCTCGCCCTCGATGCCGACGAGCGCCTGGACGAGGATGCGGTCGCGGCGATCCGCGCGCTGCCCCTGGACGACCCGAGCCAGGCGTACCGCTTCAATCGCCGCAACTTTGCCGGGCACCACTGGATCAAGGCCGCCGGGTTCTACCCTGACCCCGTCACGCGACTCTACAACCGTACCACCTCGGGTTACCTGCCGAAGAAGGCGCACTCCTCGGTGCAGGCCCCGACCGTCGTGGATACCCACAGCCATATCCGGCACTTCACCTATCGCGACCTGTCGCACTGGATCACCCGCATCGACCAGCTCTCGAGCCGCGATGCCTGGGCGATGAAGGAGCGGGGCAAGGGCCCCTCGCGCTGGCGCCCCACCCTGCATGCCACCAGCGCCATGCTGCGCAAGCTGATTCTCAAGGGCGGACTCTTCCAGGGCGCGGACGGCATGACGGTGGCGATCACCACGGCGTTCCATGCCTACATGAAGTACGCCAAGCTGAACGAACTCCATGAGAACGAACGAGCCGACGCGCCCTCACGCCATGCTTAGGGCGGCGCGCCGACTCCATCATCCGCGCTGGTGGGCCCTGCTGGTGCTGGGCCTGTGGCTGGGCTATGCCCTGGCCATGCTGACCCGGCTGCCCACCTGGGCTTTCCCCGTCGTCACCGGTGCCTGGCTGCTCCTGGCGCGCTGGCGGCGCTGGGGGGCCCCCGCAAATCCCCGGCCGACGACCCGGGTATGGCCCTGGTCGCTCGCTCCCCTGGCCCTGTGGGGCTTCTATGTCTACCTGGCCGCCAGCTTCGGAGAGGTCGACCTCGGGGCGGTGTTCTTCCACCTCCAGGCCGGCATCTCGGAGCACGGCGGCAGCGGGCGGATCGTCTCCGCCCTCCTCCACACCCTGGGCATGCTGCTGCTGCTCGCCGCCTTCACCTGGCTGGTGCGGGTCGATCGCCGCTGGCGCACGACGGAGCGCCTGCTGGCCGTGATGCTGCTGGCCGGCAATCCCATGCTCTACGGCCTCGGCCAGCGGGGCGCCGCCATCGTCACCGATGACGGCGCCTGGCTCGATCGGCAGTACGTGGAACCGGTGATCCTCGATGCGCCCCGCTCACCGCCCAACCTGCTGCTGCTCTACCTGGAGAGCCTCGAGCGCACCTACGCCGACCCGGAGCGCTTCGGCAATGCCTACGAGCCCCTGGCGGCGCTGGGCGAGCGGGCCATGGTCGTCGAGGGCGTGCGCCAGCTCGACAACACCGGCTGGACCATGGCCGGCATGATCGCCAGCCAGTGCGGCACGCCCCTGATGCCGGCCGGCCTGCTCCACGACAGCCAGTTCGAGCCGCTCGGCCGAGTCGTGCCGGGGGTCGACTGCCTGGGTGACCTGCTCGCCGAGCGCGGCTATGCCCTCTCCTACCTGGGCGGGGCCAGTACCCGCTTCGCCGGCAAGGGCGTCTTCTACCGCGATCACGGCTTCGCGCGGGTGATGGGGCGCGAGGAGCTGGAGCCGCGGCTTCCGGATCCCGACTACGTCAACAGCTGGGGCCTCTTTGATGACACCCTCTATGACCTCACGGTCGAGGAGATACGCCGCCTGGAGCGCCAGGGCGAGCCCTGGGGGCTGGTCAACCTGAACCTCGCCGCCCACGCCCCCCACGGCTATCCCGCGCGCGCCTGCCGCGAGCGTCAGGGCGAATTCGACGGCACCGACATCCTCTATTCGGTGGAGTGCTCGGCCTGGCTGGCGCGCCGCCTGGTGGAGCGGCTCGAGGCGGAGGGGCTCTTGGAGAACACCCTGGTAGTGGTCGCCAGCGACCACCTGACCATGCGCGTCTCGGCCTGGGAGCAGCTGGTCGCGGGCGAGCGGGAGAACACCCTCATGCTGCTGGGCGAAGGCATCGAGCCGCGCCGGCTCAGGGTCGAGGCATCGACCATGGACGTCCTGCCGACGGTGCTCGAGGCCATGGGGTTCGTCATCGACTGGCACCGGGCGGGGCTCGGCGTCTCGCTGCTCTCCGACCAGCCGACGCTGATCGAGGCGCACGGGCTGGAGACCCTGAACGCCCGCCTGCGGGAAGAGACGGCCCTCCAGGAGCGGCTGTGGGAGGGCCTGGCGCCCTCGCAGCGCACCTCGGCGCCCGACGCCGTCGTCGCGCCTCGGGGCTGATCCGCCAGGCCCCGAGACGCAACTCTGACGCTCGACTCTGAGGCGCGGCCCTAGGGCGTCGCCGCCAGCACCGCCTTGAGGACACGCTCGGGGGCGAGTCGCTTCAGGCAGTCGGTGTGCCCCAGCGGACAGGTGCGCTGGAAGCAGGGCGAGCAGTCCAGGGCCAGATGATGGATCTCGGCGTTCTCGGTCAGCGGCGGCGTGTAGGCCGGCGACGAGGAGCCATAGAGCGCCTGGACGCGGGTTCCCACCGCCGCGGCCACGTGCATTAGCCCGGAGTCGTTGGTCACCACCTGTCGACAGTCACCCAGCAGGTCGACGGCATCCGCCAGCCGGGTCCTGCCGCAGAGGTTGTGGGTGTGGGGCAGCCCGTCGGCGATCACCTCGCCGGCGTCGACATCCTTGGGCCCGCCCAGCACCCGCACCTCGAACCCCTCCACCACCAGAGCCCGGGCCAGCTCGCGGAAGTGAGCGAGGGGCCACTGCTTGGCGGGGCCGTACTCGGCGCCCGGCATCATGCCGATGGCCGGGCGAGACGACAGCCCCAGCGCGACCCGCTGCTCGACCAGGTTGTCGATATCCAGGCGCAGCGAGGGCCGCGGAAGCGCGAAGTCGCCGGCCTCGGCCTCCTCGCGGGACAGGCCCAGCGCCACGAAGCGCTTGACGGTCTGATTCAGCGTCGCCTTGTCGAGGGCGCGGCGATCGTTGAGCAGACCGAAGCGCTGCTCGCCGGTGAAGCCGGTGCGCCGGGGGATGCGCGCCAGGAAGGGCACCAGCGCGGACTTCCAGGAGCGCGGCAGCACGATCGCCCGATCGAAGCGCCCCCTGAGAGAGGCGGCCAGCTGCCGACGGGTCGCCAGACCGAACTCACCGTGGCCCACCTCGAGCCCCGCGATCTCATCGACCTCGTCCATGCGCTCGAGGATCGGCCGCGACCAGCCGGGCGCCACCACGCCGATGCGACAGCCCGGGCGACGCGCCTTGAGGGTCTTGAACAGGCTCTGGGCCATGACCATGTCGCCGACCCAGGAGGGGCCCACCACCAGGAAGCGCTCCCCCGCACCGCCGAGCCCTGCGGCCTTAGCCATTCAGCCACTCCAGGTAGGCACTCACGCCCTGGGCCACGGTGCGGAACTCGCGGTCGTAGCCGGCGTTGCGCAGCCGCGAGATGTCGGCCCGCGTATAGCTCTGGTAACGGCCCTTGAGCTCGTCGGGAAAGTCGATGTACTCGATTTCGCCCTTGCCATAATGCTCGATGACCGCCTCGCCGATGGCCTTGAAGGGCTCGGCCCGGCCGGTGCCCAGGTTGAAGATGCCGGAGGCCTCGGGGTGGTCGAGGAACCACAGGTTCACATCCACCACGTCGCCCACGTAGACGAAGTCGCGACTCTGCATGCCGGCCTCGTAGCCGTCCCAGGCGCCGAACAGCTTGAGGTCATGGCCATCGCGAATCTGGGTATGGTGATGGTAGGCGACGCTGGCCATCTTGCCCTTGTGCTGCTCGCGGGGCCCGTAGACGTTGAAGTAGCGAAAGCCCACTACCTGGCTCTCGAACTCGTCGTGACGGGCCCGCACGTACTGGTCGAACAGCAGCTTGGAGTAGCCGTAGACGTTGAGCGGCTTCTCGTGCTCCGGCGCCTCATAGAACACCTCACTGCCGCCATAGGTGGCGGCCGAGGAGGCGTAGATGAAGGGGATGCCCTCGCGCTGGCAGAAGTGCAGCAGCACCTTGGAGTACTCGAAGTTGTTCTCGAGCATAAAGCGGCCGTCCCACTCGGTGGTGTCCGAGCAGGCGCCCTCGTGGAAGATCGCCTCGATGGGCGGCAGATGCGACTCCTCGCCGTTCATCGCCGCCTTCACCCGGGCCAGGAAGTCATCCTTGTCCAGGTAGTCGCCCAGCGTGCAGTCGGCCAGGTTGACGAACTTGGTGCCGTCACTGAGGTCGTCGACCACCAGGACGTCGTCGCGGCCACGGGCATTGAGCGCCTTGACCAGATTCGAGCCGATGAAGCCGGCTCCGCCTGTTACTACGATCATGGGAATCCTCTTCTCCGGGCCTGCGCCTATAACCGATCTGCCAGTAATTGTATACTTGACGGCTCGTGAATTCATGGCCAACGGTGCTTCCAATGACACAGTCGACGCCAGACGTGACAACCTTCCAGGGCCTGATCCTCGCCCTGCAGCAGTACTGGGCCGAACAGGGTTGCGTGATCCTCCAGCCCCTGGACATGGAGGTCGGTGCCGGCACCTTCCATACCGCCACCTTCCTGCGCTCCATCGGGCCCGAGACCTGGAACGCAGCCTACGTGCAGCCCTCCCGCCGCCCCACCGATGGCCGCTACGGCGAGAACCCCAACCGCCTGCAGCACTACTACCAGTTCCAGGTGGTGATGAAGCCCTCCCCCGCCGAGTTCCAGGAGCTCTATCTGGGATCGCTCAAGCGCCTGGGGCTCGACCCGCTGGTCCATGATATCCGCTTCGTCGAGGACAACTGGGAGTCGCCGACCCTGGGCGCCTGGGGACTCGGGTGGGAGATCTGGCTCAACGGCATGGAGGTGACCCAGTTCACCTACTTCCAGCAGGCCGGCGGCCTGGAGTGCTACCCGGTCACCGGCGAGCTGACCTACGGCCTCGAGCGCATCGCCATGTACCTGCAGGACGTCGACAGCGTCTACGACCTGGTGTGGACGGTGGCCCCGGACGGCACCAGGGTGACCTACGGCGACGTCTACCTGCAGAACGAGCGCGAGCAGTCGGCCTACAACTTCGAGCATGCCGACGTCGACTTCCTGTTCGCCTCCTTCGACCACCAGGAGCGCGAGTGCACCAAGCTGCTGGAGGCCCAGCTGCCGCTGCCCGCCTACGAGCAGGTGCTGAAGGCGTCTCACACCTTCAACTTGCTGGATGCCCGCCACGCCATCTCGGTCACCGAACGCCAGCGCTACATCCTGCGCGTGCGCACCATGGCCCGGAGCGTGGCCCAGGCCTACTACGACTCACGCAAGGCCGCCGGCTTCCCGCTGGCCACCGAGGCCCTGCGTCATGAACTGCTGGCCGACGCGCCGCTTGCCGAACAGGGAGAAGTCTGATGGCTGCCAACACCCTACTGGTCGAACTGGGCGTCGAGGAGCTGCCGCCGGGCGCCATCGATGAACTTTCCGACGCGCTGGCCGAGGGCATCCGTCGCGGCCTGGTTGATGCCGATATCGACGCCGGCGAGGTGCTCGCCTATGCGAGCCCACGTCGCCTGGCCGTACAGATCCGGGAGCTGGCCGACAAGCAGCCCGACCGCGAGGTCGAGCGCCGCGGCCCGGCACTCGCCGCCGCCTTCAAGGAGGGCCAGCCGACCAAGGCCGCCGAGGGCTTCGCCCGTTCCTGCGGCGTCAGCGTGGATCAGCTGATCCACCTGGAGACCGACAAGGGCACCTGGCTCGGTTATCGGGAGCACCAGCCGGGGGAGGCCACCACCGCCCTGCTGCCCGCCATCGTCGAGAAGGCCATCGGTGCCCTGCCGGTACCCAAGAACATGCGCTGGGGCGCCTCGCGGATCGAATTCTCCCGCCCCGTGCACTGGCTGGTGATGCTCTACGGCAACCAGGTGGTTGAGGCCAGCGCCCTGGGGCTTGAAGCCGGCCGCACCACCCGCGGCCATCGCTTCCATGCCCCCGCGCCCATCGAGCTCGCCCATGCCGACGACTACCTCGCCGCTCTCGAGGGCGCCTGGGTGCTGGCCGATCGCGATCAGCGCCGCGAGCGCATCCGCGAGCAGGTGCTGGCCGAGGCCGAGGTCCAGGAGGCCACGGCGGTGATCGACGAGGACCTGCTGGTCGAGGTCAGCGGCCTGGTGGAGTGGCCCGTCGCCCTGACCGGCAGCTTCGACGAACGCTTCCTCGAGGTCCCGCCCGAGTGCCTGATCTCGTCGATGAAGGCCAACCAGAAGTACTTCCACCTGCTGGATGAGGCGGGCCGGCTCAAGCCGCTGTTCATCACCGTCTCGAACATCGACAGCGCCGATCCCGACCAGGTGATTCAGGGCAACGAGCGGGTGATCCGCCCGCGTCTGGCCGATGCCGCCTTCTTCTACGACACCGACCGCAAGCAGACCCTGGCCGAGCGCGCCCCGGCGCTGGCCGGCGTGGTGTTCCAGAAGCAGCTGGGCAGTCTGGCCGACAAGGCGCACCGCAATGCCGCGGTGGCCGCCTTCATCGCCGGCCGCATCGACGGCGACGTGCACGATGCCCGGCGCGCCGCCGAGCTCGCCAAGTGCGACCTGGTTACCGAGATGGTCCTCGAGTTTCCCGAGCTGCAGGGCACCATGGGCCGCTACTACGCGCTCAATGACGGCGAGCCCGACGAGGTGGCCCTGGCGCTGGAGGAGCAGTACCTGCCGCGCTTCGCCGGCGACGCCATCCCCCAGGGCCGCACCGGCCTGGCGCTGGCGCTGGCCGACCGCCTCGACACCCTGACCGGTATCTTCGGCATCGGTCAGCGGCCCAGCGGCACCAAGGATCCGTTCGCCCTGCGCCGTGCGGCCATCGGCGTGATCAACATCCTGGTCAAGGGAGAGCTCAGCCTCGACCTGCGAGAGCTGCTCGAGCTATCGGCCGCCCAGCACCAGGAGCTGCCCTACGCCGAGGGCCTGGTCGACGAGGTCCTCACCTACATGCTCGACCGCTTCCGCGCCTGGGCCAGCGACGAGGGCATTGCCACCGAGGTCTATCTCGCCGTGCGGGCTCGCCCGGTCACCGAGCCCCTCGACTTCGCCCGCCGCCTGCGCGCCGTGCAGGGCTTCGCGCGTCGCGAGGAGGCCGCTGCCCTCGCCGCCGCCAACAAGCGCGTCTCCAACATCCTCGCCAAGCAGCAGCACGACGGCGACCTCAGTGTCGATGCCGACCAGCTGCAGGAAGCCGCCGAGAAGACGCTCTTCGAGGCGCTGGAGGCGTGTCGGGGCCAGGTCATGCCGCTGTTCGCCGAGGCGCGCTACAGCCAGGCCCTGGATACCCTGGCGACCCTGCGCGAGCCGGTAGACCGGTTCTTCGACCAGGTGATGGTCATGGCTGAAGACCCCGCCGTGCGTCGCAACCGCCTGGCGCTGCTGGCCGGACTGCAGGCGCTGTTCCTGGAGGTGGCCGACATCGCCCTGCTCCAGCAGTAGCGATACCCCCTCTCGGGGACCCCAAGGGCCGGCGAGCGATCGCCGGCCTTTTTCATGCCCGGGGTTTCATGCCCGGCTTTCCCCAGGCCGGCCATGACATGTTTCACGTGGAACATCGAGGGTATCGACTACGGTGCAGCCGGTGTTGCCTGTCAGCCGGGGCTATCGCAGTTCGCGTTGTTGCTCGGGCTGATCCGTCGACAGGTCTGCGAGGAGGAGCTGTCGACCCGTCCCTGGGCGCCACCTTTGCCCTGCTTCGCTCTCGCATCCCGCTCCGCTTGCAGGTCCGGTGCTGGCCATCCTTGGCCAGCCCGTTCGGAGGAATCCTCCTCACCCCTGGCAAAAGACCTCCTCTTCGACCTGTCCCGGCGCTCCTCATCATAACCAACTGCAATTGCCCTGCCCTGTCAGTTCCAAGAGCCAGCTGAGAGCAAAAGGGACGGCCCTTGGCAGACGATGTTCCACGTGAAACACTCCCGCCATCCCTTGGCTGCTACCGACCGGATCCACCCATGCCCCATCCCTCGAAGCTCGTGATCCTCGATCGCGATGGCGTCATCAACCACGATTCCGACGCGTACGTGAAATCCCTGGACGAATGGGTCCCCTACCCCGCCGCCATCGAGGCCATCGCCAGGTTGAGCCAGGCCGGATGGACCGTGGCCGTCGCCACCAACCAGTCCGGCATCGCCCGGGGCTACTTCAGCGAAGCCGTGCTGGAGAGCATGCATCAACGGTTGCGCGAGCTGGTTCGCCAGGCCGGCGGAGAAATTGCCCACATCGCCTACTGTCCTCACGGGCCGGACGATGGCTGCGACTGCCGCAAGCCGCTGACGGGGCTGCTCGAAGAGATCCGCCAGGCGCTCGGCCTGGAGACCCTGGCCGATAGCTGGATGGTCGGCGATAGCCTGCGCGACCTGCAGGCGGGCGAACCGATGGGCTGCCGGCCGGTGCTGGTCAGGACCGGCAAGGGGCGTCGCACGGAGGCAAAGGGACAAGGCCTGGCGCAGGCGATGATCTTCGACGACCTGGCCGCCTACGTGGACTGGTTGCTGGCCGCGGGGGCGGATAGCGGCGACTGAAGCGACACCCGTCACTCCCCGAACGCAACAAGGCCGGCGTGATAGCCGGCCTCGTCGTTGATAGCGCTGGTCGCGAAAGCCGCGATGTTCCACGTGGAACATCGCGTGGACGGTCAGATGTCCAGGTTCGCCACCAGGGCATTGCGCTCGATGAAGTCGCGCCGCGGCTCCACCTCGTCGCCCATCAGGGTGTTGAACATCATGTCGGCGGCCACCGCGTCCTCGATGGAGACCCGCAGCATGCGCCGGGTCTCGGGGTTCATGGTGGTCTCCCAGAGCTGATCCGGGTTCATCTCGCCGAGCCCCTTGTAGCGCTGGATGGAGAGGCCTCGCTGCGCCTCGGCCATCAGCCAGGCCAGCGCATCGTAGAAGTTCGTCACGGGGCGCTTGCGCTCGCCGCGCGCCACGTAGCTGCCCTCTTCCAGCAGACCGTCCAGGGTCTCGCCCAGCGTCGCCATGGCACGGTAGTCGGCGCTGGTGAAGAACTCGACGCCCCACACGTAGTCGGTGGTGACACCGTGCGCGGTCAGCGTGACCGCCGGCAGGAAGAAGCCGCGCTCGCCGTCCTCTTCGAGGCGGAAGGTATAGCGCGGCCCGCCCTCATAGGAGACCAGGGCGTCCATCTCCTTCTGCAGGTAGTCGACCCAGTTCTGCATGGTGCCGCGGTCACGCAGGCTCTGCTCGCCATCGAGATGGGCGGCATGCACGATCTTGCGCAACACGACATCGGGATAGACGCGCGACAGGCGATCGATGCGCTTCATCACGTCGCGATACTGATTGACCAGCTCCTCGAGGTGGGCGCCGGCGATGCCGGGGGCGTCGGCATTGACGTGCAAGCGCGCGCCGTCCAGGGCGGTCGTCGTCAGGTAGTCGACCATCGCCTGCTCATCCTTCAGGTAGAGCTCTTGCTTGCCGCGCTTGATCTTGTAGAGCGGCGGCTGGGCGATGAAGACGTTGCCACGCTCGATCAGCGCCGACATCTGACGGAAGAAGAAGGTCAGCAGCAGCGTGCGGATGTGCGAGCCATCCACATCGGCGTCGGTCATGATGATGATCGAGTGGTAGCGCAGCTTGTCGGGATTGAACTCCTCGCGCCCGATGCCGCAGCCCAGGGCCGTGATCAGCGTGCCGACCTCGGCCGATGAAAGCATCTTGTCGAAGCGCGCCTTCTCCACGTTGAGGATCTTGCCCTTGAGCGGCAGGATCGCCTGGGTGCGGCGATCGCGCCCCTGCTTGGCACTGCCGCCGGCCGAGTCACCCTCGACCAGGAACAGCTCGGAGAGGCTGGGATCCTTCTCCTGGCAGTCGGCGAGCTTGCCCGGCAGGCCGGCGATATCCAGCGCGCCCTTGCGGCGCGTCATGTCGCGCGCCTTGCGTGCCGCCTCACGGGCTCGGGCCGCATCCAGCATCTTGTTGACGATGGCCTTGGCTTCGTTGGGCTTCTCGATCAGGTAGTCCGAGAACAGGCGACCCATCTCCTGCTCCACCGCGGTCTTGACCTCCGAGGAGACCAGCTTGTCCTTGGTCTGGGCCGAGAACTTGGGGTCCGGCACCTTGACCGAGATGATCGCGGTGAGGCCCTCACGGGCATCGTCGCCGGAGGTGTTGACCTTGGCCTTCTTGAGCAGCCCCTCGGCCTCGATGTAGTGATTCAGCGAGCGCGTGAGCGCGGCACGGAAGCCGGCCAGGTGGGTGCCGCCATCGCGCTGCGGAATGTTGTTGGTGTAGCAGAAGATGTTTTCCGAGAAGGTGTCGTTCCACTGCATCGCCACCTCGACGCCCACGCCGTCTTCGCGTTCGGCGTTGAAGTGGAACACCGGATTGAGCACCGTCTTGTTGGTGTTCAGGTGGTTGACGAAGGCCTTGAGGCCGCCCTCGTAGTGGAACAGCTCTTCCTTGCCGCTACGCTCGTCGATCAGGCGGATCGCTACGCCGGAGTTGAGAAAGGAGAGCTCTCTCAGTCGCTTGGCGAGAATATCGTAGTGGAACTCGATGTTGTGGAAGGTCTCGGGCGAAGGCCGGAAGTGCACGCGGGTGCCGCTTTTCTCGGTCTTGCCGACCACCGCCAGCGGCGCATCGGGCACGCCGTGATGATAGAGCTGCTCGAACACCTGCCCGGCGCGCCAGATGGTCAGCTTGAGCTCTTCGGAGAGGGCGTTGACCACCGAGACCCCGACGCCGTGCAGACCGCCGGACACCTTGTAGGAGTTGTCGTCGAACTTGCCGCCGGCGTGCAGCACGGTCATGATCACCTCGGCCGCCGAGACCCCCTCTCCCTCGTGGATATCGGTGGGCACACCGCGGCCGTTGTCGGTCACGGTGATCGACTCATCGGGGTGAATGATCACCCGGATCTCGCTGCAGTGTCCGGCCAGCGCTTCATCGATGGAGTTGTCCACCAGCTCGAACACCATGTGATGCAGGCCCGTGCCGTCGTCGGTGTCGCCGATGTACATGCCCGGCCGCTTGCGTACGGCATCCAGGCCCTTGAGAACCTTGATGCTCGATGAGTCGTAAGCCTGTTCGCTCATTGACTACTCCGTCATGAAGTCTGTCTGTCCATTGGCAGCAGCTGCCCCTGGCCTGATTCGGAATGTTCCACGTGGAACATCGTCAACTGGGTGTCCGCCTGCCACAGGCCCGCCAGGGCATCGGGGTCGACGCTGGTGATGAATACCTGGCACTGCATGCGCTCCAGCCACTGGCAGAAGACGCGCCGGTGGTCGCTATCCAGCTCGGCAGGCAGGTCGTCGATCAGGTAGAGGCAGGTCCGCCCGGTCAACTGCTCGAGCAGGCGCCCCTGGGCCAGCTTAAGTGCGCTCACCACCAGCTTCTGCTGGCCGCGCGAGAGCACCTCCACCGCCGGACGCTTGCCGAGCCGTATGCCCAGTTCGGCGCGCTGTGGCCCCTGCTGGGTGAAGCCCATTTGGTGGTCGGTGTGGCGCGCCTGGCGAAGGATGTCGCTCAGCTCACGCTTGCGGTCCCAGCCCCGCGCGTAGCGAACGGCCAGGCCGGGCAGCGTGATAAGCTCCTGCAGGGTGTCCTCGAACACCGGCAGGAACCTGTCGATCCATTCACGGCGCATGCCGTCCAGCAGCCCGCTCCAGTGCACCAGCTCCTGTTCCCAGGCATCCAGTGAAGCATCCGACATTCTACCATGCCTGAGAAGGGCATTCCGATGTTTCAGCGCGCGCCGGAAGCGTCGCCAGGCGTCGAGAAAATCGTGTTTCACGTGAAACACGCCCCAGTCCAGGAACTCGCGACGGCCGGCCGGAGGACCTTCCAGCAGGCGAAAGGCATCGGGATTGATCAGCTGCAGCGGGAGAGTTTCCACCAGCCGCGAGACCCGGTCGAGACGCTCCCCGGAGAGGCGCATCTCGAGCTCCGCGGCGTCACGCTGGCGACGCACGCCAATGGTCACGGCCGGATCGCCGGCCAGCCGCGCGTGCAGCGTCATGGCATCGGCCTCGTGGGCGATGGCGTGGCGCAGCTGGCGTGCCCGGAAGGAGCGCCCCATGCCGAGGACGTGAATGCCCTCCAGCAGGCTGGTCTTGCCGCTGCCGTTGGCTCCGGTGAGGAGGTTGATGCGTGGACCCGGCGTGACGTCGATGGCCTGCAGGTTGCGCAGGCCTTGGAAGGTAAGGCGTTCGAGAGGCATTAGACAGGTTCGACAGCGTCGGCAGCACCCTCGTCAGGCACCGCCGGACGGCGTCTCAGAGGCGCATGGGCATGACGACGTACATGGCGTCGCCGCCACCGGGTTCTTCCATCAGCGCGCTGCTGTTGGGATCGGCCAGGGTCATCTGCACGCGATCCTCGTCCAGCACGCTGAGCACGTCGACGAGGTAGCCGACGTTGAAGCCGATCTCCATGGCCGGGCCGCTGTATTCGATGGCCACGTTCTCCTCGGCCTCCTCCTGCTCGGGGTTGTTGGCCATGACCCGCAGGTTGCCCTCCTCGAGGTGCAGGCGCACGCCGCGGTACTTCTCGTTGGAGAGGATGGCGGTACGCGACAGCACCTGGCGCAGCTCGGCACGATCGGCGATGAAAACCTTGTCACCGCCGCGCGGCACGACCCGCTCGTAGTCGGGGAACTTGCCGTCCACCAGCTTGGAGGTGAAGGTGAAGTCGCCGGTGTGGGCCCGCACGTGGGTGGCGCCGAGGGTCAGGCTGACCGGCTCCTCGCCGTCGTCGAGCAGACGCACCAGCTCCATGATCCCCTTGCGCGGCACGATCAGCTTCTGGGACGGCTCCACCTGGATGTCGGCGGAGCGCGAGCAGACGGCCAGGCGGTGGCCGTCGGTCGCCACGGTGCGCACCAGGTTGGGGCCCATCTCGAGCAGCATGCCGTTGAGATAGTAGCGCACGTCCTGCTGGGCCATGGCGAAGGAGGTGGCATCGATCAGGTGCTTGAGCGTGCCCCGCGGCAGGCTCAGCTCCACGGTGCCCTGGTCGTCCTCGATGTTCGGGAACTCGGCCACCGGCAGGGTCGAGAGCGTGAAACGCGAGCGACCGCTGCGCAGCACGGCCCGACCCTCTTCGAGCGTCAGCTGGATCTCCGACTGATCGGGCAGCGACTTGCAGATATCCATCAGCTTGCGGGCCGGCACGGTGGCGGATCCCGGCTCCTCCACGAGGCTGGCCGCGGTGCGCCCGATCAGCTCGACCTCGAGGTCGGTGCCGGTCAGCGAGACCTGATCCTGGTCGACCTGAATCAGCACGTTGGAGAGTACCGGCAGGGTCTGGCGGCGCTCCACCACGCCGGCAACCAGCGTCAGCGGGCGCAGCAGCGCTTCTCGGGAGATGGAAAATTTCATGTCGACTCCACTACTTGTCCTGGAGGGATTGAGGCCGGCGTCCCGACCGCTGGTGTTCCGTTCAGCTGGTCAACAGCCTCAGCAGATTCTTGTAGTCCTCGCGGATGTCCGCGCTCTCCTCCTGCAGCGATTTCACCTTGCGGCAGGCGTGCAGCACCGTGGTGTGATCGCGGCCGCCGAAGGCGTCGCCGATCTCGGGCAGGCTATGGTTGGTCAGCTCCTTGGCCAGCGCCATGGCCACCTGGCGGGGACGGGCCACCGAACGCGAACGGCGCTTGGAGAGCAGGTCGGAGAGCTTGATCTTGTAATACTCGGCCACGGTGCGCTGGATGTTGTCCACCCCGACCTGCTTGTCCTGTAGCGCCAGCAGGTCCTTGAGCGACTCGCGGATGAAGTCCTGGGTGATCGTCTTGCCCATGAAGTGGGAGTCGGCGATCACCTTCTTCAGCGCGCCCTCCAGCTCGCGGACGTTGGAGCGGATCTTCTGGGCGATGAAGAAGGCGGCGTCATGGGGCAGGTCGACCTTGGCCTGATCGGCCTTCTTCATCAGGATGGCCACGCGCGTCTCCAGCTCCGGCGGCTCGATGGCCACCGTCAGGCCCCAGCCGAAGCGAGACTTCAAGCGCTCCTCTACCCCACTGATTTCCTTGGGATATCGGTCGGACGTCAGGATCATCTGCTGGCCGCCCTCGAGCAGCGCATTGAAAGTGTGGAAGAACTCCTCCTGGGAGCGCTCCTTGCCGGCGAAGAACTGGATATCATCGATCAAGAGGGCATCGACGCTGCGGTAGAAGCGCTTGAAGTCGTTGATCGCATTGAGCTGCAACGCCTTCACCATGTCGGCCACGAAGCGTTCCGAATGAAGGTAGACGACGCGGGCGTTCTCGCGCCGGGTCGCCAGGGCATTGCCGACGGCATGCATCAGGTGCGTCTTACCCAGGCCGACACCGCCGTAGAGAAACAGCGGGTTGTACGCCCCGCCGGGGTTCTCGGAGACCTGACGGGAGGCGGCGCGAGCCAACTGGTTGGACTTGCCCTCGACGAAGGTCTCGAAGGTGAAGTTGGGGTTGAGGCCGCTGTTATGCTTGAGGCTGCCCTCCACCTGCACCTGGCGCTCACCGCCACGCCGCTGGCCGGCCCCCTCCTCGCGCAGCTGATCGATCTCGCGCTCGTCACCCACGTCTCCCCGGGGGGGCACCTGCACGGCGGGCGCCGCCGGCGCCCGGGGGGCGGCCGAGACCGGGTTGCCCAGTTCCCGAGGCTGCGGGGTCGGCGCCGCGCTGCGCCGACTGCCCACGGTCAACACCACCTTGGGCGGCTTGGCCGGCGAGAGCTCGCGCATGAGCTCGCTGATCCGCTTGGCATACTTGTCGCTGACCCAGTCACGCACGAAGCGATTCGGCGCCAGCAGGCGCAACTGGTTGGACTCCCCTTCCTCCGCCTGCAGCGGACGAATCCAGGTATTGAACTGCTGCGAATTCAGTTCATCCTGCAGGGTATCCAGACATTGTTGCCAGAGAGCCAGTGACACGCGACCTCACCTTTGCGTAGAAAACGACCGCCTATTGTATCGTTCGGGCCCGAGGTTATCCACATGACCGCCTAACGCTTCATCCTGTGGAAAACCCGGCCGCCGTGACCGCCGGCTCCCGGCGGGACGCGGCCAGCAGGGAAAGGCGACGACACCTCAGACGCCGCAGGCCTTCGCGCCGGACTTGTCACGACGCCATCACGATAGGCATCGTCACCTCACTTCCCACCCCATCCCCACTTTGTCCACAGCAGACGCACACGCCCAAGATGCTGATATATATAAATTAAACCACCTTATTCACAATACCCATCCCCAGGAGTGACCACAGGGCCTGACAGGTCACGGCATGCCGAGGGGGCGAACGGGTAGCGGAGAGTGGTCAAACGACCGGGCGGGAGACCGCGCCAGCAGGGCGCTCGAGGGGCCGCAAAACGCAGGTAAGAATTGCACCGCAGGGCTGGAATCACTACAATTTCCGGTCTTGAGTTGAATACCCCCGGATCCGCCCGCGGCTTCCGGATATCTACGAGTGATCAAATCATTCAGAAAACCACGTGGGAATAACGAGTTATGAAACGTACTTTTCAACCCAGCGTCCTCAAGCGCAAGCGCGCACATGGTTTCCGTGCTCGCATGGCCACCAAGAACGGTCGTGCCGTGCTGGCTCGCCGTCGCGCCAAGGGCCGCAAGCGCCTGAGCGCCTGATCGCGGCCCTCGCGTGTCAGATCAGGGCTATCCCCGGCAGCTGAGACTGCTGACTGCCGGGGACTATCGTCGTGTCTTCGAAACGGCGGCTTTCAAGGTCCATGGCAGGGGGTTGATGGCTCTGGCCTCGCCCAACGCGCTCGGCCACCCGCGACTCGGCCTGATCTTCAGCAAGAAGAACGTGCGCCGGGCCGTCGATCGCAACCGTCTCAAGCGCATCGTGCGTGACTCCATCCGGCTCCGGCAGCAGCGTCTTCCCGCCGTGGATATCGTGGTTCTGGCAAGACGGGGGGTTCACGAGCTGGACAACGCCACCGTGCATCGCCAGCTCCAGGGTATGTGGCGCCGCCTCGAGCGCGAGGCGAGCAAGTCCGCCCATGAGTCGGAGCATCACGCAAGGCGGAGCGAAGACACGCAGCGCACATGATGACCGGCCCTCCTGAGCGCCAGCGCATCCCGGAGCCCGCATGAGCATGATCACCTCGCTCTTTGCCGCGTCTCTCCACGCCGACGCGTCGGATGCCGCCGGCCAGCGTGCGTTTCCCAGCCTGCCTCCGGCAGGCTTTCGTGTATCTCGGGTGTGCGACCTGCGTTGCGCCATCGGAATGTTCACTACCCATCGGGCAGACCCCTCATGGACGTAAAACGACTACTCCTGCTGATTCCCCTGGCGGTACTCGCCTACCTGTTGATGGTCCAGTGGAATCAGGATTACGGCCAGGTTCCCCCTGAGCCGCAAGCCCCCGCCATAACCAGCAGCGCGTCGGACGGCACCCGCTCGTCGACCGACGGCAGCGATGATCTTTCGGTCCCCACCAGCGCCTCGTCGTCGAGCGACATGGCCAGCGGGATTCCCGGTGAGGCCGAGGCGCCGACGGGCAGCCGCGACCTGGTGGCCGTGGTCACCGACGTGCTGGACGTGCGCATCGACCCCCAGGGCGGTGACATCGTCTATGCGGCGCTGCCTGATCATCGCTTCAGCCTCGATTCCGAACGTCCCTACGTGCTGCTCTCCGACAGCGAGGCCCGCAGCTACGTGGCGCGCTCTGGGCTGCAGCTCGAAGGCCATGAAGGTCGTATCACCTTCACCCCCGAGGCGACCGAATACCGGCTGGGCGAGAACGACGACCGGCTCGAGGTCGACATGACCGCCGAGGTCAACGGCGTCGAGGTGATCAAGCGCCTGACCTTCGAGCGTGACAGCTACGCGGTCGACGTGAACTACTTCCTGGCCAACAACACCGAGGAGCCGGTCACCGCCCGCTTCATCGGCCAGCTGGTCCGCGACAACAGCAGCGATCCGTCCAGCGGCCCGAAGATGGGCATGCGCTCCTATCTGGGTGCCGCCTACTCCACGCCGGAGGACCGCTACCTCAAGGTCGACTTCGAGGAGATCCAGGAAGGCGCCTTCAACAACCGCGACGTCGAGGGCGGCTGGGTCGCCATCATCCAGCACTACTTCACCTCGGCCTGGGTCCCCGCCCAGAACCAGCAGAACCTCTACTACGCCACCACCGATGCGCGCGACCGCAACGTGGCGGCCTTCGCGGGCCCGACCAGCAACCTGGCCGGCAACGGCGAGGCGACACTGGGCGCGACCCTCTACATGGGTCCCAAGGTGCAGGACCGCCTCGAGGCCGTGGCGCCCAACCTGGAGCTGACGGTGGACTTCGGCTGGCTGTGGTTCATCGCCAACCCGCTGTTCTGGCTGCTCGACCATATCCATGACCTGATCGGCAACTGGGGCTGGTCCATCGTCCTGCTGACCATGCTGGTGAAGGCGGCGCTGTGGCCGCTCTCCGCCAAGGCCTACAAGTCCATGGCCCGCATGCGCAAGCTGGGCCCGGAGATGCAGCGCCTCAAGGAGCAGTTCGGCGACGACCGCCAGAAGATGTCCCAGGAGATGATGAAGTTCTACCAGAAGGAGAAGATCAATCCTCTGGGGGGCTGTCTGCCGATCCTGGTGCAGATGCCGGTGTTCATCGCCCTGTACTGGATGCTGCTGGAATCCGTCGAGCTGCGCCACGCGCCCTTCATGTTCTGGATTCAGGACCTGTCGGTGAAGGATCCGTTCTTCATCCTGCCGATCCTGATGGGCGCCTCGATGTTCGTTCAGCAGATGCTCAACCCGACGCCTCCGGACCCGATGCAGGCGAAGATCATGAAGATGCTGCCGATCGTCTTCACCTTCTTCTTCCTGTGGTTCCCGGCGGGCCTGGTCATCTACTGGGTGGTCAACAACTGCATCTCGATCATTCAGCAGTACACCATCACCCGCAAGATCGAGGCCGATCCGAGTATCGGCAAGGGCATGAAGACCAAGTAGTAAAGGTCTCATCCCGCTCTTCCAGACCCCCGCCTCGGCGGGGGTCTGGCGTTTGGGGGCCAGGTTTTGAGGGGCTGGTCATTAAGCGCCCCGCCCCGGACAATGTCCCCTTTCAGGCCCCATGATCACTCGCTTTTAGACCACAGGAACCGTCCATGGCCGCCAGCCTCTACGATCAGGACACCGTCGCCGCCCTGGCCACGCCGCCGGGACGCGGCGGCGTGGGGATCATCCGCGTCTCCGGGCCCGCCTGCACGACGATCGCCCAGGCGATGCTCGGCCACTGCCCCGCCCCGCGCCAGGCCCACTACGGCCCCTTCCGGGGCGCCCGCGAGGTGATCGACGAGGGCATCGCGCTCTACTTCGAAGGCCCCCACTCCTTCACCGGCGAGGACGTGCTGGAGCTGCAGGGACATGGAGGGCCGGTGATTATGGACCTGCTGCTCGAGCGCTGCGTGCAGCTTGGCGCCCGACTGGCCCGGCCCGGCGAGTTCTCCGAGCGGGCCTTCCTCAACGACAAGCTGGACCTGGCCCAGGCGGAGGCCATCGCCGACCTGATCGAGGCGAGTTCCCGAGGGGCCGCCGAGAACGCCCTGCGCTCCCTGCAGGGCGAGTTCTCGCACCGCGTCCAGGCGCTGGTCCAGCGGCTGGTCGAGCTGCGCATCTACGTGGAGGCGGCCATCGACTTCCCCGAGGAGGAGATCGACTTCCTCGCCGACGGGCACGTCGCCGGCAAGCTCGCAACGATCCAGGCGGACCTGGCCGAGGTGCGAGCCGCCGCCGGTCAGGGGGCGCTGATGCGGGAGGGCATGAGCGTGGTGATCGCCGGACGCCCCAACGCCGGCAAATCGAGCCTGCTCAATGCCCTGACGGAGCAGGAGACGGCCATCGTCACCGACATCGAGGGCACCACCCGGGACGTGCTGCGCGAGCACATCCACCTGGACGGCATGCCGCTGCACGTGATCGATACCGCCGGCCTGCGCGATACCCCGGACGCCGTCGAGAAGATCGGCGTGGCGCGCGCCTGGGAGGAGATCGAGAAGGCCGACCGGGTGCTCTTGATGGTCGATGCCGCCACCACCGAGGCGGTGGACCCAATGGCCATCTGGCCGGAGTTCGTTGCGCGCCTGGCCGACCCCTCCCGGCTGACCCTGGTGCGCAACAAGATCGATGCCAGCCACGAGACGCCCGGGCTCGATACCGGAAGCGAGCGCCCGGTGATCCGGCTGTCGGCCAAGAGCGGCGCCGGGATCATGAGTCTCAAGGAGCACCTCAAGGCGGTGATGGGCTTCGCGGCGACCCCCGAGGGCCGCTTCTCGGCGCGCCGGCGCCACCTGGACGCCCTGGACCGCGCCGATGCGGCCCTCTGCAACGGCGAGGCGCAGCTCGCCGGCTACGGCGCCGGCGAGCTTCTGGCCGAGGACCTGCGCGATGCCCAGCAGGCGCTGGGCGAGATCACCGGGGAGTTCAGCGCCGATGACCTGCTGGGCGAGATCTTCGGCAGCTTCTGCATCGGCAAGTAGCGGGATATCAGCGCCGACTCACCCTGAACGGCGAGACGAGGGCGTCAGCCGCGTTGCTATTGGCAAATCGCCAGGCTCCTATTCTCCCACCCACCAGTCGCCGCGATGGCGGCTGGTCTCGCCCAGCAGTGGCAGGACCTTCGCCATCCCAGCCTCCAGTCGCTCATCGAGCCCCCAGGGCGCGTTGATCACCAGCATGCCGCTGCCGACCATGCCGCGCTCGCCCTCCTGAGGCTCGCGCAGGCGCAGTTCGCTGCGCCAGATCTTGCGCACCCCACCCTCGCGCAGCCCCTCCAGCAGCTCGCGATGGCGGCCCGCCGGCAGCAGCGGGTACCACACCAGCACCACCGCATGGCGCGCCTTGCGCATGGCCTGACACACGGCCTCGGCCACCTCGGCGTATTCCGCCTTGCGCTCGTAGCTGGGATCGACCAGCACGCAGAGCCGCGGGGAGGGTACCGGCAAACGCTTCACCAGCCCCTGGAGCCCGTCACCATGGATGCGCTGCACGTTGTCCGGCAGCGTCTGCTGGGCCAGATGGCCATGCTCCCCGGGGTGGAGCTCGAAGAGCATCAGCCGGTCCTGCACGCGCAGGCGCGCCGACAGCCACCAGGGCGAGCCGGGATAGTGATCCAGCCCGCCCGCACGGGACTGCACGCGGCCCAGGGCGGTCAGCCAGTCGCCGAGCAGCGAGTCATCGCCGAGGCGCTGACGGGCCTGCCAGAGCCGGGCGACCCCCTCACGATACTCCTGAAGCCTCGCCGTCTCCTCGGCCGCCAGGGGATAGAGGCCACGACCGGCATGGGTATCCATGTACGTAATGGATGATTTCTTACGTAACAAATGATCGATAACGGCAAAGAGCGTCAGATGCTTGTGAACGTCGGCGAAATTGCCCGCATGGTAGGCATGCTGATAGGAGAGCATGGGAGGGATCCGTGGGTCGTCGAGACAGAAGGGCCCGCCACTTCAGCAGTGGCGGGCCCGGGGTAGATGGTGTCAGGCCACCAGCTACTACTGCTGGAAGCGCTCCTGAATCGGCGACAGGGTGATCTCCACCCGGCGGTTCTGGGCGCGGCCCTGCTCGGAGTCGTTGCTGGCGACGGGTTGGTTCTCGCCATAGCCGCTCATGTAGAGACGGTTGCGCGTCACCCCGGACTGGGCCAGGTAGTTGCCCACCGCATTGGCCCGACGCTCGGAGAGCCGCTGGTTGTAGCCGGCATCGCCGGTGCTGTCGGTATGGCCGGCGATGTTGACTCGCGTGTCCGGGTACTGCTGGAGCACCGCGGCCACGTCATTGAGGGCATTGCGCGCATTGGGGGTCAGGTCGCTGGAGTCGAAGGCGAAGGTCACCTCACTCGGCATGTTGAGCACGATGTCGTCGCCGCGACGATCGACCCCGATGCCGGTGCCCTGGGTGCTCTGCCGCAGCTGCTCTTCCTGCTTGTCCATGTAGGCGCCGATGCCACCGCCGGCGGCCGCACCCACGGCGGCACCGATCAGGGCCCGATCGCGCCGGCTGGTGCTGCCGTCGCCGCTAAGTGCACCGGCGGCCGCGCCGATGGCCGCGCCGATGGCGGCACCGGTGCCGGTCTGGCTGCGCTGGGTCTGACCGCTATAGGGGTCGGTCGTGGTGCAGCCCACCAGCAGCGCCGAAGCGGCCAGGGGGGCCATCCATCGCATTGCTTTTCTCATCGTGTCCTCTACTCCTTGGGTGATCAGGGGTCATCCTTCACTGGCCGACATCGTCCACCATGGCCAGCAGTTCGTTCAAGAATAATAGACCCTGGGCCGAGGCCCCAAGCCTGTCGGCATCTTCCACAAGAAGTCCTTTTTCCCGTGCCTCGACCAGCCTGGACAACAACACCTGCGAGGGGCGCCCGGTATGGGCCTGCCATGTCGAGAGCGGCACGCCCTCCACCAGACGCAGGGCATTCATGGCGAACTCGAGGGGCAGCTCCCGCTCCTCGATGAGGCCACGGCCGGCCACGAAACCGCGGGGGTCGTTGGCGCGGCGCAGGTAGTCTTCGGGCCGCCGGGACTTCCAGCGACGCTCGATCTCAAGCCCCTCGGGGCCCGGCACGCTGAGCTTGCCGTGGGCGCCGGCGCCGATGCCCAGGTAGTCGCCGAATTGCCAGTAGTGCAGATTATGACGCGACGCCCGGCCGGGACGCGCGTAGGCGGAGATCTCATAGCGCGCGAGACCGTCGGCCTCGAGACGCTCGTGCCCGTGATCCTGGATGTCCCACAGCACCTCCTCCTCCGGCAGGACCGGCGGGAAGGAGTGGAATTCGGTGTTGGGCTCCAGGGTCAGCTGGTACCAGGAGAGATGCTCGGGGGAGAGGGAGAGGGCCTGCTCCAGATCCGCCAGCGCCAGCTCCGGCGTCTGGCCGGGGAGCCCGTGCATCAGGTCGAGGTTGAGGTTGTCGAAGCCGGCCCGGCGTGCCTCGTCGAAGGCCGCTCGGGCATCGTCGCCGCCATGGATGCGCCCGAGGGCCGACAGCTGGGCATCCTGGAAGCTCTGCACTCCCAGCGACAGACGATTGATACCCGCCGCCCGATAGCCGGCGAAACGCCCGCGCTCGAGGGTGCCGGGATTGGCCTCCAGGGTGATCTCGATGTCCCGGGCCAGGGGAAGGCGATCCGCCACGGCCTTCAGCAGCCGCTCGTAGAAGCCGGCCGACATCAGGCTCGGGGTGCCGCCACCAATGAAGATGCTGACCAGCTCGCGCTGCGCGGCGAGCGGCAGGTCGGCCTCGAGATCGGCGATCAGCGCCTCGAGATAAGCCGCCTCCGGAAGCTCGGCCCCCCGCCCGACACCATGGGAGTTGAAGTCGCAGTAGGGGCACTTGCGCACGCACCAGGGCACATGAAGATAGAGCGACAGCGGCGGCAGGCCGGTCGTGGTCGGTCGCGACTCGCTCATGAGCGAGCCGGCTCCGGCGCCATGGCGGCCACCAACGCCTGCAGGGCCCGGCCGCGATGGCTGAGGCGATTCTTCTGCTCGGCATCGAGTTCGGCGGCGCTGGCCTGCTGGTCGGGGAGCCAGAACAGCGGGTCATAGCCAAAGCCCCCCTCGCCGCGGGGCGCCTGCAGAATCTCGCCCTCCCAGCTGCGCTGGACGATCAGCGGCACCGGATCCTCAGCATGACGCAGCAGCACCAGCACGCACCAGTAGCGCGCACGACGACGCCCCTCCGGCACCTCGGCCAGGGCCTCGAGCAGCCTGGCATTGTTGCGGGTATCGCTCTTGGGCTCGCCGGCATAGCGGGCCGAATAGATACCGGGCGCCCCCGCCAGGGCATCCACCTCCAGGCCCGAATCATCGGCCATCGCCGGCAGCCCGCTGAGGCGGCTGGCTTCCCGGGCCTTGAGCAGGGCGTTCTCGACGAAGGTCAGGCCGGTCTCCTCGACGTCGGCCACGCCGTAATCGGCCTGGGCATGCACCTCGAAACCCAGCGGCGCGAGCAGCTGGTGAAACTCGCGCAGCTTGCCGGCGTTGCCGCTGGCCAGGACCAGCAGGGCTGGACTCATGATCGACTCTCCATGACATCAGGGAACCCCCATTCTACGAGCCCGCCTTCCGCCAGGGAAACGCACGCATCATGCGCTAAACGCATGACATGCCAAGTGATGACTTTTTTCATTGTTACGAATGAGATATCCGTTGGGAAATGACGAGCGATGGGGTGAATTTCCTTGAAGATTGATCCCGATGACGGGGCTACCGATTCCTTGAAGAGGCAAAAACCCGTTGTTTGTAAGGCATTAAGTCTCGCCACCGGGCAATAAGGAATAAGAGAAGATAATCACATAACCAAAAGTTAGTAACTAAAACTTACATTATGACCAAGACTTACTCCCAGTGTGGCAAAGCTGCCACGTTCGGCTGATTGCGTATCTGAAACGTCATCGCACGTACGAAGGGGGTCGGGATCATGGAGCAGGGGCAGCGCCTGGTGTTGCTGGTCACCGCCAACAACCCTCAGTCACAACTCTTCATCGACTACCTGCACCAGCAGCTCGACTGTCAGGTCTCGGTCGTCGCCCCCGCCGCGGAGTGGAAGGGCAAGGAGGCCTCGCCGACGGTGGTCCTGCTCGATGCGGATCATATCGACGAGGCCACCATGCAGAAGTGGCACGTCAAGGCGGCCGAGGCCGACGACATGTCCCTGGCCGCCTTCAACCTGCGCGATGAAGAGCATGCCGTCGAGATCCTCTCGGCCATGAACCTGCAGGGGGTCTTCTATCGCAGCGATTCGCTGGAGATGATCTGCAAGGGGCTGACCATCCTGCTGGAAGGCAACCTGTGGATGTCTCGCTCACTGATGACCCGGATGATCCAGTTCTTCCGTCGCCAGCAGCTCAACTCGTATCGGCCGGTCTGCGGCCTGACGCACCGGGAGCTGGAGATCATCGCCATGCTCGGCACGGGCGCCTCGAACATCGAGATCGCCGATCAGCTCTTCGTCAGCGAACACACCGTCAAGTCCCACCTCTACAACATCTTTCGCAAGATCAAGGTGCATAACCGCCTGCAGGCGGTGAACTGGGCCCGTCAGAACCTCGGCGCCCCGCCACCGCTGGTGGGACGGCGCCATCGGGACAACCCGCCACCGGGCGCCTCTCCCCACTCCTGATCGCTCCGTCCTGAGCCCTTCCCCTTCGACGACCCGGCCGGGCCCTCTCCCTCCGGCCCTCTGTCTCCCGCACGAGTCACCTCGAGTCAGGTCGCTCCAGGTTCGTTCAGGTCAGGCGCACGTGCTCCTGGATCAGCCCCGCCAGGGTCTCGGCGGCGTTGTCGGCGGTGGTGTCCAGGCGCAGCAGGTGCAGGCGCTCCTCGTCGCCGATCGCCTCGAAGCCGGCCTGCTGGGCCTCCAGTATCGCCAGGCTCTCCCGCGCCTCGACGCCCTGACGCCCGGCCCGCTTCTCGATGCGACGGCGCAGGGTGGCCTCATCGGCCTCGAAGCTGACCAGCAGCACCGGCAGGCCTCGGGCCTCGGCCTCCTGGCGCAGCAGATCGCGCTGCTCACGTTTCAGGAAGGTGCCGTCGACACAGGCCGGGAAACCGGCCTCCAGCAGCATGCCGGCGCACTCGGCCATCCGGCGATAGGTCTGCGCGGTGGTCTCTCGGCTGAAGATATCCACAGCCGGTGGCGTCGAGGGATCCTGTGGATCGAGGCCATGGACGCGCCGCCGCTCCACGTCGGAACAGATCCGCACGGCGCCCAGTCCTGATACCAGGGTGCGCGTGAAACGGCTCTTGCCGCTGCCGGAGACCCCGATGCCGATCACCAGCGGAGGAAAGCGGAACTCGGCATAGGCCTCGGCCAGGGTCAGATAGCCATGACACGCCCGCATGGTCTCGGCCAGCAGCGCCGGACGCTCGGCGTCCTCCCCCGCCGCGCGCCGACGCGCCAGGGCACGCCGCGCACCGGCGAGGGCCTCGACGACGCGAAACACCGAGAGCAGCCGGGCCATGCCGTAGTCGCCGGAGAGACGCAGATAGCGATCCAGCGCCTGGCGGGCCAGGCCGGCCTCGCCCCGGGCGTCCAGCCCCACCAGCAACGCGGCCAGATCGCTGCCGGGATCGAGAACGCCCTCGGCGCCGGGCCCCTGCAGGTCGCGGCCGATGGCATTGACGAGCAGCACTCGGCCCTCATCGCACAGCCGACTCTCGGGATGCTCGACGGCCCAGCTCGCCGCCAGCAGTCGATCCCGACGCTTGAGGAAGACCGGGGCCAGGCGCTGCACGTCCTGATCGAGCCACTGGAGAAGCGAGGCGAGGCGATGCCGATCCTCCTCGCCGATCAGCAGCGGCTCGAGGGCCGCCACCTCGCCCTCGATGCGCTCCCGGAAGGCCACCAGGCCGGCATCATCGGCATGGTCGGCAAGCGACGCCACGCTTTCGCGAGCGTGGAAGGCCACCAGTCGATCGATCACTGCCTCCAGCGGCAGAGCGTCCTCGCACGCAGCCTGGTGTTGCGCATCTCTCTGGCCCATCTCGGGTCTCCCGGTCGGTGAAGGGGATCAGCTACGCTGCATTGCCGCAAAGGCGCGCTCGGCGGCATCCAGAGTCAGCTGGATGTCCTCCGGGGCGTGGGCGCTGGACATGAAACCGGCCTCGAAGGCCGAGGGTGCCAGGTAGACCCCCTCGTCGAGCATCGCGGTGAAGAAGCGACGGAAGGCGTCCCCGTCGCAGGCGGTGGCCTGGGCGAAGTTGTCGACCCGGCTCTGGCCGGTAAAGAAGAGCCCGAACATGCCGCCGGCGCGCTGGGTGATCATGTCGATGCCCGCCGCCTCGGCACGCGCCTCGAGACCCTGGCAGAGCGTCTCGACCCGCTGAGCCAGGGCGTCGTGAAAGCCAGGCGCCTGCAGCTTTTTCAGCAGGGTGATGCCCGCCGTCATGGCCAGCGGATTGCCCGAGAGGGTACCGGCCTGATAGACCGGCCCCAGCGGCGAGACGATCTCCATGATCTCGCGACGCCCGCCGAAGGCCCCCACCGGCATGCCGCCGCCGACGATCTTGCCCAGGCAGGTCAGGTCGGGGGTGACGCCATAGTGCGCCTGAGCCCCGCCCAGCGCCACGCGGAAGCCGGTCATCACCTCATCGAAGATCAGCAGGCTGCCGAACCGATCGCAGACCTTGCGCAGGGTCTCCAGGAAGTCCGGCTGGGGCGGAATGCAGTTCATGTTGCCGGCCACCGGCTCGACGATGATGCAGGCCACCTCGCTGCCGATCTCCTCGAAGCACTGCTCCACGGCATCGGGATCGTTGAAGGAGAGCGTCACGGTATGTTCGGCCAGGGACGCCGGCACCCCGGGAGAGCTCGGCTCGCCGTGGGTCAGGGCGCCGGAACCGGCCTTGACCAGCAGCGAATCGGTGTGGCCGTGGTAGTTGCCCTCGAACTTGACGATCTTGTCGCGGCCGGTGAAGCCGCGCGCCAGGCGCACCGCCGACATGGTGGCCTCGGTGCCGGAGTTGACCATGCGCACCATCTCGATGGAGGGAATCATCTCGCAGATCAGGTCGGCCATGGTGGTCTCGACGGCCGTGGGGGTGCCGAAGGAGAGGCCGGCATCGAGGCGCTCACGCACCGCGCCCAGCACCTCGGGATCGGCATGCCCGGTGATCATCGGCCCCCAGGAGCCGACGTAGTCGACATAGCGCTTGCCTTCCACATCGAACAGGTAGGCGCCCTTGGCACGCTCCATGAACACCGGGGGACGATCCATGCCCTTGAAGGCGCGCACCGGCGAGTTGACCCCGCCGGGGATATGCCGGCAGGCCTGTTCGAAGAGCTGTGCGGATGTGGTCATGTCAACCTCTTGCCCTGTTGAGGCCTGCCCGTCGGGCAGGCTGTGGATAGTTCTCTGGATAACCCTGTGGCGGGCGGTGAAAAGCCGGTGAATGTCGCCAAACGAAGCGCGACCGGCGTGGCCCGAATTCGTCCCTATTCTCGTCTGCCGGCGGGGCGATGACCAGCCCGTCCGGCCTCAGCTCCCGCTCGGCGCTCCGGGAGCGAGACCGGCGGGCAGCGCCGGCAGCTCCCAGAGACGACGCGGCAGGCGCTGATCCTTGCCGGGCTGCCAGCCATGGGCCAGCGCCTGCCAGGTGAAGGCCTGGGCCTGTTCGCAGGCGGTGACCAGCGACTCTCCCGCGGCCAGACGCGCCGCCAGGGCGCTCGCCAGGGTGCAGCCGGAGCCATGGAAGACGCCGGCCAGGCGCGGCCAGGTCCACTGGCGGCTGGTGTCCGGAGCATGCAGGGTATGCTCCACGCGATCGGCCGGCACTCGCCCCTCGGGGTCGTCGGTGCCGGTGACCAGCAGCGCCTGGCAGCCCAGCGAGATCAGCGTCACCGCCCGCTCGGTATCGTCGCCGCAGTCGGGGTCGGCCAGCCGAGCCAGCTCGCGACGATTAGGCGTCAGGATATCCACAAGCGGTAGCAGATGATGGCGGATGGCGTCGATCAGCTCGATTGTGGACAACTCGCTGCCGCCGCCGGCGCTGAGCACCGGATCCATCACCACCGGCACGCCAGGACGCCGCCGCACGATGTCCACCACGGCATCCAGCACGGCCACGTCAGGGATCACGCCGATCTTGATGGCGGCGATCTCGAAGTCGTCGAGGGCCGCCGCCATGGCACGCAGGTCATCGGCGGGCACGGGGCGCACCGCGCTGACGTCGCGACAGTTCTGCACCGTCAGCGCCGTGGGCAGGGTCAAGGCCCAGCCGCCGCAGGCGGCCACCGCCTCGCTGTCGGCGACAAGTCCGGCGCCGCCGGTGGGATCGTGGCCGGCCAGCACCAGCACGGTCGGAAGGTGGGGAGTCAGTTCCGCGCTGTCGGCCATCAGAAGGGCTTCATCACGGCGAGGAAGATGATCAGCAGCAGGGCGATCACCGGCAGCTCGTTGAACCAGCGGAAGAAGACGTGGCCGCGGGTGCAGCGCGCCGCGGCGAACTGCTTCAGGTAGATCAGGCAGACATGGTGATAGGCCACCAGCAGCACCACCAGCGCGAGCTTGGCGTGGAGCCAGCCCTGGCCGAGCCAGGCGGGATTGAGCGCCAGCATGGCGCCGCCGAAGAGCAGCACGGCGATCATCGACGGCGTCATGATCCCGCGATAGAGCTTGCGCTCCATGACGAGGAAGTGGTCGATCGCCTGCTGCTCGCCGCGGTCACGGGCCTGGGCGTGGTAGACGTAGAGGCGCGGCAGATAAAAGAGAGCAGCGAACCAGGTCACCATGGCCACCAGGTGCAGGGCCTTCATCCACAGGTACATGACGACTCCTCAGCCGTTTGATGAATCGGAAAAACGATAATGTCGCTCAATGGCGTCGCGGGTGATGATACCGGAAATCCGCTTGTTCTTCGGCCGATGGCCGTGCTCCACATAGAGGGCGTCGACCGCCTTGTCGTTGAGCCGGTCGAAGGCCTCGGTGAGCGTCGCCTGCAGATGGATCGGCGCCATGTCCAGGCGCTGGCCGGGGATCTCGACCAGATCCAGCAGCGCGCTGTCATCGGCACTCTCCTCGTCGTGTTCCAGCAGCCAGCGCGCCAGGTCGGCGGCCTTGAGCGCCAGCAGCGGCTTGTCGGCGGAGGAGCGCTCGATCAGCACCCAGACGGGATTGGCCTCGAGCAGGGCCCGGGCCTGGTCGCGGGTCACCAGGCGCGCGCTGCGGACCAGGCTGCGCTCCATGACCGCCGGCACCGACACCCGGGAGAGCGCCTGCATCAGCGGCTGCTGTAGCGGGTGCATGCCGTGTCGGGTGACGCTGATGAAGAAGCCATCGCAGCGACACAGCTGACGGGAGGTCAGTCCCGCCACCACCACCGCCAGCATGCCCGGCAGGATGATGTTGGGGTTGCTGGTCAGCTCGAGCAGCGCCATCAGCGCGGCCAGCGGCGCCTGCAGCACCGCCCCCATCATGGCGGCCATGCCGAGCATGCCATAGATCTCGGGACCGGCGGCCAGGCTCGGCATCAGCTGGGCGCCGAGCAGGCCCAGCAGGGTGCCGGCCGCGGCGCCCACCACCAGTACCGGCCCGATGATGCTGACCGGAATGCCGCAGGCCACGGCGCCGGCGGTGAGCAGCAGCTTGCCGATGGCCACCGCCAGCAGCACGTCCAGCGGCAGGCCTCCCGAGAGGGTCAGGGCCAGGGTGTCATAGCCCATGCCCTGCACCTGGGGGTACCACCAGGCCACGCCGCCCACCACCAGCCCGACCAGCGCACAGCGCACGCCCCAGGGCAGCCGTTCCAGGCGGTGCCCGGAGCGCGCCACCCGTACGAAGAGCCCGGCCAGCAGCCCGATGACCAGCGCGCAGACCACCAGCCACGGCAGATTGACCAGCGAGCCCAGCGCCACGTCGGTGGCCTGGAAGGCGCGCTCGGTGCCGAAGACCAGCTGGGCCACCACCGCGCCCATGGTCGAGGCCAGGATCACCGGCATGAAGCCGACGATGGTGTACTCCATCATCACCACTTCCATGGCGAAGATGACCCCGGCGATGGGGGTGTGGAAGGAGGCCGAGATGGCCGCCGCGGTACCGCAGGCTACCAGCACCCGCAGGCTGTTGTGGGGCAGCTTGAGCCGCTGGCCGAGGCCGCTGACGGCCGCGGCCCCCAGGTGGATGGCCGGCCCCTCGCGCCCGGCGGAGAGGCCGCCGAGCACCGAGATCAGCCCGACCCACCACTGGGTGATCCAGTTGCGCAGCGGGAAGCGCCCCTGGTGGTAGGTCAGCCGCTCGATCACGTGGGCCACGCCGATCTTGCGGTTGGCCACCGGCTGGCGCCACAGCCACAGGCCGATCAGCGTTACCGCCAGCAGCGGCAGCAGGGCGCGCCCCCAAGGCGGGAGCTGCTCGAAGGCCTCGGGGTTGCCGTCGGGCATGAAGGCCAGGGCACCGAGGGTGAGCAGCAGCCGGAACGCCACCATCAGCCCCCCGGTGATCAGCCCCGAGACCACGCCCAGCACGCATAGCTGGGGCAGGGCATCCACATTGGCGAGCTGGCGACGGAAGCCATCCAGGCTGAAGTCGGGTAGCGAAAAGCGTGGCACGGCGACGTTCCTGTTCGGCCTGAGCATCGGGATCCCCCGTCTGGGTGGACCCTGCCCTCTTGTGTATCATATCCAGACACGGAGGTCTCAGCGCTTCCCCTCCCAGCCCCGTTCCCAGGAGTCCATCGTGATCAAGGTCGGAATCGTCGGCGGCACCGGATACACCGGCGTCGAACTGCTCAGGCTGCTGGCTCGTCATCCGGACGTGGAGGTGGATGCCATCACCTCGCGCTCCGAGGCGGGCATGGCCGTCAGCGAGCTGTACCCCAACCTGCGTGGCCACTACGACGAGCTGGTCTTCAGCCTGCCCGATGCCGAACGGCTGGGGCGCTGCGACGCCGTCTTCTTCGCCACCCCCCACGGCGTGGCCCACGCCCTGGCCGGCGAGCTGCTCGAGCGCGGCACCCGGGTCATCGACCTGTCGGCCGACTTCCGGCTGCGCGATGCCGAGGAGTGGGCACACTGGTACGGCCAGGCCCACGGGGCGCCTGCGCTGCTCGGCGAGGCGCTCTACGGCCTGCCGGAGGTGCGTCGCGAGCGCATCCGCGAGGCCCGGCTGATCGCGGTACCCGGCTGCTACCCCACCGCCGTGCAGCTCGGCCTGCTGCCGCTGCTGGAGGCCGGCCTGATCGATGTCGAGCACGTGATCGCCGACTGCAAGTCCGGCGTCACCGGCGCCGGGCGCGGCGCCAAGGTGCCCTCGCTGCTGGCCGAGGCCAGCGAGTCCATGAAGGCCTATGGCGCCTCGGGCCATCGCCACCTGCCGGAGATTCGCCAGGGGCTCGGCGATGCCGCCGGCGGCCCGGTAGGCCTGACCTTCGTGCCGCACCTGACGCCGATGATCCGCGGCATCCACGCCACCCTCTACGGGCGCCTCACCGGCGAGCCGGGCGATCTCCAGGCGCTCTTCGAGCGCCGCTTCGCCGCCGAGCCCTTCGTCGACGTGATGCCCGCCGGCAGCCACCCCGAGACGCGCAGCGTCAAGGGCGCCAACGTCTGCCGGCTGGCGGTGCACCGCCCCGGTGACGGCGACACCGTGGTGGTGCTCTCGGTGATCGACAACCTGGTCAAGGGCGCCTCGGGCCAGGCCGTGCACAACCTCAACCTGATGTTCGGCCTCGACGAGACCGCCGGCCTCGATGCCCCGGCCATCATGCCCTGATATAAAGAGGCGGAGGGCGATCAGAATGGCGCGTTGCGAGGAGCGCCGGGGGAAGGCCTGAGAGGAGGTCCTACGCCAGGGGTGAGAAGCATTGCTTCGAACGGGCGGGCCATGGATGGCCAGCACCGGTCCTGCAAGCGAAGCAGGATGCGAGAGCGTCGCAGGGCGTCGGTAGCGCCCAGGGATGGGTTTACAGCGCCTCCTCGATGGCCTGCCCATGGATCGCCTCCGAGCTCTCCTGCCACCTGCAATCGCCCTGCCCGCCTCGATAAAGTTGACCCTTTTGCTGGGGAATGGGGATAATCGCCTGCTGTCACGCCATTCATCGATCCAGGGGAGGTCACCCATGAGCGGTGCCGAATCCTTCGTTCCCACCCCCTTGATGCTCTCCGACGGCGCCCGGTCTCGACTCGCGGCGCTGATCGAGGAACTGGGCAACCCCCGGCTCAAGCTTCGGGTCTACGTCACCGGCGGGGGCTGCTCAGGCTTCCAGTACGGCTTCGACTTCGCCGAGGAGACCGCCGAGGACGATACCCTCGTCGAATTCGGCGCCGTGTCGCTGGTGGTCGACCCGCTCTCCTACCAGTATCTGGTCGGCTCCACCGTCGACTACGAGGAGGGCCTCGCCGGCGCCCGTTTCCTGGTCCAGAACCCCAACGCCACCACGACCTGCGGCTGTGGCGCCTCCTTCATGGTCTGAGCGCCAACGTTGGCTCAGCGGCCAAAGGCCGCCTTGCCGGTCACTTGACGCTTCTCCGGGAACTCGCCATCGTTGATGGCGCGAATGAATAAGAAATCCTTCCACGGGGAATGCTATGAAACCGCAACTGAAGAGAGCCACACTGGCCGCCAGCATCGCCATCGGACTGGGTGCCGCCTCGCTGGCCAACGCCGATGAGCACGTGCTCGAAGTCGTCACCGACCCGAGCTTCGTGCCCTTCGAGATGATGGATCAGGAATCCGGCGAGATGGTCGGTTTCGACATGGACATTATCAGCGAACTGGCCGAGCGGGCCGGCTTCGAATACAACCTGCGCACCATGGACTTCAACGGCATCATTCCCGCCGTGCAGACCGGCAACGTCGACATCGCCATCGCCGGCATCACCATCACCGAGGAACGCGCCGAGATCGTCGACTTCTCCGATCCCTACTACGACAGCGGCCTGCGCATCCTGATCGGCGCCAATGACGACAGCGTCCAGGAGCTCGAGGACCTGAACGGCAAGAAGATCGGCACCAAGGTCGGCTCCACGAGCTACGACT
Source organism: Halomonas pelophila (assembly GCF_040196315.1). Classification (NCBI taxonomy): domain Bacteria; kingdom Pseudomonadati; phylum Pseudomonadota; class Gammaproteobacteria; order Oceanospirillales; family Halomonadaceae; genus Halomonas; species Halomonas pelophila. Next base: position 50,046 of record NZ_JBEGCI010000001.1, read on the forward strand.
TCCTCCAGGAAAACCTCGGCGACGAGGCCGACATCACGCCGTATCCCGGGACCAGCGACATGTACATGGCCCTGCTCGGCGGCAGCGTCGATGCCGCCTTCTACGATGCGCCCAACGTCGGCTACTTCTCCAAGACCAAGGGCGAGGGCCGCGTCAAGGTCGTGGGCGACCTCCACGAGGGCCAGCAATACGGCATCGTCTTCGTCAAGGGCAGCGAGTGGGTCGAGCCCGTCAACGAGGCCCTGGCCGAGATGAAGGCAGACGGCACCTACGACGAGATCCACGCCAAGTGGTTCGGTAGCGCCAGCGGCGAGTGATGCCCGGCGACGTCCGTCAGCGGGGTCGGGTCATGTGGCCCGGCCCCGCTGCGTTGCGCCCCCGGTACCTTCCCCTGTCGTCATTCACCGCGTCTTGACGGAGAAACCTAGTGGACGTCACCTTCCAATTCGACTGGCAGGCGGCCTTTGCCTCCATTCCCTTCCTGCTCAAGGGTATCCCCTATACCCTGCTGATCTCCTTCGGCGGCCTGGCCATCGGTTTCCTGATCGGTATCCTCTTCGGCCTGCTGCGCATCAGCCGCCTCGCCTGGCTGAAGATCCCGGCCGTGGCCTACATCGAGATCTTCCGCGGCACCCCGGTGCTGGTGCAGGTGCTGTTCATCTTCTATGGCCTGCCGCAGCTGCTCGGCGGCCCGATCAACGCCCTGGTGGCCGGTATCGCCGCCATCGCCGTCAACTCCGGCGCATATATCTCGGAGATCGTGCGCGGCGGCGTGCAGTCCATCGAGCGCGGCCAGCGCGAGGCCGGCCTGTCGCTCGGCCTGTCACGCCGCCAGACCTTCCGCTACGTCATCTGGCCCCAGGCCTTCCGGCGCATGATCCCGTCACTCGGTAACCAGGGCATCATCAGCATCAAGGACACCTCGCTGTTCTCGGTGATCGGGGTCGGCGAGCTGGTCCGCCAGGGCCAGGTCTACATCGCCACCACCTTCAATGCCCTCGAGGTCTACCTGATGGTCGCCCTTCTCTATCTGGCGATCACCCTGACCCTCTCGCTCTTGCTGCGCCAGCTCGAGCTCAGAGGCCTGGTCGGACAATAAGGAACGCGCGACATGACACACGAGAAGTCCACGTCCGGCAGCGATCCCATCGTGCGCATGGACAAGGTCAACAAGCATTTTGGCAGCCTGCACGTGCTCAAGGACATCGACCTGTCGGTCTCCCCCGGCGAGGTGGTGGTGATCATCGGCGCCAGCGGCTCGGGCAAGTCGACGCTGATCCGCTGCATCAACGGCCTCGAGGAGTTCCAGCAGGGCTACCTGGAGGTCGATGGCAGCCCTCTGGTGCCCCACGGCAAGGCCACCAAGGCGCTGCAGAAGATCCGCACCGAGGTCGGCATGGTCTTCCAGCAGTTCAACCTCTTCCCCCACCTGAGCGTGCTGGACAACGTGACCCTGGCGCCGATGAAGGTGCGCGGCTGGAGCCAGGAGGACGCCACCGAGACCGCCGAGCGCCTGCTCGAGCGGGTCGGCATCAGCGACCAGGCCGCCAAGCATCCCGGGCAGCTCTCCGGCGGTCAGCAGCAGCGCGTGGCGCTGGCCCGTGCGCTGGCCATGGAGCCGCGCCTGATGCTGTTCGACGAGCCCACCTCGGCGCTGGACCCGGAGATGATCGGCGAGGTCCTGGACGCCATGCGCGAGCTCGCGCGGGAAGGCATGACCATGCTGATCGTGACCCACGAGATGGGCTTTGCCCGTGAGGTCGCCGATCGGGTGATCTTCATTCACAAGGGCGAGATCACCGAGGAGGGGCCGCCCGAGGAGGTCTTCGATTCGCCGCAGAACGAACGCACCCAGAGCTTCCTCTCGCGGGTCCTCAAGCACTGATCTCACCTGCTCGGCTCCCCTCGGGAGCCCTCCAGAAGCCCCTCTGAAGCCCCTCAAAAAAGGCCCTGTCGTTATCGACAGGGCCTTTTTTTGCCTGTGGATAGAAAAATTCCGATACCTGCCTGGATCCGTCTGCAGGCCCCGTCATGCGGGGCGATAGACGCCCGGCAGCCGAGTGTTCACAGTCGCGGTAACAAGCCTGGTAGGGAGCGGTGGACAAGCGGTGTTCGTTTTCGCGTGTGGACAAGGCGCCATTCCATCCACAGTCTCCGGACACCTCGTCCGCAGGCAGTCACGCCTTTCTCCCGCGAGGGATCAACAATACAAGCTGTTGATAAAAAAGGGCTTTACCTCCTTATCCACCAAAAATGTCCACACCAGTAGTTACAACCACAACAGAACTTCTCTTTTATATTCTGTTTTATTGTATATGAAGAGCGATGACCGCCGCGGGGATGGAATTCGGGTGTGGAAAACCCTGACGATTACCCACAGGGGGTTTATACTGCCCCGCTGATTTCCACCCCTGACTGCCACATCGGCGCGCCGCGCCAAGAGGTGACCCTTGGAGTATCCCGACCGCTTTGACGTCATCGTCATCGGCGGCGGCCATGCCGGAACCGAAGCCGCCCTGGCCTCGGCCCGCATGGGCTGCCGGACCTTGCTGCTGACCCATAACATCGAGACGCTCGGCCAGATGTCCTGCAATCCCGCCATCGGCGGGATCGGCAAGAGTCATCTGGTCAAGGAGATCGATGCCCTGGGCGGTGCCATGGGCCTGGCAACCGACCTCGGCGGCATCCAGTTTCGCGTGCTCAATGCCCGCAAGGGGCCGGCGGTACGGGCCACCCGGGCTCAGGCCGACCGGGTCCGCTACAAGGCCGCGATCCGCACCATGCTGGAGAACCAGGCCAACCTGACCCTGTTCCAGCAGGCGGCGGGGGACCTGATCGTCGACGGCGATACCGTGCGCGGGGTGGTCACCGAGACCGGCATCCGCTTCCTCGCCGAGACGGTGGTGCTGTGCACGGGCACCTTCCTCGGCGGGGTGATCCACATCGGGCTCGACACCAGCCGCGGAGGTCGCGCCGGGGATCCCGCCTCCAACGGCCTGGCCGAGCGGCTACGGGCGCTGCCGTTCCGGGTCGATCGCCTGAAGACCGGCACGCCGCCGCGTCTCGATGCCAAGAGCATCGACCTCGCCTCGCTCGAGGAGCAGCCCGGCGACACGCCGACCCCGGTGATGTCCTACCTGGGCAGCCGCGAGATGCATCCGCGCCAGGTGAGCTGCCACATCGCGCACACCAACGAGCGCACCCACGAGATCATCCATGCCAATCTCGATCGCTCGCCGATGTACTCGGGGGTGATCGAGGGCGTCGGGCCGCGCTACTGCCCGTCGATCGAGGACAAGGTGCACCGCTTCGCCGACAAGGCCAGCCACCAGGTGTTCGTCGAGCCCGAGGGCCTCGATACCCATGAGCTCTACCCCAACGGCATCTCCACCTCGCTGCCCTTCGACGTGCAGCTGCAGGTCGTGCGCTCGATCAAGGGCTTCGAGAACGCCCATATCACGCGCCCGGGCTATGCCATCGAGTACGATTTCTTCGATCCGCGTGACCTCAGGCACTCGCTGGAAACCAAATTCATCCACAACCTGTTCTTCGCCGGCCAGATCAACGGCACCACCGGCTACGAGGAGGCCGGCGCCCAGGGCCTGCTCGCCGGGCTCAATGCCGCCCGCCGGGCCCGCGGCCAGGAGGCCTGGTCGCCGCGTCGCGACGAGGCCTACCTCGGCGTGCTGGTCGACGACCTGATCACCCTGGGGACGAAGGAGCCCTACCGGATGTTTACCTCCCGGGCCGAGTACCGCCTGCTGCTGCGCGAGGACAACGCCGACATGCGCCTCACCGAGCTCGGCCGCGAACTCGGCCTGGTCGACGACGCCCGCTGGTCGGCCTTCGCCACCAAGCGCGACGCCGTGGAGCGCGAGAGCGCCCGCCTCAAGGCCAGCTGGGTGCAGCCGGGCAGCCCCGCGGCGGCGCGGGTCGAGGCCAAGACCGGCGCGCCGCTGCCGCGCGAGTACCGCCTGATGGACCTGCTCAAGCGCCCCGAGCTCGTCTACGCGGACCTCGCCGACCTGCCCGGCATCGAGGGCGAGCCCGTCGAGGACGAGGCGGTGGCCGACCAGGTGCAGATCCAGGCCAAGTACCAGGGCTACATCGACCGTCAGCAGCAGGAGATCGACAAGCTCAAGCGTCACGAGGCGACCCCGCTGCCGACCGACCTGGACTACCAGCGCGTCGAGGGCCTCTCCAACGAGATCCGCCAGAAGCTCGAGGCGGCACGCCCCGAGACCCTGGCACAGGCGTCGCGCATCTCCGGCGTCACGCCGGCCGCGGTGTCGATCCTGCTGATCCATCTCAAGAAACGGCGCCTGCTCGACGACAGCCGGGCGGTCAGCGCATGACGGACGTGGACGCGACCGTCGAGGCGCGCCTCGACCGCGGCCTGGCCGCGCTGGAGATCCCCGTGGACGCCGAGCAGCGCCGTCGCCTGCTGGCGCTGGTGGGGCTGTTGCACAAGTGGAACCGCGCCTATAACCTCACCGCGGTACGCGCGCCGGAGGAGATGGTCAGCCGCCATCTGCTCGACAGCGCCGCGGTGCTGCCCTTCGTCGAGGGACCGACGCTGCTCGACGTGGGCTCGGGCCCGGGGCTGCCCGGGCTGGTCCTGGCGATTCTCAGGCCGACGCTTGCGGTCACGCTGCTCGACAGCAACGGCAAGAAGGTGCGCTTCCAGCGCCAGGCCGTGATGGAGCTTGGACTGACCAACGTCACCCCGGTGCAGGCGCGGGTCGAGGCCTTCCAGCCTCCCGCCGGCGGCTATGCGCAGGTGATCTCGCGGGCCTTCTCGAGCCTCGGGGATTTCGTCGCGCTGACCCTGCCCCTGGTGGCACCCGCCGGCGAGTGGCTGGCCATGAAGGGCCCCGCCGTGGATGATGAGCTGGCCGGCCTGCCCGAGCAGGTCGGCGTGGCGGCCCGTCATGACCTCGCGGTGCCCTTCGCGTCCGGCAGCCGACCGCTGGTGGTCCTGCGCCACCGGGCGTCCGTCGAGGCCTGCCCCTGAGGCGTCTGTTTCCCCAGCAAGGGAGTTGCACGTGACCAAGATCATTGCCTTGACCAACCAGAAGGGCGGCGTGGGCAAGACCACGACCGCCGTCAACCTCGCCGCCAGCCTGGCGGCGCTGGATCGCCGCGTGCTGCTGGTCGACCTGGATCCCCAGGGGCATGCCACCATGGGCAGCGGCGCCGACAAGCATGACCTGGACGGCAGCGTGCTCGACGTGGTGCTGGGCGACAAGAAACCCACCGAGGTGATCCTCGACTGCCCCCAGGCCGGCTACGCCCTGCTGCCCGGCAACGGCGACCTGACCGCCGCCGAGGTGGAGCTGCTCGCTGGCGGCGACGGCCGGGAGCGCAAGCTGGTCACGGCCCTGGCGGAGCTCTCCGGCGAGTACGACGTGGTGCTGATCGACTGCCCACCGTCGTTGAACATGCTCACCGTGAATGCCCTGACCGCGGCCGACGGGGTGCTGATCCCGCTGCAGTGCGAGTTCTATGCCCTGGAAGGGCTTTCGGCGCTGCTCGATACCGTTGAGCAGATCAAGGACAGCGTGAACCCGCAAATCGAGATCTTCGGTATCCTGCGTACCATGTTCGACGCCCGCAACAGCCTGACCCGGGACGTCAGCAAGCAGCTGCGCGACTACTTCGGCGATGCGCTGCTCAAGACCACCATCCCGCGCAACATCCGGGTCGCCGAAGCCCCTAGCCACGGGCTGCCGGTGACCAAGTACGCGCGCTTCTCGCGAGGCAGCCAGGCCCACCGGGTGCTGGCCAAGGAACTGATCCGACGCCTGTCGCTGTAGGCCGGCCGTCGAACACCGCTGGTAGTGATGAGGGAATGTCGATGACGCGTAAACGCGCCCTGGGACGTGGCCTGGATGCCCTGATTGGTGCCAACGCCCGCCGTCGTGAAAGCCTGGACCTGCCCGAGGTCGATATCGAGAAGGGGGTCGAGAGTATCGCTCCACAGGCGGCCGCCCCCGAAGAACGCCTCGAGCGCCTGCCGCTGGGGCAGCTCTCTCGCGGCAAGTACCAGCCGCGTCGCGACATCCAGCCCGAGGCCCTCGAGGAACTCGCCGACTCGATTCGCGCCCAGGGCGTGATGCAGCCGATCGTGGTGCGCCCCGTGGGCGAGGCCCGCTACGAGATCATCGCCGGTGAGCGCCGCTGGCGGGCCGCCCAGCTCGCCGAGCTCGACGTGATCCCCGCGGTGATCCGCGAGGTGAGCGACGAGGTGGCGCTGGCGCTGGCGCTGATCGAGAACATCCAGCGCGAGGACCTCAACCCGGTCGAGGAGGCGATGGCGCTGAAGCGGCTGCTCGAGGAGTTCTCGCTGACCCAGCAGCAGACCGCCGATGCGGTGGGTCGCTCCCGCGCCCAGGTGGCCAACCTGCTGCGCCTGCTGACGCTGGACCCCGAGGTGCAGACCCTGCTCGAGCGCGGCGACCTGGACATGGGGCACGCCCGGGCGCTGCTGGCGCTGTCGGGCGCCAAGCAGCGCAAGGCCGCCCACGAGGTGGTCAACAAGGACCTCACCGTTCGCGACACCGAGGCGCTGGTCAAGCGCCTGGCCAACGGCGAGCCGGCGAAGCCCGCTCCCGAGGCGCCGTCCGCCGACGTGGCCGGCCTCGAGACCCGCCTCGCCGAGGTGCTGGGCGCGCCGGTGAAGATCCAGCACGGACGCGGCGGCAAGGGGCGCGTGACGATCCGCTATGCGAGCCTCGACGAGCTCGACGGGATCCTCGAGCACATCCGCTAGCGGGCCGTCGGCGAGGTGATGCGGCAGTTAGCCGGCTAAACATACTGGGCGAATTTATCGACTTTTAGTCGTAGAGCAACGAGATATCGCGCCCAATGGCGGCTCTCTCGGTTGAAGCCTGGGTGGGGCTTCCCTATAATCGCGCCGGACCTTTCGTTGATCCGCGCGCGGCAGAGGATCAGCGAAGCAGACGGGTCGCCGACCATCGGTAGCGTGAACGGAGACCCTCATGGCAGCCAGGATCAGGCGTCCCAGCCTGCGGCCACTGTGGCTTTTACAGCTCGCCGCCATGGCGGTCATGGTCGGGCTGGCGGCCGGGTTCAAGGGCCCCGCCGATGCTGTCTCGGCCCTGGTGGGAAGCGCTGTGGCGCTGCTGCCGAATATCTACTTCGCCTGGCGCGTATTTCGCCACCGCGGCGGTCGCCAGGCACGCCGAGCGGTCCACGGCCTCTACCGCGCGGCGGCCGGAAAGTTTGGTTTGACAGTGGCACTCTTCGCACTGGTATTCATGACAGTGCCCCTCTCAAATCATGCTTTATTCTTTGGCGCTTATGTGGTGACCCTGTTCGCGTACTGGCTGGCCTCCTGGCTGATGACGCGACAGACACCCAACTGAAATCGAGGCAGCTCATGGCAGGCAACAACTCGACTCCCACGGAGTATATCCAGCACCACCTGCAGAATCTGACCTACGGCTATCACCCCGAGAACGGCTGGTCGCTGGCCCACTCGGCCGCGGAGGCCCAGGACATGGGCTTCTGGGCGATCCACCTGGACACCATGGGCTGGTCGCTGGCGATGGGCGCGCTGTTCATCTGGCTGTTCCGCACCGTCGGCAAGGCCGCCACCACCGGTGTGCCCGGCAAGCTGCAGTGCGCCATCGAGATGATCTTCGAGTTCGTCGAGGGCACGGTGCGCGGTGCCTTCCTGCACGGCAAGAACCCGGTGATCGCCCCGCTGGCGCTGACCCTGTTCGTCTGGATCTTCCTGATGAACCTGCTGAAGCTGGTGCCCGTGGACCTGATGCCGGAGCTGTTCGCCAAGTTCGGCGTCGAGTACATGAAGCTCGTGCCGACCACCGATCCCAACATCACCCTCGGCATGGCGCTGGGCGTGTTCTGCCTGATCATTTACTACAGCATCAAGGTCAAGGGCGCCGGCGGCTTCATCAAGGAGCTCTCGTTCACCCCGTTCAATCACTGGCTGCTGATCCCCTTCAACCTGATCATGGAGCTCATCGGCCTGCTGGTGAAACCGCTGAGCCTGGGCCTGCGACTCTTCGGCAACCTGTTCGCCGGCGAGGTCATTTTCCTGCTGATCGCGCTGCTGCCGTTCTGGGTCTCCTGGACGCTGAACGTGCCCTGGGCCATCTTCCACATCCTGGTCATCACCCTGCAGGCGTTCATCTTCACCGTCCTGACGGTGGTCTACCTGAACGCGGCACATGAGCATCACTGAATCACGTAACACCCGCTAAACCCTTGAACCTAAACGTAAACTCGATAGGAGCATCACCATGGAACTCATCTACATTGCTGCCTCTCTCATGATCGGCCTGGGCGCACTGGGTACCGGCATCGGCTTCGCCCTGCTGGGTGGCAAGCTGCTCGAAACCACCGCTCGCCAGCCGGAGCTGGGCGACCAGCTGCAGACCAAGACCTTCCTGATGGCGGGCCTGCTGGACGCCGTGCCCATGATCGGCGTCGGCATCGCGATGTACCTGATCTTCGTCGTTGCCGGTTAACGTTTGGCACACCGGGCGCACCGCGCTCGGTTTGCTTGTTTCCGGACGCCACGAATCTGTCAGAGGTACGTCCCTGTGAATATCAACATGACGCTAATCGGACAGATGATCGCCTTCGCGATCTTCGTCGGATTTTGCATTAAGTTTGTGTGGCCGCCGATCAGCAACGCGCTCCATGAGCGTCAGAAGAAGATCGCCGACGGCCTGGACGCGGCCAGCCGCGCCTCGCGTGACCTGGAGCTGGCCGAAGAACAGGCCGGCGAGACGCTGCGCGAGAGCAAGGATCAGGCCGCCGAGATTCTGGAGCAGGCCCACAAGCGCTCCAGCCAGATGATCGAGGAGGCGCGTGACCAGGCGCGCCAGGAAGGCGAGCGGATGATCGCTCAGGCCAAGTCCGAGATCGACCAGGAAGTGAATCGCGCGAAGGAAGATCTGCGGGTGCAGGTGTCGCGTCTCGCCATCGTGGGTGCGGAGCGGATCCTGGAAGCCTCCATCGACGAGAAGAAGCACGGCAAGCTCGTCGACAAACTCGCCAACGAGCTTTGAGGAGGTGACCCATGGCGGAAACGTCTACCGTCGCACGACCCTACGCCAAGGCGGCCTTCGAGTACGCCGTTGAGCAGCAGGCACTGGATGACTGGGCCGGGATGCTCGAGACCGCGGCGCGTGTCGTCCTTGACGACGACATGCGCAGCCGCGTGCTCGGCAACCCGCAGCTGTCGAGCACCCAGAAGGCCGAGGTGGTCGTCGACGTCTGTGGCGACGCCGTGAGCGACGCCGTCCGCAATTTCCTGCGCCTGGTCGGCCAGAAGGGTCGCCTGGCGACGCTTCCGGCCATCGTCGAGCAGTTCACCATGCTCAAGGCCCAGCAGGAGAAGCGCATGGACGTGAACATCGTCTCCGCCTTCCCGCTGGACGACAAGCAGCAGGACAAGCTCGCGAGTGCACTGGCCAAGCGTCTGAACCGCGAAATCTCCATTACCACTCAGGTGGATTCCACCCTCCTGGGAGGCGTCATCCTGCGTGCCGGCGATACCGTCATCGACGGCTCGGTACGCGGTCGACTGAATCGCCTCCACGAGGCCCTTTCCGCCTGAGTCTGAGGGACATGGCATGCAGCAACTGAATCCTTCCGAGATCAGCGACATCATCAAGCAGCGTATCGAAAAGCTGGATGTCGCATCCGAAGCCCGTAATCAGGGCACCATCGTCAGCGTGTCTGACGGTATCGTGCAGATCCACGGCCTGGCCGACGCGATGTTCGGCGAGATGATCGAGTTCCCCGGCGGCGTCTACGGCATGACGCTGAACCTCGAGCGCGACAACGTCGGCGCCGTGGTGCTGGGCGACTACCTGAAGCTCGAAGAGGGCATGACCGCCCAGTGCACCGGGCGCATCCTCGAGGTGCCGGTGGGTCCCGAGCTCGCCGGCCGCGTGGTCGACGCCCTGGGCAACCCCATCGACGGCAAGGGTGATCTCAACACCAAGCTGACCGACGCGGTGGAAAAGGTCGCCCCCGGCGTCATTACCCGTCAGTCCGTCGACGAGCCGATCCAGACCGGCTTCAAGTCCATCGATGCCATGGTGCCGATCGGCCGCGGCCAGCGTGAGCTGATCATCGGCGACCGCCAGATCGGCAAGTCGGCCATCGCCATCGATGCGATCATCAACCAGAAGGGCAAGGGCGTCACCTGCGTCTACGTGGCCATCGGCCAGAAGCAGTCGACCATTGCCAACGTGGTGCGCAAGCTCGAAGAGCACGGTGCCATGGAACACACCATCGTGGTCGCCGCCGGCGCCGCCGATCCGGCCCCGATGCAGTTCCTCGCCGCCTACTCCGGCTGCACCATGGGCGAGTACTTCCGCGACCGCGGCGAAGACGCTCTGATCGTCTACGACGATCTCTCCAAGCAGGCCGTGGCCTATCGTCAGGTCTCCCTGCTGCTGCGTCGCCCGCCAGGCCGCGAAGCCTTCCCGGGTGACGTCTTCTACCTCCACTCCCGCCTGCTCGAGCGTGCCGCTCGCGTGAACGCCGACTACGTCGAGAAGTTCACCAATGGCGAAGTGAAGGGCAAGACCGGCTCACTGACGGCCCTGCCGATCATCGAGACCCAGGGCGGCGACGTCTCCGCGTTCGTGCCGACCAACGTGATCTCGATCACTGATGGTCAGATCTTCCTCGAGACCGACCTGTTCAACTCGGGCATCCGTCCGGCCATCAACGCCGGCCTCTCGGTGTCGCGTGTCGGCGGCTCGGCCCAGACCAAGATCATCAAGAAGCTCGGCGGCAGCGTGCGTCTGGCCCTGGCCCAGTACCGCGAGCTGGCGGCCTTCGCCCAGTTCGCCTCCGATCTGGACGAGGCCACTCGCAAGCAGCTGGAGCACGGTCAGCGCGTCACCGAGCTGATGAAGCAGCACCAGTATGCGCCGATGTCCGTGGCCGAGATGGCCGTCTCCCTGTATGCCGCCAACGAGGGGCATCTGGAGCAGGTCGAGGTCAACAAGGTGCTGGACTTCGAGCGCGCGCTGCAGGACTACATGAAGTCCGAGCACGCCGATCTGCTCGAGACGATCAACCAGACCGGCGACTATAGCGACGAGATCAAGTCGGGCCTCAAGGCCGGTCTCGAGAAGTTCAAGGCCACTCAGAGCTGGTAATGCCGACGGCCCGCTCCTCCGGGGCGGGCCCTGGAGCTTTCTGAGGGCCACGAACGATAAGGTAGATCGCTATGGCAGCTGCAAAAGAGATTCGCACCCAGATCGGGAGCATCAAGAACACGCAGAAGATCACCAGCGCCATGGAAATGGTGGCTGCGTCGAAGATGCGCAAGGCACAGGACCGGATGAAGGCCAGCCAGCCCTATGCCAAGCAGATCCGCAACGTCGTGGGCCACGTCGCCGATGCCAACCCGGAGTACAAGCATCCGTGGATGGAAGAGCGCGAGGTCAAGCGGGTCGGCTACATCGTGGTCTCCTCCGACCGCGGACTGTGCGGGGGCCTCAACGTCAACCTGTTCAAGTCCGTGGTGAAGGATGCCAAGGCCCAGCGTGAGCAGGGCGCGGAGCTCGACTTCTGTGCCCTGGGCAGCAAGGCCACCGGCTTCTTCCGCAAGTTCGGCGGCAGCCTCGTCGCGGCCAAGAGCGGCCTGGGTGAGGCGCCGGATCCGGAGGACCTGATCGGCAGCGTGAAGGTCATGCTGGATGCGTACGATGAGGGCCAGCTGGACCGCCTCTACGTGGTGTTCAACGAGTTCGTCAACACCATGACCCAGAAGCCGGTGGTTCGTCAGCTGTTGCCCCTGTCGGCCGAGATGGGGACGGAAACGTCCACCGAAGAAACAAAGCGTCCCGGTAGCTGGGACTACCTGTATGAGCCGGATGCCAAGGCGCTGCTGGATAGCCTGCTCGTGCGTTTCGTCGAGGCGCAGGTCTATCAGGCGGTGGTCGAGAACGTGGCGTGCGAGCAGGCCGCTCGGATGATCGCCATGAAGAGTGCCACCGACAACGCCGGCAATCTGATCGACGACCTGGAGCTGGTGTACAACAAGGCCCGTCAGGCGGCCATTACCCAGGAAATCTCCGAGATCGTCGGTGGCGCCGCCGCCGTTTAGCGTCGGGGAGGGCAGTGCCCTCCCGGCAAGCAGGTTTCATTTGCAGGTATTTGAGAGGAACCAAGATGAGCGGACGTATCGTACAAATCATCGGCGCGGTGATTGACGTAGAGTTTCCGCGGGACAATGTGCCCAAGGTCTACGACGCGCTGAATGTCTCGGACACCGGGACCGTTCTCGAGACCCAGCAGCAGCTGGGTGACGGCGTGGTGCGCACCATCGCCATGGGCACCACCGAAGGCCTCAAGCGCGGCCTGAACGTGGTCGGCACCGGTGCTCCGATCTCCGTGCCGGTCGGCAAGGCGACCCTGGGTCGCATCATGAACGTGCTGGGCGAGCCCATCGACGAGGCCGGCGACATCGGCGAAGAAGAGCGCATGCCGATCCACCGCAAGGCGCCGGGCTACGCCGACCAGGCGGCCTCCAGCGAGCTTCTGGAGACCGGCATCAAGGTCATCGACCTGGTGTGCCCGTTCGCCAAGGGCGGCAAGGTCGGCCTGTTCGGCGGCGCCGGCGTCGGCAAGACCGTCAACATGATGGAGCTGATCCGTAACATCGCCACCGAGCACAGCGGCTACTCCGTGTTCGCCGGCGTGGGTGAGCGGACTCGTGAGGGTAACGACTTCTATCACGAGATGACCGAATCCAACGTCATCGACAAGGTGTCGCTGGTCTACGGTCAGATGAACGAGCCGCCCGGCAACCGCCTGCGTGTGGCCCTGACCGGCCTGACCATCGCCGAGAAGTTCCGCGATGAAGGCCGCGACGTGCTGCTGTTCGTCGACAACATCTACCGCTACACCCTGGCCGGTACCGAGGTCTCCGCACTGCTGGGCCGTATGCCGTCCGCGGTGGGCTACCAGCCGACCCTGGCCGAGGAGATGGGCGTCCTGCAGGAGCGCATCACCTCCACCAAGGATGGCTCGATCACCTCCGTGCAGGCCGTCTACGTGCCCGCGGATGACCTGACCGATCCGTCTCCGGCGACCACCTTCTCGCACCTGGATGCGACCGTGGTACTGGCGCGCTCGATCGCCGAGCTGGGTATCTACCCGGCCATCGATCCGCTGGACTCCACCTCGCGCCAGCTCGACCCGCTGGTCGTCGGCGACGAGCACTACGGCACCGCTCGCGGCGTGCAGGGCGTGTTGCAGCGCTACAAGGAGCTCAAGGACATCATCGCGATCCTGGGCATGGACGAGCTGTCCGACGAGGACAAGCTGGCCGTCTCCCGGGCGCGTAAGATCCAGCGCTTCCTGTCGCAGCCGTTCTTCGTGGCCGAGGTCTTCACCGGGGCGCCCGGCAAGTACGTGTCCCTGAAGGACACCATCCGCGGCTTCCAGGGTATCCTCGACGGCGAGTATGACGAGCTGCCCGAGCAGGCCTTCTACATGGTCGGCACCATCGACGAGGCCGTCGAGAAAGCCAACCAGATGAAGTAATCCCTCCACCTGGGAGACGTCATCATGACGAAAAGCTTCAAGTGCGAGATCGTCAGCGCCGAGGCGTCGATCTACTCCGGGTCCGCCGAGCAGGTCGTGGCGGCCGGTACCATGGGGGATCTCGGGATCCTGGCCGGGCACACGCCACTGCTCACCGAGCTGGCGCCGGGTCCGATACGGATCGTCCATGGCGGAGGTGAGGAAGATCACTTCTACGTCTCGGGCGGTTTCCTCGAGGTGCAGCCCAATGTGGTCACGGTGCTGGCGGATACCGCCGTGCGCGCCGACGACCTCGACGAGGCCGCCGCCGAAGAGGCCCGTCAGCACGCGCTGAAGGAGATGGGCGACAAGTCGGCGGAGCTCGACTACAGTCACGCCGCCGCAGAGCTGGCCGAGGCCATGGCTCAGCTGCGTACCATCCAGCAGGTGCGTCGCAAGGCCGGCCGCGGCTAACGCCCGACTCGTGTCTCGACCTCGACGCCCTCCGGATCCTGTCCGGGGGGCGTCGTCGTTTCCGGGCTCTCGAGGCGCCACCGTTCTCTTCCCGCCGGTCCCCGGGCCGGCCTCGCCGCCGGGAGGCCCTGGATGTCACTGAGCGATCCCCTGCAGACGCACAAGGCGACGCTGCTCTCCGCCCTGGAGGGCGATGACGCGCGCCTGCGGGGCCTGCTGCCGGAGCTGCGCTCCGCCGATATCGCCGAGATCCTCGAGACCCTGGTCGAGGACGATCAGGACATGCCGCGAGCCCTGGTACTCTTCTCGCGGCTGCCGCTGGAGCGCCGCGCCAGCGTGCTCGGCCACCTGCCGGGCGACGAGCAGCGGGCGATCACCGAGGCGCTGGATGACGAGGTGCTGCTGGCGATCCTCGAGGAGATGGGCGCCGACGAGCGTGCGGATCTCTTCAAGACGCTGGGCGATGATCGTCGCGAGGCCCTGCTGAGGCGCATGGCCCGACAGGAACGGGAGGCGCTCAAGCGCCTGGCGAGCTACGCGGAAGGCACCGCCGGCGCGCTGATGACCTCGGACTACGTGGCGATCCCCGCCGGCCTGACGGTGTCCCGGGCGATGATGCGGGTGCGCCAGACCGCCCCGGATGCCGAGACGGTCTACCAGCTCTATATCGTCGATCCCGACGGTCGTTTGGCCGGCACTCTGTCGCTGCGTCAGCTGATGGTGGCGCGGCCCGGGGCGCGGGTCGACGACCTGATGATCCATGAAGTTATCCACACCCGGGTGGACGTGCCCCAGGAGGAGGTCGCGCGCATCGTCGCCCGCTACGACCTGCTGGCGCTGCCGGTGGTCGACGCCGAGCGGCGGCTGATCGGCATCGTCACCCACGACGACGCCATGGACGTGGTCGAGTCCGAGGCCACCGAAGATATCCACAAGGGGATGTCGATCGGCGCCCTGGAGGGGGGCGTGCGCCGGGTGCCGCTGTGGAGCCTGTACCGCAAGCGGGTGCTCTGGCTGGTGCTGCTGGTGTTCGGCAACCTCTTCTCCGGGGCGGGCATCGCCTACTTCGAGGAGACCATCGCCGCCCAGGTGGCGCTGGTGTTCTTCCTGCCGCTGCTGATCGGCGGCGGCGGCAACGCCGGCGCCCAGGCGGCCACCCTGATGGTGCGCGGCATGGCCACCGGGGACGTGGGCATCAAGGACTGGGGCAAGCTGCTCGGTCGCGAGCTGCTGGTGGCGGGCGCCCTGGGACTGACCATGGCCCTGGCGGTGGCGCCCATCGGGGTGATCCGCGCCGGCGAGGCGGTGGCGCTGGTGGTGGCGGTGAGCATGATCGCCATCGTGCTGTTCGGCAGCCTGCTCGGCATGTGCCTGCCCTTCGTGCTCGACCGCCTGGGCTGGGACCCGGCCACCGCCTCGGCGCCGCTGGTGACGACCCTGATCGATGCCTCGGGGGTGGTGATCTACTTCGGCTTCGCCACCGCCATGTTGTCGACGCCCTGAGCCGCCGGCGGCGGACAGGCAGCCTGCACGGGTGTATCCTCTGGGGCCGCCCGAGCTGCCTTATTCCACCACACGGACCGTTTCATGGACTGGCTACAGATCTTCGTCCTCTCCATCGTTCAGGGATTGACCGAGTTCCTGCCGATCTCCAGCTCCGCCCACCTGATCCTGGTGCCGGTCTTCACCGACTGGGACGATCAGGGCCTGGTCTTCGATGTCGCCCTGCACATCGGCAGCCTGAGCGCGGTGGTGCTCTACTTCCGCCACGAACTGGTCGGCATGACCACCAGCTGGTGTCGCAGCGTGGCGGGGCGCGGCACCGACGACGAGGCGCGTCTGGCCTGGTGGGTGATCCTGGCCACCATTCCGGTGGGGCTGGCGGGGCTCGCCTTCGAGGACGCCATCCAGGGGATCATGCGCTCGCCGCTGGTCATCGCCGGGGGGCTGATCGGCTTCGGGCTGCTGCTGGCCTATGCCGACTGGCGCCATCGTGGCACCCGCAACGAGTATCGCCTGAGCTGGCGGGATGCCCTGTGGATCGGGCTGGCCCAGGCGCTGGCGCTGATCCCGGGCACCTCGCGCTCCGGCATCACCATGACCGCCGGCCTCCTGCTGGGCCTGAGCCGGGAGGGGGCGGCGCGCTTCTCCTTCCTGCTCTCGATCCCGGTCATCGTGCTCGCCGGCGGGCTGGAGATCCTCCATCTCGCCGACGCCAGCGTGCCGGTGGACTGGGGCGCCCTGATCATGGGAGCCGTGCTCTCGGGTATCAGCGCCTACCTGTGTATCCACTTCTTCCTGGTCTTCATCAAGCGGATCGGCATGCAGCCCTTCGTGGTCTATCGCCTGGTGCTGGGTGTCGCCCTGCTCTGGCTCTTCGGAGGCGCCTGACATGACGATACTGCGTTCGCTTCTTGGGTCTCTGCTGCTCGGCCTGCTGCTGTCGGGCTGTTCCGAGCGCGATCGCCCGCTTGAGTCCCCGGTGACCCTCGAGGGGGAGATCTTCGGCACCTTCTATCAGGTGAGCATCGCCGACCCCCTGACCCAGGGCGAGGCCAACGAGCTCGAGGCGGGGCTGCTCGCCGAACTCGAGGCGGTGGACGCCGCCATGTCCACCTGGCGCGACGATTCGGAGCTGATGGCCTTCAATCGCGCCCCCCTGGGCAAGTGGCAGCCGCTCTCCGACCCGCTGATCGAGGTGCTGGCCATCGGCCAGTCGGTGGCCGAGGCGAGCGGCGGGGCCTTCGACATGACCATCGGCGACCTGGTCAACCTGTGGAGCTTCGGCCCCGAGGCGCGTCCCCGGGAGGTGCCCGACGACGCGCTCCTGGCCGAGCGACTGGCCGAAGTCGGGCCCGACAGCCTGGAGGTCGACGCCGAGGCCCGGCAGGCGCGACGCCTGCGCGACGTCTTCGTCGACCTTTCCGGCGTGGCCAAGGGACACGCCACCGACCGGGTCGCCGCCTACCTCGCCCGCGAGGGGCTCGACCACTACCTGGTCAACCTGGGCGGCGAGCTCAAGGTGAGCGGCCATCGGGACGCCGAGTCCGAGCCCTGGCGGATCGGCATCGAGGTGCCTCGCGACGGCCGCCCCGAGGCCCGCCACGTGCTCGCCCTGGAGCGCATCGCGGTGGCCACCTCCGGCGACTACCGTAACTACTTCGAAGAGGACGGCCAGCGCTACTCCCACACCCTGGATCCGCGCACCGGTCGCCCCATCGAGCACCGCCTGGCCTCGGCGACCGTCGTGCACCCCTCCGATGCCTGGGCCGATGCCTGGGCCACCGCGCTGATGGTGCTGGGCGAGGAGGCGGGCATGGCGCTGGCCCGGGAGCGGGGGCTCGCCGTGCTGATGCTGGTGCGCCAGGGCGAGGGCTGGACGAGCCTGGCGAGCCCGGCCTTCGCCGAGCGCTTCGGCCGCGCGGCCATCGACGCGCTGGGCGTGACGGTGGTCGACGGCCCGTCGGACGACATGGCGGCAGAACCCTCACGCCCCCTAGAATAGAAGCCAAGAAATGAACGCGGACAAGGAGTCATGATGACGCTCGACGTGGTGATACTGGCAGCCGGGCAGGGGACCCGGATGCGCTCGACCCTGCCCAAGGTGCTGCACCGCCTGGCCGGCAAGCCGATGGTGCGACACGTGATCGATACCGCCGAGGGACTCGCGGCCGAGCGCACCCACCTGGTGGTCGGCCACGGCGCCGAGCACGTGCGCGAGGCCCTGGCCGAGGCCCCGACCGAGAGTCGCGTGCGCTTCGTCCTGCAGGCCGAGCAGAAGGGCACCGGCCATGCCGTGGCCCAGGCCCTGGACGGCCTCGGCGAGGGCAAGGTGCTGGTGCTCTACGGCGACGTGCCGCTGATCCGTCGCGAGACGCTGGTCGAGCTGCTGGCGCGAGTCGACGAGCAGCACCTGGGCCTGCTCACCGTCACCCTCGACGACCCGGCCGGCTACGGGCGCATCCTGCGCAACGCGGATGACGAGGTGGTGTCCATTGTCGAGCACAAGGACGCCTCCGAGGCCGAGCGGGCCGTACGAGAGTGCAATACCGGCATCATGGCGATGACCGCTACCCAGCTGCGTCGCTGGCTGCCGAGCCTCTCCGCCGACAACGCCCAGGGCGAGTACTACCTCACCGACGTCATCGCCATGGCCGCCGCCGAGGGCGTGAGAATCGCCACCGTCCAGCCGGCGCGCCCCCAGGAGGTCGAGGGCGTCAACAATCGCGCCCAGATGGCCCGCCTGGAGCGCGCCCTCCAGCACGACATCGCCGAGCGTCTGATGGAGCAGGGCGTGGCGCTCGCCGATCCGGCGCGGCTCGACGTCCGCGGGCGCCTGACCTGCGGCCACGATGTCGAGATCGATGTGGGCTGCGTCTTCGAGGGCGACGTCGAGCTCGGCGAGGGGGTGCGGATCGGCCCCCACTGCGTGATCCGCGACAGCCATGTCGGCGCCGAGTCGGTGATCGAGGCTCATAGCGTCCTCGAGGGCGCCGTGGTGGCCGGCCACAACCGCGTCGGGCCCTTCGCCCGGCTGCGGCCCGGCTCTCGCCTGGCGGTCGGCGCCAGGGTCGGCAACTTCGTCGAGACCAAGAATGCCGAGGTGGGCGAGGGTAGCAAGATCAACCACCTGAGCTATGTCGGCGACGCCCGGTTGGGGCGCGACGTCAACGTCGGCGCCGGCACCATCACCTGCAACTACGACGGCGCCAACAAGCACCATACCGAGATCGACGACGGGGCCTTCATCGGCTCCAACACCGCCCTGGTGGCCCCGGTGATCGTCGGCCGCGGCGCCACCGTGGGGGCCGGGTCGACCATCGCCAAGGACGTGCCCGATAACGCCCTGGCGGTCACTCGCGGCCGCCAGATCAGCAAGCCCGATTGGCCGCGGCCGACCAAGCGCCAGGAATCCTGAGGAGACTTCGTATGTGTGGAATCGTCGGCGCCGTTGCCGAGCGCAACGTCCAGGGCATCCTGCTGGAGGGCCTGAAGCGCCTGGAATACCGCGGCTATGACTCGGCCGGGATGACGATACGCTCGCCCGAGGGGCGCCTGCAGCGCCAGCGAGCGCTGGGCAAGGTGGCCGCCCTTGAGGAGCGGCTGGTCGCCGAGCCCCTGCCGGGGCAGAGCGGCATCGCCCATACCCGCTGGGCGACTCACGGTCGCCCCAGCGAGGCGAACGCCCATCCCCACCAGTCGGGTGAGCGCCTGGCGGTGGTGCACAACGGCATCATCGAGAACCACGAGGCCCTGCGCCGCGAACTCGAGGCCGAGGGCTACGCCTTCACCTCCGAGACCGATACCGAGGTGATCGCCCACCTGCTGGAGCGCGAGAGCCGCCGCGAGGGCGACCTGCTGAGCGCGGTGCAGGGGGTGCTGGCCCACCTCGACGGGGCCTATGCCCTGGGCGTGATTCATGCCGACGAGCCCGATGTGATCATCGGCGCCCGCAAGGGCAGCCCGCTGGTGGTCGGCGTGGGCATCGACGAGGCCTTCCTCGCCTCCGACCCGCTGGCGCTGCTGCAGGTCACCGACCGCTTCGTCTATCTGGAGGAGGGCGACGCGGTGCGTCTCTCCCGCGGCGGCGTGATCGAGGTGGTCGATGCCGATGGGTACGTGGTCGAGCGCGAGGTGCAGACCTTCGAGCACGGCGACGGGGCGGCCAGCAAGGGCGACTATCGCCACTTCATGCTCAAGGAGATCCACGAGCAGCCGACGGTGATCGCCGCCGCCCTGGAGGGGCGCCTGGGCGAGCGCTCGGCGCTGGTGGAGAGCTTCGGTCCCGAGGCCGAGGCGCTGTTCGGCCGAGTCAAGCAGATCCACATCGTGGCCTGTGGCACCAGCTACCATGCCGGCATGGTGGCCCGCTACTGGCTGGAGCGCTATACCGGGTTGCCGGTGCAGGTGGAAGTCGCCTCGGAGTACCGCTATCGCCAGGTGGTGGTCCCCGAGGACACCCTGTTCGTGACGCTCTCCCAGTCCGGCGAGACCGCCGACACCCTGGCGGCGCTGCGCTTCGCCAAGGAGCGTGGCTACCTGGGCAGCCTGGCGATCTGCAACGTGCCGGGCAGCTCCCTGGTGCGCGAGTCGGACCTGACCCTGATGACCCGCGCCGGGCCCGAGATCGGCGTGGCCTCCACCAAGGCCTTCACCACTCAGCTCACCGCTCTGATGCTGCTGACCCTGGCGCTGGGCCGGGTCAGGGGCCTCGCGGCCGACGAACAGGCGAGCCTGGTCGAGGCGCTGCGTGGCCTGCCGGGTCTGGTGGCGCGGGTGCTGGCGCTGGACCCGGCCATCGAGGCCCTCGCCACGGCCTTCGCCGAGAAGCACCACGCGCTCTTCCTGGGGCGCGGGGCCCACTTCCCCATCGCCCTGGAGGGGGCGCTGAAGCTCAAGGAGATCTCCTACATCCACGCCGAGGCCTACCCGGCGGGCGAGCTCAAGCACGGCCCCCTGGCGCTGGTCGACAGCGAGATGCCGGTCATCTCGGTGGCACCGAACGACGACCTGCTCGACAAACTCAAGTCCAACCTCCAGGAGGTGCGGGCCCGCGGCGGCGAGCTGTTCGTCTTCGCCGACGCGAAGGTGGGGCTGGTTGAGGAGGAGGGCGTGCAGGTGCTGCACCTGCCCGGCGTGCACGAGGCGCTGGCGCCGATCCTCTACACCGTGCCGCTGCAGCTGCTCAGCTATCACGTGGCGGTACTCAAGGGCACCGACGTCGATCAGCCGCGCAACCTCGCCAAGTCCGTCACCGTGGAGTGACGATGTCGCCGCCGCGCCTGCACCTGGGCCTGCCCATGTGGGCCAATCCCGACTGGCGTGGCGGCCTCTACCCGCCCCACGGCGGCAGCGATGACTGGCTCGGCGACTATGCCCGGGTGTTCTCCACCGTAGAGGGCAACACCACCTTCTACAGTGGGACCCCCAGGGAATCGACGGTGGCCGCCTGGGCCCGCCAGGCGCCGCCCTCTTTTCGTTTCTGCTTCAAGCTGCCGGCGAGCCTGACCCACGAGAAGCGCCTGGAGGGCATCGAGGCCGATCTCGATGCCTTCTTCGCGGCGCTCTCGCCCCTGCACGACCGGCTAGGGCCGACCATGGTGCAGCTCCCCCGGGACGTCGGTCCCGAGGCGCTGCCCCGGCTCGAGGCATTGCTGAAACGCTGGCCGGCGGGGTTGCCCTGCGCCGTCGAGGTCCGTCACCGGGAATTCTTCCACAAGGGGGAGGCCGAAACGGCCCTCAACCGATTGTTGATAACTCAGGGTGTCGATCGGGTGATGCTCGATGTTCGCCCGCTCTTCGCCACGCCTCCCGAGGCCCGTGCCGGGCTGGCTCGCGCCCAGGCCGAGAAGCCGCGACTCCCATTACACGTGCTTTCCACGGGAGACTTCCCGCTGGTGCGCTTCATCGGGCACCTCGAGGATGCCGTCAACGAGCACGCCTTCACCCCCTGGGTCGAGCGCCTCTGCCTGTGGATAAAACAGGGGAAAAGCCCTTTTCTGCTTGTGCATACGCCGGATAACCGGCAGGCGCCCGAACTCGCGCGACGCCTGTATGCGCGGATCACCGAACGTGTGGCGCTCCCGCCCCTAAAGGCCTTCGTCGGAGAGGCCCAGGCCTCGCTGTTCTGATCCCCATCGGTCGACGCCACACGTTGCCCATGGTTTTTCCCGGATGACTGGTCAACAAGCGTATGATCGGATACTTTTACGGGTCGATCGTCACTTGCCATCGGATCTTGTGGGGTTTCGTACGTATCCCGTGTGATTCCTCGTCGTGATCCATCAGGAGGTGTCCGCGGCGCGCCTCGGGTAGGCCCCGCGGAAGTTGTACCGGCAGCGATCCTGTCTGGCATCCGTAATGCCCTTGAAAGCGGCATCCCGTGATCCGGGATGACGTGGACGTGGCGACTACAACCACAACGCCGTCATCGCATCCGATCGATCGATGACGACACGTACCATCAGGGTGATTTATGTCTAACAAGCAACACGCACACTGGTCTTCCCGACTGACCTTCATTCTCGCGGCCACCGGCTCCGCCGTCGGCCTGGGGAATATCTGGAAGTTTCCCTACATGGTGGGCGACAGCGGCGGCGCCGCCTTCGTGCTCATCTATCTGCTGTGTATCGGCCTGGTCGGCCTGCCGATCCTGGTGGCCGAGTGGCTGGTGGGCCGTCGAGGCCAGAAGAACCCGGCCAACGCCATGGCCGACCTGGCCAAGTCTGCCGGGGCCTCGCGCGGCTGGATGATCGTCGGCATCAGCGGCATCCTCGGTGCCTTCCTGATCCTCTCCTTCTACAGCGTGATCGGCGGCTGGTCGCTCTACTACACCCTGAGCTCGGTCACCGGGGCCTTCAGCGGCCAGGACGCCGACGGCATCAGCGCGCTGTTCAGCGGCATGCTGGCGAGCCCCGGCCTGCTGCTGGTGGGCCACTCGGTGTTCATGCTGCTGGTGATCGGCATCGTCGCCCGCGGCGTGACCAAGGGCCTCGAGGGCGCTGTGCGCAGCCTGATGCCGGCGCTGGGCGTGCTGCTGGTGGTGCTGGTGGGCTACGGCATGACTACCGGCTACTTCGGCGAGGCCTTGAGCTTCATGTTCAACCCCGACTTCGCGAAGGTGGACGGCGGCGTGGTCCTGGCGGCCATGGGTCAGGCCTTCTTCACGCTGTCGCTGGGCATGGGCATCATGATGGCCTATGGCTCCTACCTGAACGAGGAGATCAACCTGCTCAAGACCGCACGGACCGTGATCATCCTCGATACCCTGGTGGCGCTGGTCTCCGGCCTGGCGATCTTCCCCATCGTCTTCGCCAACGGCCTGGATCTCAGCTCCGGCCCGGGCCTGATCTTCGTCACCCTGCCGCTGGCGTTCGGCAATATGGGCGGTGGTGTCATCCTCAGCCTGATGTTCTTCCTGCTGCTCACCTTCGCGGCCCTGACCTCGGCGATCTCGCTGCTCGAGCCGGTGGTGGAGTTCGTCGAGGAGCGCACCCCGCTGTCGCGCTTCGCCTCCACCCTGGTGGCCGGCGCGGCGACCTGGGCGCTGGGCATCGCCGCGCTGCTGGCGTTCAACGTCTGGAGTGACGTGCTGATCTTCGGCCTGAATATCTTCGACCTGCTCGACACGGTGACCAGCAAGTTCCTGCTGCCGCTGACCGGCCTGCTGGCGATCGTCTTCGTCGCCTGGGTGCTGGATCGCGAGGGCGTGCGTCGGGAGCTGGGTCTCGGCGAGACCGGCGCGAAGGTGTGGACCGTGATCTCCCGCTTCATCGCGCCCATCGGCGTGATCGCGGTGTTCGTCTCCAGCCTCTGAGCATGATTCGCCGGCTCGCGCCGGCGCGTCACGTCTCCTACGAGCCCCGCCCTGCGGGGCTCGTTGCGTGAGGGGAGATGCGCCGCGCTTGGCGGTCAGTGCATCTCGTCTTCCACCAGCGCCTCCTCGGGGAGCGGGGCGATGTCCTGAGACAGGCGCTTGAATTCGTTGTGCAGCTCGATGCCGCGGCGGGCGCGCAGGTTGCGCTGGGCGGCGGTGCGGGACCGCTGCTCGTGCTCGACGACTTCCATGCTCATGAAGATGTCGAGGAGTTCACTCTTGAGGGAGGATAACCGTTCGACATTACGCATGATCGACTCTCCTTTCTGCAGTGAATGTGCCGGCATCAAGGACGCTGCGCGACACTGCATAGTCTTACTATATCTCACTTGACAAAATCATGACGGCTCATGTTGCAAACGCACAACGCGCCGTCAACGCAGCGCGGCGCGCCTGTCGCCGAGCCTTCGTGCCCGACGGGGTGCGCATCGCTTCTTGGCTTGGGGCATACTGTGATCATGAACCTGCCCATCGTTTTGCCGCCTCGCCCTCGCCGTGAGGCGGCCCGCCAGCAAGGAGTCCCCGCGTGAGCCGTGCCCTGTTCGATGAGATGAGACGTCGCATGGAGCACTTCCGCCGCTCCGAGCAGAAGGTCGCGCGCTTCGTGCTGCGCAACCCCGAGGAAGTGATCCACATGCGCATCGTCGACCTGGCCACCGAGGCCAAGGTCAGCGAGCCCACCGTGGTGCGCTTCTGCCGCGCCCTGGGCTGCAACGGCTTCCAGGACTTCAAGCTCCAGCTGGCACAGATGCTGGCCTCCGGCAGCCAGTTCGCCCAGTTCTCGATGAATGACAGCGATTCGGTAGCGGAATTTTCCCACAGCATCTTCGACTCCACCGTGGGCACCCTGCTGTCGGTGCGCGACCGGCTCGACAACGAGGCGCTGAGCCAGGCCATCAACGCCCTGGCCATGGCCAACCGGGTGGAGTTCTACGGCTTCGGCGCCTCGGGGGCCGTGGCCGCGGATGCCCAGCACAAGTTCTTCCGCCTGCAGATCTCCACCGCCGCCTACACCGACCCGCACATGCAGAACATGTCGGCGGTGACCCTGAAGGAGGGCGACGTGGTGGTGGCCATCTCCCAGACCGGCCGCACCCGGGCGCTGGTGGCCAGCGTACGCCTGGCGCGCGAGGCCGGGGCGACGGTGATCGGGCTCTGTCCCAGCGGCTCGCCGCTCGCCGAGGAGGTCACCCTGCCGCTCTACATCGATGTCCACGAGGACACCGAGATCTACACCCCCATGAGCTCGCGCATCGCCCATCTGGTGCTGGTCGACGTGCTGGCGGTGGGCGTGGCCAAGACGCGGGGGCCCAAGCTCGCCGAGCAGCTGCGCGAGGTGAAGAAGAGCCTTACGCCGCTGCGCTTCCCTGAGGCTGACGGCAAACCGTAGCCGCGCGAAAACGCGGCTGTCCCGACGACAGGTCTATGCGGAGGCGCTGTGGACCCATCCCAGGGCGCTACATCCTTCAGTCCTGAAGGATGACCTCCGCGTCGACCTGTCACCGGCGCCGCTCGCCTCGATGATTGGGCTGGCCAATATGCTAAGCTGGGCCTCCATTTTTTGACCCGGCTTTCCCTGCGCTATGGACGACGTCACGGCGATTCTCGACCACATGAACCCGGCCCAGCGCGAGGCCGTCAGTGCCCCCCAGGGCAACATGCTGGTGCTGGCCGGGGCCGGCTCGGGCAAGACCCGAGTGCTGGTTCACCGCATCGCCTGGCTGATGCAGGCCGAGGGGCTCTCGCCCTATGCGCTGCTCGCCGTGACCTTCACCAACAAGGCGGCCCGGGAAATGCGCACCCGCCTGGAGGCGCTGCTTGGCATCTCGCTGCGCAACGTCTGGGTCGGCACCTTCCACTCCATCGCCCACCGCCTGCTGCGCACCCACTGGCAGGATGCGCGCCTGCCCCAGCACTTCCAGATCATCGACAGCGACGATCAGCTGCGGCTGGTCAAGCGGCTGCTCAAGGACCACAACGTCGACGACGAGCGCTTCCCGCCGCGCCAGGTGCAGTCGTTCATTTCCGGCTGCAAGGAGGAGGGGCTGCGCCCCCACCAGGTCGATGCCCACGGCGATGCCTACATGGCGCAGATGGTCGAGCTCTACGAGCGTTACCAGCTCACCTGCGAGCGCGGCGGCCTGGTCGACTTCGGCGAGCTGCTGCTCAGGAGCCTGGAGCTCCTGCGCGACAATCCCGCGCTGCTGGCCCATTACCGGGAGCGCTTCGGCCATGTGCTGGTCGACGAGTTCCAGGACACCAACACCCTGCAGTACGCCTGGCTCAAGCTGCTGACCGGCATGACAACCCCGATGACCGTGGTCGGTGACGATGACCAGTCAATCTACGGCTGGCGCGGGGCGCGCATCGAGAACATCCGCCGCTTCGAGCAGGAGTTTCCCGGCACCAAGACCGTGCGCCTGGAGCAGAACTATCGCTCCACCAGCGCCATCCTCGACGCCGCCAACGCCCTGATCCGCCACAACAGCGAGCGCATGGGCAAGGAGCTGTGGACGGCCGGCCATCGCGGCGAGCCGATCTCGGTGTACGCGGGCTTCAACGACCTGGACGAGGCGCGCTTCATTGTCGACACCCTGCGCGAGAAGGTCGACGAGGGCGTCAACCGCCGCGAGATGGCGATCCTCTATCGCTCCAACGCCCAGTCGCGGGTGCTGGAGGAGACGCTGATCCGCCAAGGGGTGCCCTACCGCATCTACGGCGGCCAGCGCTTCTACGAGCGCCTGGAGATCAAGAATGCCCTGGCCTACCTGCGCCTGCTGCTCAACCGCGACGACGACGCCTCGCTGGAGCGGGTGATCAACGTCCCGGCCCGGGGCATCGGCACGCGCACCGTGGAGGTGCTGCGCACCCGGGCGCGGCAGACCGACGTCTCGCTGTGGCAGGCGCTGCACGATGCGCTGCTGGACGCCTCGCTCAAGGGCCGCGCCGCTACGGCGGTGCGCGCCTTCGCCGACCTGATCGAGCGGCTCGACAACGACACCGCGGGCCTGGCGCTCCACGAGATCATCGATCACGTCATCACGACCTCCGGGCTGATCGAGCACCACCGCAGCGAGAAGGGCGAGAAGGGCCAGGCGCGGGTTGAGAACCTCGAGGAGCTGGTCACCGCCGCCAAGGCCTTCACCCAGGGCGAGAGCTTCGAGCCGCCCGAGGCCGGCGAGGGCGGGGCGGCGCTGGAGGCCTTCCTCTCCGAGGCGGCGCTCAATGCCGGCGACCACGAGGCCGACGAGTTCGAGGACTGCGTGCAGCTGATGACCCTGCACTCGGCCAAGGGCCTGGAGTTCCCGGTGGTGTTCATCGCCGGGGTCGAGGAGGGGCTCTTTCCGCACAAGATGTCCATGGAGGAGCCGGGCCGCCTGGAGGAGGAGCGTCGCCTCTGCTACGTGGGTCTGACCCGCGCCATGCGCAAGCTCTACCTGACCCACGCCGAGCTGCGCCGGCTGCACGGCAAGGAGACCTTCCAGCGGCCGTCGCGCTTCCTGCGCGAACTGCCCGAGGAGTATCTGGAGGAGGTGCGCCTGCGCGGCCAGATCTCGCGGCCGGTGACCGCCTCGCGCCCCGGGCCGCGCCAGGAGAGCGTCGACGGCGGCGCCGACCTGCCGTCCCTGTCGCTGGGCCAGCGGGTCAACCACCCGGTCTTCGGCGAGGGAGTGATCCTCAATGCAGAGGGGGAAGGGGAGCGCGCCCGGGTGCAGGTCAGCTTCGAGGGTGAGGGCGACAAGTGGCTGGTGCTGGGCTTCGCCAAGCTGACGCCGCTGTGACTCGCCTCCCCTGATTCACACCGCCGATCCCTTCCGCTGATCCCCCTCTCGGAGCGCTGTGCCCCGCCCTCAGGGTGGGGGCGGTGCTTGCCGGGTAATTCAGCCGTGACGCATACTTGAGGCGGACACGCCATCGCCCGCCCACCTCGCGGGAATAACAAGCCTCCGGAGTCATGCTCGCATGCAACGCCGTCAGTTTATCAAGACCCTGGGCGTCGGTGCCGCCGCCGGCGCCACCGCCCCCTTTATCGCCACGGCCAGCGCCCAGGAGACCATCACCTGGGACATGGTGACCTCCTGGCCGAAGAACTTCCCGGCGCTGGGGACCGGGGCCAACGACTTCGCCGCGCGCATCGAGCGGATGTCCGGGGGCCGCATGAAGATCCGCGTGCACGGCGCCGGCGAGCTGGTCCCGGCCCTGGAGGTATTCGATGCGGTGGGCGAGGGAACCGCCGAGCTGGGTCACTCCGCCTCCTACTACTGGCGCGGCAAGACCCTGGCCGCCCAGTTCTTCACCGCCGTGCCCTTCGGCATGACCACTACCGAGACCAATGCCTGGCTCTACCACGGCGGCGGTCAGGAACTCTGGGACGAGGAGTACGCCAAGTACAACCTCAAGCCCTTTCCGGTGGGTAACACCGGTACCCAGATGGCCGGCTGGTTCAAGAAGGAGATCAACTCGCTGGACGACATGCAGGGCCTCAAGCTGCGGCTGCCGGGACTGGCCGGCGAGGCGATGAACCGCATCGGCGTGACCACCGTGAACACCCCCGGGTCCGAGATCTTCACCTCCCTGCAGACCGGCGTGCTGGACGCGGCCGACTGGGTCGGTCCCTACAATGACCTCGCCTTCGGCCTGCATCAGGTGGCCCAGTACTACTACACCTCGGCCTGGAACGAGCCCAGTGCCGTGCTCGAGGGGATGGTCAACCTGGACGCCTGGAACGCCCTGCCCGACGATCTGAAGGCGGTGGTCAGCGAGGCGGCGATGGCCTCCAACCTGGCGATGACCAGCGAGTTCGCGGTGCGCAACGCCGAGGCCCTCGAAACCCTGGTCGACGAGCACGGCGTCGAGCTGCGCACCTTCCCCGAGGAGGTGCTGGTGGCGCTCCACGATGCCGCCCGGCAGGTCCTCGCCGAGCAGGTGGAGAAGGACGAGGCGTCGCGCCGGGTCTACGACTCCTACACCGTCTTCCAGCGTAAGGTGCGTCGCTTCACCGACGTGGGCGAGTTCGCCTACCTGAAGACCCGGGAGCGGGTCGGCGCCTGACGCCGCGCTCCATCGCCCGCGGCCAGGTATCAGACGCACAGCTCGGAGGCGCCCAGGTGGCGCCTCCGAGCCCTTTTCGCCGAGGGACGGCGAGGGTCGATCCGCGAGAGGTGATCAGTCTTGCTGGCGCACGCCGCGGATCCGCCCGTTCTCGTCCAAGGCGACCATCACGAAGCGTGCCTCGGTGACCTTGTGCAACTCGTGGGGGTCGCGCTCGTGGGGCGCGCGGATCCACACCTCCACGTCGATCTTGATCGAACTGTGGCCGATCTCGCTGACGCGGGTGAAGATGTTCACCATGGAGCCCACCCGCACCGGGCAGAGGAAGTCCATGGCCTCGATGGCCACGTTGGCCGTGCGGCCCAGGGCCTCCCGGCCGGCGGCCACCTCGGCGGCCTCGTCCATGCGGGCGACCAGCCAGCCGCCGGGAATGTCGCCGTGCAGATTGGTATCCTGGCGGCTGGCCAGCAGCTTGAGGGTCAGCTGACCCTGGGGGGCGGGGGTATCGTCGATGTCTGTCATGGCGGGCGTTACGACTCGCATTGTTGTTGTGGGGGGCATCGATGTGGTGAAGGGGTTCATCGGTGCTCCATGGTATACGTCGAGGGCCCGCGTTCACCACCTTGGCGGCGCGACATCCTGCCGCCGGCCGCGATCTCCTTTCTTCTTCACCTTCGCGCTTCGAGGAGCCGTCATGCCCGTCGTCCTGTCCCGCCGCCTGATCCCCTGGCTGCTGCTGATCGCATCCGGCGTGCCCATGATTCAGGCCCAGGCCCAGGCCCAGGCCCAGGCACAGATCCAGGATCGGCCCGGGGCGCGCGGCCAGATCGAGGAGATCGCCGGGACTCTGGGGGCGATGGGCTCCGATACCATGGCGGAGCTGATGCTGCGTTGGGGAGAGGCGCTGGCACGTCGCCATCCCGGCGTTCGGCTGCAGCTGCAGGCCAGCGGCTCGGCCAGCGCGCCACCGGCGCTGGTGGCCGGGACCACCCGGCTGGGGCCGATGTCTCGCCCCATGGGCGACATCGAGCGCCGCGCCTTCGTCGCACGCCACGGTTATCCGCCGCGGGAGCTGGTGGTGGCCCGCGACGCCCTGGTGGTGGTGGTGCACCGTCACAACCCGCTGGCGGGCCTGGGGCGCCGCGAGCTGGATGCCGTCTTCTCCGACACGCGGCGCTGCGGGGCGCCGGCCGCGATCCGCGACTGGCAGGCGCTGGGGCTCGCGTGGCCCGAGGGGCGCATCCGCCTCCACGGCCGCAACGCGGCCTCCGGCACTCAGGCGCTGTTCCGGCGGGTGGCGCTCTGTGACGGATTCTTCCGCCCGGCGGTCAACGAGCACCCCGGCTCGGCCGCGGTGGTGGCGGCGGTGGCCGAGGATCCGCGGGCCATCGGCTACGCCGGCCTCAATCACCTGACACCGGGCGTGAAGGCCCTGGCTCGCCGCGACGACGACGGGATGCTCCATGCGCCCGATCCCGAGGCGGTGCGCCGCGGCGAGTATGCCCTGTCGCGGGACCTCTACCTCTACCTCAACCTGCCGCCCGGCGAGGCGCTGCCGGCGCCTGAACGCGCCTTCGTCGACCTGGTGCTCTCGCCAGCGGGTCAGGCCATCGTCGAGGAGCTCGGCTTCGTCGCCCTGCCCGAGGCGCAGCGACGGCGCCAGCGCCGCGCGCTGGCGCCCGACGGCGGCAGTTGACGCTGTCATCCCTCTGTCATCACCTTGTCGTACTCTTTCGTTAGCCCTCGTCTCTCACAGGTCCGGTCATGCTCGACTCCCCCCCGCCGACTGCCGTGCGACGCCGCCTGCGTCAGGGGCGCGATCGCCTGGCCACCGCGCTGATCACCGCGGGGGGGATCGGCGTGATCGCCGCGCTGCTGGCTATCGGGCTCTTCCTGGCGGTGGAGGTCGTGCCGCTGTTCTGGCCGTCCGGGGAGTCGAGTGCGATCCCCCCCGAGGCGCTCTGGGGAGCCGGCGAGGCGGCCGATGAGGCCAGCCGCCATCGTTGGGCGCCCACGGCCAGCCTGGCGCCGGACGAGGCGCCGCGGATCAGCCTGGTGCCGCTGGCCTGGGGCACCCTGGAGGCGGCGGCCTGGGCGCTGGCGATCGCCGTGCCCCTGGCGCTGGGGGCGGCGGCCCACTCTTCGCTGTTCATGTCCCGGCGCCTGCGCAGCCGCCTGAAGCCGACGCTGGAGCTGATGGAGGCACTGCCGGGGGTGGTCGTCGGCTTCGTCGCCGGCCTGGTGCTGGCGCCCTGGGTCGAGCGTCACCTGGCCGAGGTCGCCGCCTGCCTGTTGCTGCTGGCGCCGGGGCTGCTGCTGGCCGGCGGGCTCCGCTCGCGGCTTCCGCCTCGACTGCAGCAGTCGTTGCCGCTGGGCTGGGCCGGCCTGTGGCTGGTGCCCTGGCTGGCGCTGGTGCTGGCCGCGTCGGTGTGGCTCGCTCCCTGGCTCGAGGCCGTGGCGTTCGACGGCGACCTTCGCCGCTTCCTGGAGCAGCGTCTGGGGTTCGATATCGCCGTGCGCAACGCGCTGATCGTCGGCGCGGCGATGGGCTTCGCGGTGATGCCGAGCGTCTATGCGCTGGCCGAGGACGCCCTCTCGGGGGTGCCGGCGAGCCTGGCGGAGGGCGCCCAGGCGCTTGGAGCGACCCGCTGGCAGACCCTCTGGAAGGTGGTGCTGCCCGCGGCGTCGCCGGGCATCTTCTCGGCGGTGATGATCGGCGCCGGGCGGGCCGTGGGCGAGACCATGATCGTGCTGATGGCCAGCGGCAATGCCGCCGTGATGACCCTCAATCCCCTGGACGGCCTGCGCTCCCTGGCGGCGACCATCGCCATCGAGCTGCCCGAGGCCGGCCCCGGGGGCGTGCACTATCAGCTGCTGCTGCTGGCGGCCCTGGCGCTGTTCGTCTTCACCTTCCTGGTCAATACCCTGGCCGAGCTGGTGCGCACGCGCCTGCGCCGGCGCTACCGGCGGCTGGGAGGCGGTTCATGAGGGCCGGATCATGACGGAAGCGTCATCTCGCCGCCTGCGCCTGCCCCGCGGTGAAGGCGCCGGTGCCTGGCTCTGTGCGGGCAGCGTGGCGCTCTCGCTGCTGGCCCTGCTGGCGCTGCTGGCGCTCTTGACGGTGCGCGGCCTGGGACACTTCTGGCCGTCGCCCGTCGAGCTGGTGGTGCTCGAGGATGGCCGGCAGCTCGCCGGCGAGCGGGTCCGCGAGGTGCCGCTTGCAGAGGGCGACGGCGTCGAGCGGCTCTATCGCACCGGCAACCGCGACCTGGATGGCGATCGCTGGGCCTGGGTGCGGGTCTCGGCCATCGAGGCGGTGAGCCATCCGGCGGATATAGTGGTGCTGGAGCGCCGCCGCTGGGGGCAGGCGATCGGCCGACTGGCGGCGTTTGAGGCCGCCGGTGGCGAGCGGCTCGAGGGGGAGGCCGCCTGGCCGGCGCTCGAGGCGCGGCTCGACGAGCTCGACGCGCTGCGCGACGCCCGCGACCGCCTGCGCGAGGAGGTGATCCTGCCGCTCGCCGGGCAACGCGTCGAGGACTCGGCGGAGCGTACGCTCGACGCGGCTCACGCCCGGCTGCGCGAGCTGCAGGCGGCCATGGCGGGCGGGCGCCTGAGTCTGGCGACCGCCGATGGCGAAACGCTGTCGGTGCCCCTGGAACAGGTGCTGGGCGCGCGTCGACCCAATGCCATGTCGCCGCTCGACAGGCTCGCCGTCTGGGGTGACGGCGTCTGGCGCTTCCTCTCCGAGGGGCCGCGGGCGGCCAACACCGCCGGCGGGGTCTGGCCGGCGATCTTCGGCACCGTGCTGATGGTCATGCTGATGTCGATCCTGGTGACGCCCTTCGGCGTGCTGGCGGCGATCTACCTCAACGAGGTCGCCCATCAGGGGCGGCTGACGCGGCTGGTGCGCATCGCCGTGCGCAACCTCGCCGGGGTACCCTCCATCGTCTATGGCGTCTTCGGGCTTGGGGTCTTCGTCTACGGGATCGGCGGTCGCCTGGACAGCTGGTTCTTCGAGGCGGCGCTGCCCTCGCCGACCTTCGGCACCGGCGGGCTGCTGTGGGCCTCCCTGACCCTTGCGCTGCTGACCCTGCCGGTGGTGATCGTGGCCACCGAGGAGGGGCTGGCGCGGATTCCCGACCAGCAGCGCGAGGGCGCCCTGGCGCTGGGCGCGACCCGGCTGGAGATGCTCTCCCGGGTGGTGCTGCCGATGGCCGCCCCGGCCATGCTTACGGGGGTGATCCTCGCCGTGGCCCGGGCCGCCGGCGAGGTGGCGCCGTTGATGCTGGTGGGGGTCGCCAAGCTGGCGCCCCAGGTGCCGGTGGACGGTGACTTCCCCTTCCTGCATCTTGAAAGGAAGTTCATGCACCTGGGTTACCACATCTTCGATGCCGCCTTTCATGGCGGCGATGTCCAGGCCGCGATGCCGCTGGTGTATGCCACGGCGCTGCTGCTGGTGCTGGTGATCCTGGTGCTTAACCTGACCGCAATATTTCTGCGTCATCATCTCAGTACGCGTCATGGGGCGCTCACGCGCCGATGAGGTCTGATGCGCGGCGCCACCCGGGAGTCTCGATGCCACTCGTGAAGGATCAGCGTTCGTCGCCCGACCCGGCGGCGATCATCGACTTTCCCCCCGAGGCCAGCAGCCTGGCCATCCGGGGGCTGAGCCTCGCCTATGGCGACAAGACCGCGCTCAGGAACCTCACGCTGAGGGTGCCGCGCCACCGCGTCACCGCCTTCATCGGGCCCTCGGGCTGCGGCAAGTCGACCCTGCTGCGGGTGCTCAATCGCCTCCACGATCTCAACGACGAGGTGGTGCGCGAGGGCGAGGTGACCCTCGAGGGCGAGGACATCCATGCCCCCGAGGTGGCGGTGGCGGAGCTGCGGCGACGGGTGGGCATGGTGTTCCAGTCGCCCAACCCCTTCCCGATGTCGATCCACGACAACGTGGCCTTCGGGCTGCGCCTGCAGGGCGGGCTCAGCAAGCGCAAGCGCGACGACATCATCGAGTGGGCGCTGCGCTCGGCGGCGCTGTGGGACGAGGTGAAGGATCGGCTTCGCGCCTCAGCCTGGTCGCTCTCCGGCGGCCAGCAGCAGCGCCTGGTGATCGCCCGCACCCTGGCGGTGGGCCCCGAGGTGCTGCTGCTCGACGAGCCGGCCTCGGCGCTGGACCCGATCTCGACGCTGAAGATCGAGGAGCTGATCCGCAACCTGAAGTCGCACCTGACCCTGGTGCTGGTCACCCACAACATGCAGCAGGCGGCGCGGGTGTCCGACTACACCGCCTTCCTGCAGCACGGGGAGCTGGTCGAGTACGCGCCCACCGACACCCTGTTCACCAATCCGCGCCTGGCGCGCACCGAGAACTACATCACCGGGCGCATGGCCTGATGGCCGGCCCAAGGAGAGATCCCATGGACATTACCAGCGATAGCCACAGCCAGCATATCTCGCGGCAGTTCAACCAGGAGCTCGACGAGCTCAAGACGCACCTGATGGCCATGGGCGGCCTGGTCGAAAAGCAGGTCCAGGACGCCGTGGGCGCCCTGCTCGACCGCGACTCGGAGCTCGGCCAGCGGGTGGTCGACAACGATCGCGCCGTCAACGACATGCAGATCAAGATCGACGAGGAGTGCACCCAGGTGCTGGCGCGGCGCCAGCCCACCGCCTCGGACCTGCGCCTGGTGCTGGCGGTGATCCGCGCCGCCTCCGACCTGGAGCGCATCGGCGACGAGGCGAGCAAGATCGCGCGCAACGCCATCGACCTGATCGAGTCCGACAGCGGCAACCGCGGCTTCGTCGAGGTGCGCATGATCAGCGAGCACGTGCGCCGCATGGTGCGTGACGCCCTGACCTCCTTCGCGCGCCTCGATACCGAGCTAGCGCTGAAGCTGGTCCACGAGGACGACGAGGTCGACAACGAGTACGGCAGCGCCATGCGCTCGCTGATGACCTTCATGATGGAGGACGCCCGGGCAATCTCGCCGGTGCTCAGCGTGATGTGGATCCTGCGCGCCCTGGAGCGCATCGGCGATCACGCCAACAACCTGGCCGAGTACGTCGTCTACCTGGTCAAGGGGCTCGACATCCGCCATACCGACCCCGAGGATCTCGACAAGGACATCTTCGAGCGCAACGCTTGACCTCGTCCCCCGCTTGACCCTCAATGCGCAGGCCGCCGCCCCTCGGGCGGCGGCCTTCACGTGATGATGAGGACGCTCCGGATGCTCGATGCCTTCACCGCGCTGACCCGCGGCACCCGCCTGGTCTACTCCCGCGGCCTGCGCCGCTACGTGTTCCTGCCGATACTGGTCAACCTGCTGGTCTACGGCGCCATGCTCGGCTACGTGGTGGGCAACTTCGGTGGCTGGCTCGACGGCTGGATGGCCATGGTGCCCGAGTGGCTCTCCTGGCTGTCGTGGCTGATCTGGCCGCTGTTCGTGGTGAGCCTGGTGCTGATCGTCTTCTTCACCTTCACCCTGGTGACCCACCTGATCGCCGCGCCCTTCTACGGCTTCCTGGCGGCCCGGGTCGAGGTCGAGGTGACCGGGCGGCCGCCGCTGGACGACCGGGGGCTTACGAAGACCGCCGTGGATGCCATGGGCCGCGAGCTGGTCAAGCTGGCCTACATCCTGCCGCGCATGGCGCTGCTCTTCGTGCTCAGCTGGATCCCGGTGCTCAACCTGATCGCGCCGCTGCTGTGGGCGGCCTTCACGGCCTGGATCATGGCGATCACCTACCTCGACTACCCGATGGACAACAACAAGGTCAGCTTTCGCGACATGCGCCAGCGCCTGGGCGCGCGCCGCTGGCCGACCCTGACCTACGGCGGCTGGGTGACCCTGATCACCTGGCTGCCGCTGGCCAATCTCTTCCTGCTGCCCGGCGCCGTGGCCGCCGCGGTGCTGATGTGGGATCGCCACTACCGCGGCCTGGAAACCGTCACCCCGCCTCAGGCGCGCTGAGGCTGCGGCGCCTCCTGCAGGCGGCCGGCGGGGAAGACGCAGCGGAAGGTGGCGCCGCGGCCGGGGCGCGAGTCGATCTCCAGCCGGGCGTCGTGGCGCAGCAGCACGTGCTTGACGATGGCCAGCCCCAGGCCGGTGCCGCCGGTGGCGGTGCTTCGGCCCTTGTCGACGCGATAGAAGCGCTCGGTGAGGCGTGGCAGGTGCACCGGATCGATGCCCTCGCCGTCGTCCTGCACCTCCAGGCAGGCACCGTCTCCCCGGGCCCGCCAGCGCAGCACGATATGGCAGCCGTCGCCCGAGTAGCGCACGGCGTTGAAGGCCAGGTTGGAGAGCGCGCTGCGGATCTCCTTCGCGTTGCCGATCAGCGTGCGGGTGGCGGTGTCTTCCACCGAGATGACCTGGCGTCCGCCGGAGAGCGCCTCGGCATCGTGGCGCACCGCCTCGAGCAGCGCCGCCATGTCGAGCGGGCCGTCGTGCCGGCCGCCCCGATCGATCTCCAGGCGCGACAGCAGCAGCAGGTCGTCAACCAGGTTCTGCATGCGCTCGGTCTGGGCCTGCATCGAGGACAGGCCGCGGCCCAGCCGGGGCGGTAGCTGATCGGCCATGTCGGTGTAGGTCTCGAGGTAGCCGGCGAGCACCGTCAAGGGCGTTCTCAGCTCGTGGGAGACGTTGGCCACGAAGTCGCGGCGCATCTGCTCCAGGCGGTGCAGGCGAGTGATATCGCGGGCCATCACCAGGCGCTCGTCGTCGCCGTAGAGGGTGATCTGGAACTGCAGGATCCGCGACTCGTCGATGGGTGAGGTCAGGGTCAGCGGCTCACGGTAGTCGCGGCCGTGGAAGTAGTCGACGAAGCGCGGGTCGCGCAGCAGGTTGGTGATGTGCTGGCCGCGGTCCTGCTGGGGCTGGAAGCCGAGCATCTGTTCGGCGGCGCTGTTCCACCACTCCAGGTCGCCGTGACGGTCGAGCATCACCACGCTGTCGCGCATCGCCTCCGACGACTCCTGGATGCGCTGCAGGGTCGAGCGCAGGCGCTGCTGGGTGATCCGCTGGCTCTTCTGGTAGCGATAGAGGCGGTCGAACAGCTCGCCCCACAGGCCGCTGGCGGCGGGCGGCTCCTCTTGGGGGCGGTGGGTCAGCCACTGGTAGAGGGCATTGAGCTGGCGCAGGTGGAAGGCCAGGCAGAGCGCGAGGCCGACGGCGATGCCGGTCGGGATGGCGGCGAAGGGCCAGCCGAGCAGGGCGCCGGCGGCGACCAGGGCCGCCAGGCGCCAGCCCTCGCGTCTCCAGAGGCGACCCACGTCAGCCCTTGGCGGAGAACCGGTAACCGGTGCCACGGACGGTCTGGATCAGCTGCTGGTGAGGCTCGCCCAGCGCCTTGCGCAGGCGGCGGATGTGCACGTCCACGGTGCGCTCCTCGACATAGACGTTGCCGCCCCACACCTGATCGAGCAGCTGGCCGCGGGTGTAGGCGCGTTCCTGGTGGGTCATGAAGAACTGCAGCAGCCGGTACTCGGTGGGGCCCATCTCCAGCGACTGGCCGTCGACGCTGACCCGATGGCTGACCGGGTCGAGGATCAGGCCGTCGATCTCCACCGCGTCCTCGACCCCCTGGGGGGTGGCGCGGCGCAGCACCGCCTTGAGGCGTGCCACCAGCTCGCGCGGCGAGAAGGGCTTGGTGATGTAGTCGTCGGCCCCGGCCTCGAGTCCCTGGATCTTGTTGTCCTCCTCACCCTTGGCGGTGAGCATGATAATCGGCAGGTCGGCGGTGGCCTCCTCACGCTTGAGGCGCCGGGCCAGCTCGATGCCGCTGGTGCCGGGCATCATCCAGTCGAGCAGCACCAGGTCGGGCTGGTGATCGACTACCATGGCGTGGGCTGCCTGGGCACTGTCCGCCTCGAGGACGCGATAGTCGGCCATCTCCAGCGCTACCGCGATCATCTCGCGGATCGGCGCCTCATCGTCGACGATCAGTACGGTCTTGGCGCTCATCCCGAAGCCTCATGGTCAATGTCAGGTCGATGACGATGACAACACGTCATGATGACAATAGCGTGACAGGGGCGGCCTGTCGCCGGCTCAGCCCCCCTGCACCGCGGGCCACAGCGAGAGCGCGATGCCGGCGAAGGCGACGAGGCCCGACCAGTGGTTGTTGAGGAAGGCCTGGAAGCAGCGGTCGCGATCGCGTTCGCGGATCAGCCGCTGCTGGTGCACGAAGGTCGCCGCCATGGCGGCGAGTCCCAGCCAGAAGAAGCCCCCCAGCGCGAGCAGCACCCCGGCCCAGGCCAGCAGCGCCAGGGTCAGGCCCTGAAGCAGGCCGATCATCAGCCGGTCGGCGCGCCCGAACAGCACCGCGGTGGACTTGATGCCGATCCTCAGGTCGTCGTCGCGGTCGACCATGGCGTACTCGGTGTCGTAGGCCACCGTCCAGGCCACGTTGGCGGCGAACAGCAGCCAGGCCACCGGCGGCACCGTGCCGAGCACCGCCCCGAAGGCCATGGGGATCGCCCAGGAGAAGGCCGCGCCGAGAAAGGCCTGGGGCAGGTGGGTGTAGCGCTTCATGAAGGGGTAGATGGCGGCCAGCAGAACGCCGACCACCGAGAGCATCACCGTGAAGAGGTTAGTGAACCAGACCAGCACGAAGGCGGCCATCACCAGGATCGCGAACAACCCCTGGGCCTCCCCCTCGGCGATGCGGCCGGTGGCCAAGGGGCGATTCCGGGTGCGCTTGACGTGGCCGTCGAGGTGGCGGTCGGCGTAGTCGTTGACCACGCAGCCGGCGGCGCGCATCAGGTAGACCCCGGCGATGAAGATCAGCAGCACCCGGCGCCCGGGCAGCCCCTCGGCGGCGATCCACAGTGCCCACAGGGTGGGCCACATCAGCAGCCAGGTGCCGATGGGGCGGTCCAGCCGGGTCAGGTGCAGGAAGTCGGGCACCCGGGCAAGTCCCTCGGGGCGCATCAGGGAACGGTCCATCTCTACCTCATGAGAGTCGTTGAGCGGTCTGGGGAGGCTGAACCGGTGACAAGCCGTCTAGGAGGCGCTGTGAATACCTCCCTGTACGCTACCGACGCCATCCTTGGCGTAGGACCTCCTATCCGGCTTGCCCCCGGCGCCGCCTGATATGGGCATCGGGAACTGGACCAGAGCCTAGCGTGAAGGAAGCTCGAGGTCATCCGTCATGGTGGCCAGGAAGGACTCCTGGACCAGCACCGCGAAGCGCCGGTGGCGAAATACCGAGCGGCGCGCCCAGGGGCCATCGGCGGCCTGGAAGAGCAGCGGGTCGGCGGTGACCTCCAGGGGGCCGCGCATCAGGTCGGGCTGGCGGAACAGCCAGTGGCCCAGGGAGCGCTCGCCCAGGCCCTCGAGGCGCTGGCCATGGAGCCCGTCCAGGGGCACCACCGAGCGGGCCATGACCCAGGGGCGCTCGTCCAGGCACAGCGCCACTTCGCGCAGCCAGGCCACGCGGCCATGGGGCAGCCCCAGGGCCAGGGCCTCGTCGCGGTGGGGGCGGCCGAGGCGCTGATCCAGCAGGCGCACCCGGAAGGCGCGCCGGCCCCCGGCGGCGATCAGCCGGGCGGTGAGCGAGTCGCGGGACGCCACCCAGCGCCACCAGTCGGGACTCATGGCGGGGCGTGCCGCCGCCAGGGGACGCCAGCGAGGATCGCGTGCCGAGCCGTTGCTCACCGTGTGTCTCCGCGTCGATTTCGAGGGCGGCTAGTGTACCATGTCGGTGCGACACGCTTTCCCGTGACGGGCCGCCCCGGCCCCCACATCGAGGAGTTCCATGACCGCCCCCCTGACCATCATCGGCTCCGGCATGGCGGGTCTCGGACTGGTGCGTCAGCTACGCCAGCTCGACCCCGCGCGACCGATGACCCTGATCACCGCCGACAGCGGCGACGACTACTCCAAGCCGCTGCTCTCCACCGGCTTCGCCAAGCGCCTGCCGCCGTCGCGCCTGGCGGCGCGCTCGGCCCTCGAGGTGGCCGACGAGCTCGACGCCGTGGTGCGCACCCATACCCGGGTCGAGGCGATCGACGCCGCGGCCCGGACCCTGACGATCGGCGCCGAGACCCTGCCCTGGAGCGAGCTGGTGCTGGCCACCGGCGCGGCGCCGGCGTGGCCCTTCACGCTGCCCGAGGCCGTCGCCGAGCGCATCTTCAGCGTCAACGACCTGGACGATTACCGCGCCTTCCATGTGGCCCTGGAGGCGCTCGGCCGGCCGGCGCGGGTGGCGGTCATCGGCCTCGGCCTGGTGGGCTGCGAGTTCGCCAACGACCTCGCCGCGGGTGGGCACGCGGTCGAGCTGGTGGCTCCGGAACCGGCGCCTTTGCCGCGGCTGGTGCCCGAGACACTCGGCCACGCCCTGGGCGAGGCCTTCCGCGAGGCCGGCATGCGACTTCACACCGGGCGCCAGCTGGCCCGGCTCGAGGCCGAGGGCGATGGGGTCGCGGTGGGGCTCGACGACGGCGCGTCGCTCTCGGCCGACCTGGTGCTGGTTGCTACGGGGCTCAGGCCGCGCACCGCGCTCGCCGAGTCGGCCGGGCTCACGGTCAGCCAGGCGGGCATCCACACCGACCGCCGGCTGGCGACCTCGGTGCCCGGCATCCATGCCCTGGGCGACGTGGCCTGCGTCGATGGGGTCAACGCCATGTACGTCCAGCCGCTGCTGGCCAGCGCCAAGGCCCTGGCGCGAACCCTGACCGGCACGCCCACCTCGGTGGCCTACGGCCCCTGGCCGGTGCTGGTCAAGACGCCGCTGCTGCCGGTGGTGGCGCTGCCCCCCGCCCGGGCGCCGGCGCGCTGGCGAATCGAGGGCGAGGGTCGCGACCTGATCGCGCTGGCTGAGAACGAGGCCGGAGAGCTGATCGGCTTTGCGTTGACAGGGCGCGCGGTGCGTCGGAAAGTCGAACTGGCGCGAGCCGCGCCGCCGTTGCTAGGCTAGATTCGTCAACCACCGGGCCTCTCGCGGTCATCGGGTCGCGGCGCCATCGTCTTTAGTACGATGGAGGGTAGGCGCGTGATGCGCTGACGGGTCGTATGAAATAATCATCCAGTCGGCGACGAACGCCGGCATTTCGATGCCAATATCAGGAGGGCTGTATGCGCAAGCCAGAACTCGCCGCGGCGATTGCCGAGCGTGCTGATCTATCCAAGGACAAGGCCAGCCAGGTGCTCAACGTCATTCTCGACGAGATCACCGGGAGCGTTTCTCAGGGACAGGATGTTTCGCTGATCGGCTTCGGCACCTTCACCGTGCGCGAGCGTGCCGCGCGCACCGGCAAGAACCCCCAGACCGGCAAACCGCTGACCATACCGGCCAGCAAGACCGTCGCCTTCAAGCCAGGCAAGGGCCTCAAGGACGCCGTCGGCAAGTAAGGCGCTGCGGCCCGCTCAACGCGGGCCGCGTGATTCCCCCCTCCCTCCGGATCCGGAGCCAATATGAAGCTGCGACTGATGCTGTGGCTGCTCGGGCTGATGCTCAAGCGCGCCCTGCGCCGCCAGGCGCGGTTTCGCGAATTGCTGGGAGAGATGCGCGGCCTGGACTGGGGCATCGCCACCGAGGATCTGTCCATCGCCCGGCACTACCGCATGTCTCCCGGCGGCATCCGCGCGGGCCACGGCCTGCCGGTGGATCTCGACCTCGAGCTGCGCTTCGCGGACGAGGCCACGGCGCTCAAGGTCCTCAAGAAGCCCACCCAGCAGGCCTTTCTCGATGGCATGATGGAAGGCACCGTGCGCCTTGTCGGCGACTCCGGTGATCTCAAGAAGCTGCAGCGCCTGCTCAAGCATCTGTAGCCCTCGCCGAGGTATTGCCCTCAACCACCATGACGGCCACGACGTGATCAGGGCAGGTCGAAGACCAGGACCTCGGCCTCCTGGCCCCGTTCAAGGATGACGCCGGCTTCCTGTTCCAGCCTGAGCCCGTCGCCGGCGCGCATCGGCTGGCCGTTGACCACCAGGCTGCCTCGGGCGACGTGGACATACCCGCGACGTCCGGGGGCCAGCGGCAGCTCGGCACGCTCTTCGCCATCGATGAGGGCGGCGTAGATGGCGGCGTCCTGCTGGATCACCAGGGAGCCGTCGCGGCCGTCCGGGGTGATGATCGGCTGCAGCCCGCCGCGTTTGTCCGCCTCGCTGAACTCCGTCTCCTGGTAACGCGGCGTGAGCCCCGCTTCCCGGGGGATCAGCCAGATCTGCAGGAAATGCACCGGCCGCTCGTCGGAGCCGTTGAACTCGCTGTGCAAGACTCCGGTGCCGGCACTCATCAGCTGCACCTGGCCGGGGCGGATGCTGGAGTCGTTGCCGAGGGTGTCGCGATGGGCCAGCTCACCGTCGAGCACATAGGAGAAGATCTCCATGTCGCGATGCCCGTGACGACCGAAGCCCCGACCGGGGACGACCCGGTCCTCGTTGATCACCCGCAGCACGCTGAAATGGAGGTGCTCCGGGTCGAAGTAGTCGGCGAAAGAGAAACTGTGACGGCCTTTGAGCCAACCGTGGTCGGCATAACCACGTTCCTGAGCGGGACGAAGGGTCAGCATGTGGGCACCTCCTGCATGAGCTCTGGTCTGCCTGAGAGCGGGTGTCTGGGGATGCCAACCAGCTTATCGTCGATTTATACGAGCAAAAGCGGATTATTGTCCCAGATCCATTCGACTAAATAGAACGAATGCCTCTCCCGCCCCTGCTCCCGGGCACCGTCGAAGGCGGCGCTACGTGCTGCCGGACGCTATACCTGTCCGTACCGCCCCGCCTGCTCGCCCAGCCAGCGGCGGATCAGCGGCCGGCTGGCCTCGGGGTGGCTCGCCAGCAGGGCCTCGGCCAGGGGGGCGACGCGATCGAGCAGGTCGGCGTCGCGTTCCAGATCGGCGATCTTCATCTGCGCGAGCCCTGTCTGGCGGGTGCCCAGCACCTCACCGGGACCGCGGATCTCCAGG
This sequence comes from Halomonas pelophila, assembly GCF_040196315.1. NCBI lineage: Bacteria > Pseudomonadati > Pseudomonadota > Gammaproteobacteria > Oceanospirillales > Halomonadaceae > Halomonas > Halomonas pelophila. The sequence goes on from NZ_JBEGCI010000001.1 coordinate 92,405, forward strand.
TCCTTCTCGGCGATGCGAAAGCCGTCGGTGGTCTCGCGCATCACCGCCAGCCGCTCCCGCGAGTGAGCGGAGAGGGGCGGGTGGTAGAGCAGCACACAGAAGCTCTCCACGGCGCCGCGCCCGACCCGGCCGCGCAGCTGGTGCAGCTGCGAGAGCCCGAGTCGTTCGGGGTTCTCGATGATCATCAGGCTGGCGTTGGGCACGTCGACCCCCACCTCGATCACCGTGGTGGCGACCAGCAGGTCCAGCTCGCCGGCCTTGAAGGCCGCCATCACCTCGGCCTTGTCGGCGGGCTTCATGCGGCCGTGGACCAGGCCGATGGCGAGCTCCGGCAGCGTCTCGGTAAGCTCGTCGCGCGTGGCCTCGGCGGCCTGGCACTGCAGCGCCTCGGACTCCTCGATCAGCGTGCAGACCCAGTAGGCCTGGCGCCCCTCGGCGCAGGCGTGGCGGATGCGCGCCATCACCTCGGGGCGGCGCTCGTCGGGCATCACCACCGTCTTCACCGGGGTGCGGCCGGGGGGCAGCTCGTCGATCACCGAGACGTCCAGGTCGGCGTAGGCGCTCATCGCCAGGGTGCGCGGGATCGGCGTGGCGGTCATCACCAGCTGGTGGGGCGTGAGGCCGCCGGCCTCGCCCTTCTCGCGCAGCGCCAGGCGCTGATGGACGCCGAAGCGGTGCTGCTCGTCGATGATGGCGAGCCCCAGGCGCTGAAAGTGCACGTCGCCCTGGAAGAGCGCGTGGGTGCCCACCACCATGCGCGCCCGGCCATCGCTGATCGCCGCCTTGGTGTCCAGGCGCGCCTTGCCCTTGAGCTTGCCCGAGAGCCAGGCCACCTCGATGCCCAGCGGCTCGAACCAGGCGCTGAAGGTGCGGTAGTGCTGCTCGGCCAGTATCTCGGTGGGGGCCATCATCGCCGCCTGGCAGTCGGCGGCGATGGCCGAGAGCGCCGCCATGGCGGCGACCACCGTCTTGCCGGAGCCCACGTCGCCCTGCACCAGCCGCAGCATCGGCACCTGGCGCGCCAGGTCCGCGGCCAGCTCGTCGAGCACCCGGCGCTGGGCGCCGGTCAGCGAGAAGGGCAGCTGGGTCAGGAAGCGCGCCTGCAGGCCGCGCCCGCCGTGCAGCGCCGGGGCACCGTCCTCCTGGATGCGCTGGCGCACCTCCTGCAGGCTGAGCCGATGCGCCAGCAGCTCCTCCAGGGCCAGGCGGCGACGCGCCGGATGATGGCCGCCGGCCAGCTGTTCCGGGTCGGCCTCCGGCGGCGGCCGGTGCAGGGTGTCCAGGCAGTGGTGAAGCGCGGGCAGGCCGAAGCGCTGGCGCAGCGGCTCGGGGATGCCGTCCGGCAGGGCGTCCGGGTCGGCGTCCAGGCGCGCCAGGGCCTGGTCGATCAGCGCCCGCAGGCGGGTCTGGTGCAGCCCCTCGGTGGCCGGGTAGATGGGCGTCAGGTGATCCTCCACCGGGGCGTCGCCGCCGCTCAGCAGGCGATACTCCGGATGGTAGAGTTCGAGCCCGGTGGCGCCGGCGCGGGCCTCGCCGAAGGCGCGCACCCGGGCCCCGGCCTGGAACTGCTGCTGCTGGGCGGGGGAGAAGTGGAAGAAGCGCAGGCTGAGGATGCCGGAGCCGTCGCGCAGGCGCACCAGCAGGCTGCGCCGCCGCCCCTGCACCACCTCACCGGCCACCACCTCGCCCTCCACCACCGCCTCGTGCCCGGCACTCAGGGTGCCGATGGGGGTGATCCGGGTGCGGTCCTGGTAGCGCAGCGGCAGGTGGAACAGCAGGTCGGCGACGCGCTCGATGCCCAGCCGGGCGAGCTTTCCGGCCAGCGCCTCGCCGACCCCCTTGAGGTCCGTGACGGGGGCATCGAGCTCGCTCATGCCGGGTCGAGCTCGGCCTGCCGGCAGTGCGCGATGGCGTCGGTGACGGCATCGATGGCCCGGGGCCGCGGGAAGCTGGCGCGCCAGGCGATGGCCACGGTGCGCGAGGGCGCCGGGGCGGTGAAGGGGCGGCTCACCAGCATGCCGCGCTCGTAGTGCCCGGTGCCGATGGCCGAGCGAGGCAGCACGGTGATGCCGAGCTTGGAGGCCACCATGTGGCGGATAGTCTCCAGTGACCCCCCCTCGGCGGTGAGGGTATTGGAGGGGCTGTTGAGCTGGTGGCTGATGGCCGGACAGGCCTCGAGGATCTGGTCGCGGAAGCAGTGGCCCTCGCCGAGCAGCAGCAGGCGCTCCTCCAGCAGGTCCTCCTTGTCGATGCTCTCGCGCTCTGCCCAGCGGTGGTCGGCCGGCAGCAGCACCTCGAAGGCCTCCTCGTAGAGCGGCTTGGTGACCACGTCGGTCTCGGTGAAGGGCAGCGCGATGATGATGGCGTCCAGCTCACCGCTTCTGAGCTTGCGGCGCAGGTTGCCGGTGAAGCCCTCCTCGATGTAGAGCGGCATCTGGGGGGCCTGCCGGGAGAGCTCCGGGATCAGGTACGGGAAGAGGTAGGGGCCGATGGTATAGATGGCACCGATGCGCAGGGGGCTCGCCAGCTGGTCGCGGCCGGCGGTGGCCAGCTCCTTGATCACGCTGCTCTGCTCCAGCACGCGCTGGGCCTGCTCGACGATCCGCTCGCCCATGGGGGTGACCTGAACGGTGGATTTCGAGCGCTCGAACAGCGCCACACCGAGCTCCTCCTCGAGCTTCTTGACGGCCACCGACAGGGTCGGCTGGGAGACGAAGCAGCGCTCCGCGGCGCGTCCAAAGTGGCGCTCCTGAGCCAGTGTCACGATATAGCGGAGTTCTGTTAGAGTCATGTGGTGCCGGCAGGCATCCTCTTCTAAAGCGGGTGACGGTCGAAGGCGATCATGCCCGATACGATAGGACACAATAATGCCAATAGGGACTTTTTATCAGGGGGTGAGGGAAAGGTGAAGACGACGACACTGATTCTCGGTTGCGGCGACATCGGCATGGCGCTGGGCCGCGAGCTGCTCGAGGCGGGCCACCGCGTGGTCGGGGCGCGCCGCCATCCCCAGGCGCTGGACGGCAGCGGCCTCGAGGCCGTGGCGGTCGACCTCGCCGACCCGGCCACCCTCCCCGGGCTGCCCGACGCCGACACCCTGGTCTACGTGGTCAGCGCCGACCGCTTCGAGGAGGAGGCCTATCGTGCCGCCTATCCCGACGGCCTGAAGGCGGTGCTCGAGGAGTTCGCAGGCCGCGACCGGCCCCCAACGCGCGTGTTCTTCGTCTCCTCGACCAGCGTCTATGCCCAGCGCGACGGCGAGCTGGTCGACGAGACGAGCCCCGCCGAGCCGTCCGGCTTCTCGGGCACCCTGATGTGCGAGGCCGAGCAGGCGCTGATCGACCACGACCTGCCCGGCACCGTGGTGCGCTTCTCGGGGATCTACGGCCCCGGTCGCGACCGCCTGATCCGCCAGGTCGGCGAGGGGCGCATTGCGCCGGCGAGCCCCGTGATGTACTCCAACCGTATCCACCGCGACGACTGCGCCGGGGCGCTTGCGCACCTGATCGGCCTGTCGCTCGCCGGCACCCCGCTCGAGCCGCTCTATCTGGGCAGCGACTGCGAGCCGGCGCCGCTCAACGAGGTGATGGCCTGGCTCGCCAAGCAGCTCAAGGTCGAGGCCACCGAGAATATCCAGTCGCCCCTGCGTCGCCGCGCCAGCAAGCGCTGCGACAACGCGCGCCTGCTCGAGAGCGGCTATCGCTTCCGCTATCCGAGCTATCGCGAGGGCTATGCCCAGGTACTGAAGGCAGGCGGCTTCCTGCCCGCCAAGGCGTGACGGAACGCCTGAGCGCGGAGTGCCGCGTTCAGGGCGCCGGCGAGCGGGCGAGGGTCTGGTAGCGGGCGCCGTCCTGCTCGGTGAAGGAGCGCAGCAGCGCCACCTGCCGGTAGGGCCAGACGAGATCCGGGAGGGGCAGCCCGTCGCTCTCCAGCCGACGGGCCCGACGCAGCAGCGTCACGTGGGGGATGAAGCGCGACGGTCGTCCCGTGAAGCCCTGCCGTTCGAGGTCTCGCCACAGCGACGCCTGAAGATTCACCATCGCCCTGTCGGGCGTCTGGCTTCCCACCCAGAGGATGCCCGGGCGGCGAAACGCACCCCAGCCGTCCAGGCGCCACTCCCCTCCGGGCACGTCCAATCCCTCTACCCAGGTCGAGAGCCCCTCGGCCTTCTCCTCGCTGACCTCGCCGATGAAGGCCAGGGTCAGGTGCAGGCTGTCATCGGGCACGCGCCGCCCGCCGCAGCGGGCATGGGCCCACTCGGCGAGTTCGCCGAGCCGCCGGCGCAGGGCCGGCGGCGGCATCAGGGCCAGGAAGAGGCGCATGCCGGCAAAGTCAGGCGGAAGGGATCAGTCGCCGATGACCAGCACGGCCTCCGCCTCGACCAGCGCGCCCTTCGGCAGCGCCTTCACGCCCACCGCGGCACGTGCGGGGAAGGGGGCCTTGAAGAACTCCTCCATCACCTGATTGACCACGGTGAACTGGCCCAGGTCGACCAGGTAGAGGTTGACCTTGACCACGTCCTGCAGGGTGCCGGCGGCCTCCTCGCAGACGGCCTTGAGGTTGGCGAAGACCTGGCGCGCCTGGGCCTCGAAGTCGTCGGAGACGATCTCCATGCTGGTCGGGTCCAGCGGGATCTGGCCGGAGATGTAGACGGTGTTGCCGGCCTTGATGGCCTGGGAGTAGGGGCCGATGGCGGCGGGCGCCTGGTCGGTGTTGATCACGGCCTTGTTGCTCATGGTGGTGCTCCTTGTGGCGTTGTTGGTGTTCTGCGTGTCGATAACATCAACGCCCCACCCGCCGCCGTCGGCGACGGGTGGGGCGTTGGTGGATCAGTTGCCGAGTCGGGTGATGCGGCCGACGTGGGACAGGTTGCGCAGGCGCTTGATGATGCGCGCCAGGTGCACGCGATTGCGGACCGAGAGGATCAGGTTGACGATCGACAGCCGAGCGTCGCGCTCCTCGATATCGATGCGCTCGATGTTGGCCCCGGCGTCGGTGATCAGGGCGGCGAGCTCCGCCACCAGCCCCCGGCGACTCTCCATCTCCAGGCGCAGGGCCGCGGGGAAGTCCTCGTCGATGTCGTCGGACCACTCCAGGGCGAACAGCTTGTCGGGATCGTCGCGCAGGTCGCCCAGATTGCGGCACTCGGCGCGGTGCACGACGATGCCCTTGCCCACCGAGAGGTGGCCGATCACCGGGTCGCCGGGCAGCGGTCGGCAGCAGCGTGCGAACTTGATCACCATGCCCTCCGCCCCGTTGATCATGATCGGCTGATGCGTGGGCGGCGGCTGCCCCGCGGGCGTGCCGGACTCGCCGGGTTCGCCCTGTAGCAGGCCGACCAGCCGGCGGGCCACCACGTGGGCGACACGGGTGCCGAGCCCGATGGACTCCAGCAGCGGCGCCTGATGCTTCAGCGAGTGCTCCGCGAGCAGGCTGTCGAGTACGCCCTCGGGCAGCTCCTCCAGGCTGGTCTCGAACTGGGCCAGGGCCTTGTTGAGCAGGCGGCGGCCGAGCTGGACCGCCTCGGTCTGCTGCTGGTGCTTGAGGGCATGGCGGATCGCCGAGCGTGCCTTGGCGGTGATCACGAAGTTGAGCCAGGCCAGGTTGGGCCGCGCTCCGGGGGCGGTGATGATCTCCAGGGTCTGGCCGCTCTCTAGCCGGGTGGAGAGCGGGGCCAGATGGCGGTCAATGCGACAGGCGATGCAGCTGTTGCCGATGGCGGTGTGCACGCTGTAGGCGAAATCGATAACCGTGGCGCCCTGGGGCAGCTCCATGATGTCGCCCTTGGGCGTGAAGACATAGATGTCGTCGGGGAAGAGGTCGTTCTTGACGTGCTCGATGAACTCCAGCGAATCCCCGGCGTGGCGCTGCATCTCCAGCAGCCCCTTGACCCAGGCGCGCGCCCGGGCATGGCTGCCCTGGGCGATGGGGTGGTCGGTCTGGCCGGCCTTGTAGAGCCAGTGGGCGGCGACGCCGTTGTTGGCCAGGGCCTCCATCTCGCGGGTACGGATCTGTACCTCGATGGGCATGCCGCCGCGGCCGAACAGGGTGGTGTGCAGGCTCTGGTAGCCGTTGGCCTTGGGGATGGCGATGTAGTCCTTGAAGCGCCCCGGTACCGGCTTGTAGAGGTTGTGCACCACGCCGAGGATGCGATAGCAGCTGTCGACGTCCTCGGCGATGATGCGAAAGCCGAAGACGTCCATGATCTCGGCGAAGGACTTCCGCTGATCGCGCATCTTGCGATAGATCGACAGCAGGTGCTTCTGGCGGCCGATCACCGTGCCGGTCAGGCCCTCGTCGTCGAGGCTCTGCTGCAGGTTGGTCTGGAGCTGGCGGATCGTCGAGCGACGATGGCCCCGGGCGCTGGAGACGGCGCGCTTGATGCGCTCGGCGCGCATCGGGTAGAGGGCCTGGAAGGAGAGGTCCTCGAGCTCGATGCGGATGGTGTTGATGCCCAGCCGGCTGGCGATGCGGGCGTAGATCTCCAGCGTCTCGCGGGCGATGCGGCGCTTCTTCTCGGGACGCAGGGCGCCCAGGGTGCGCATGTTGTGCAGCCGGTCGGCGAGCTTGACGATGATCACCCGGATGTCTCGCGACATCGCCAGCACCATCTTCTGGAAGTTCTCGGCCTGGGCGACAGCCTTGTCCTCGAAGGTGATCTGGGTCAGCTTGGAGACGCCGTCGACCAGCTCGGCCACCGGCTGGCCGAACTGCCGAGCCAGGGCCTTCTTGGCGACGCCGGTGTCCTCGATCACGTCGTGCAGCATGGCGGCCATCAGGCTCTGATGGTCCATGTGCATGTTGGCGAGGATGTTGGCGACCGCCAGGGGGTGGGTCACATAGGGCTCGCCGGAGCGACGGCGCTGGCCGTCGTGGGCCTGCTCGGCATAGTAGAAGGCACGCCTGACCTGCTGGATCTCGTCCTTGGGAAGATAGCCGCCGAGTCGATCGGCCAGGTCATCGATGGTGAACATGCGGCGCGCCCTGAATGCTGCGTGATGGCTCTGCGGACAGAGGTAAAGCGCTCCTACGCCGGAGCGGCAGGATCACTCCTCGGGGTGGCTGCCCGGCTCGAACTCGGGGCGCACGCGCACCGGTGCCGCCTCGACGGGCTCGTCGAGCACGCTGGAATCGACCTTGCCGGCGGCGATCTCGCGCAGCGCCATCACGGTGGGCTTGTCGTTTTCCCAGGGCAGCAGGGCGTCGCGGGAGCCGCGGGCCAGCTGGCGGGCACGGTGAGTGGAAATCATCACCAGCTTGAAGCGGTTTTCGACGTTTTCGAGACAGTCTTCGACGGTGACACGTGCCATGGATGCCTTCCTGAAAGGTAAGAATAAGGGACCGACGGGCAATACCCGGGCGACGTAGAAACGCCCCGGGACATCCACCGACAGGTAGACCGGATAGATTACTCGACGCCCGGTTGCCCTGACAAGCGCCTCGGCCAGGGCCCGGAGGCTCCGCGGCGGAGCGGGGACTCAGTCCAGCAGGGCCGCCAGCAGCGGAGCGTGATGCTCGCTGACCCGCTCGAGGGTCAGGCGTCGCGCGATCACCAGCGACTGCAGCTCGCGCAGGGCCGTGGTGAAGTCGTCGTTGATCACCAGGTAGTCGTACTCGTCGTGGTGGGACATCTCGTCCACCGCGTCGCGCATGCGCCGGGCGATGATGGCGTGCTCATCGGTGCCGCGGCCGGCGAGGCGGCGCTCCAGTTCTTCCCGGGAGGGCGGCAGGATGAACACCGAGACCGCGTCGGGCAGCTGCTGGCGCACTTGGCGGGCGCCCTGCCAGTCGATCTCCAGGATCACGTCCTGGCCGGCGGCGAGCATCGCCTGCACGGCGCTGCGCGAGGTGCCGTAGTAGTTGTCGAACACCCGGGCGTACTCGAAGAAGTCGCCCTGCTCGACCATCGCCTCGAAGCTCGGCACCTCCACGAAGTGGTAGTTGACGCCGTCGACCTCGCCCTCGCGGCGCTCGCGGGTGGTGTGCGAGACCGAGACCTGGATGCCGTCGAGGCTTTCGATCAGTTCGCGCACCAGGCTGGTCTTGCCGGCGCCGGAGGGAGCGGAAACGATGAAGAGCGTACCTTGGGCCATGAGCGGTGGTCCCTGACGTTGAAACGACGCCTTGGCGGCGACTGAAAAGGCGCAGTATCGCACACAATGACGCCGCGCCTGTAGCCGGTGAGGTGCGATGGGCGGGATCGGCTCGATCGGCAGCGTGAGCGCGACCGCGCCGCCCTGCCGCGATGCGGGTAGCGCATGCCACGCCGTCCTCTGGAATAATGGCGCCCCTTCGCGCGCCGCCCGAGGGTGGCGCCATCACTGCCCCAGGGAGCGCGGCATGCCAACGGACGCCTTTCGTCCCCGATCGACCCCTCGCCTGGCCGAGCTGGCCCTGGCGCTGGGAGGCTTCGCCATCGGCACCACCGAATTCGTGATCATGGGGCTGATGCCGCGCATCGCCGATGACTATGGCATCGCGGTGCAGGACGTGGGACTCGCCATCAGCGCCTATGCCCTGGGGGTGGTGGTCGGCGCGCCGCTGATCTCGGCGATCGGCGCGCGGATTCCCCGCCGCCGGCTGCTGATCGGCCTGATGGTGCTGTTCGCCGCCAGCAACCTGCTGACCTTGCTGGCGCCCTCCTTCCAGGGCTTCGTCGCCCTGCGCTTCATCGCCGGGCTGCCCCACGGGGTCTATCTGGGGGTGGCGGCCCTGGTGGCCGCCAACGTCGCCGAGCCCCACGAGCGGGGCCGCGCCGTCGGCCGGGTGCTGGCGGGCCTGACCCTGGCGATACTGGCCGGGGCGCCGCTGGCCACCTGGATCGGGGGCCTCGCGGGCTGGAAGGCCGCCTTCGTGCTGGTCGGCGCCCTGGGACTCGCCACCGCGCTGCTGGTGCGGCTGTGGGTGCCGGTGCAACCGCCGAATGATGGCGCCTCCTTGCGCTCGGAGCTCTCGGCGATCACCCGGTCGCGGGTGCTCTATACCCTGGCCGTGGCCTGCATCGGCTTCGCCGGCATGTTCAGCGTGTTCAGCTATGCGATGCCGACCCTGACCCATCAGGCCGGCATGCCCGAGGCGCTGGGGCCGCTGGTGCTGGCGACCTTCGGGGTGGGCGCGGTCATCGGCAATTACGCGGGCGGGCGGTTGGCCGACCTCCACCAGAGCCGGGCCATCGGCGGCGCCCTGGTCTGGGCGGCGCTTTGTCAGCTGGGCTTCTTCCTGGCCGCCGATCAGATCTGGAGCGGCATGCTGTTCGTGGGCCTGGTGGGCACCTGTGGTGCCCTGGTCCCGCCGCTGCAGACGCGCCTGATGGATGTGGCCGGCGATGCCCAGACCATGGCCGCGACCCTCAACCATGCCGCCTTCAACATCGCCAATGGCCTCGGCGCCTGGCTGGGGGGCCTGGCGGTGACGGCGGGGCTGGGTTGGTCGGCCACCGGGCTGGTGGGCATGGCCATGGCGCTCGGCGGCCTTGCGATCTTCCTGATCGCCCTGGCGCGGGAGCGCGCCACCCTGACCCTGGCCTGATTCGATAACGGCCCGATGTGGCCCGATGTGGCCCGATGTGGCCTTAGGAGGACCCGATGACGACGGCTGACGATCGCCGCACGCCGGACTCGGCGCTGCCCTTTCTGGGGGTGGCGCTGGCGTTTCTGATCACCATGCTGGGCACCACCCTGCCCACGCCGCTGTATCCGGTCTATCAGGCGCGCTTCGATTTCTCTGCGCTGACCATCACGGTGATCTTCGCCGTCTACGCGCTGGGGGTGATGGGCGCCCTGGTGGCTACCGGACGCTGGTCGGATCAGCTCGGGCGTCGCCCGATGCTCCTGGCCGGGCTGGCGGCGGCGGCGGCGAGCGATGTGATCTTCCTGTCGAGCGACGGCCTCTCGAGCCTGCTGGTCGCCCGCTTCGTCTCGGGGGTGTCTGCCGGCATCTTCACGGCGACCGCCACGGTGGCGGTGATGGAGCTGGCGCCTTGGGCCTGGCCGCGACGGGCGGCCTTCGTGGCCACCGCGGTCAACATGGGCGGGTTGGGGCTGGGGCCGATCCTGGCCGGCCTGCTGGTCGAATATCTGCCCTGGCCGCTGCGCCTGGCCTATGGGGTGCATCTGGCACTGGCCGCGCTGGCGGTGGGGGTGATGCTCAAGGTGCCCGAGACCGTGACCCGCCCGGCGCGGCCGAGGCTCAGCCTGCAGCGGCTGCAGGTGCCGGACGAGGTCCGCGGGCTCTTCTTTCCGGCGGCGATCGCCGGGTTCGCCGGCTTCGCCCTGCTGGGCTTCTTCACTGCCACGGCGCCGGCCTTCATGATCGGCGTGCTCGGGCATGACAGCCTGGCGCTGTCGGGGCTGGTGGCGGGTTCGGTGTTCTTCGCCTCGACCCTCGGCCAGCTCCTGCAGGAGCGCTTCCCGGCGCCCTGGCGGCTACCGCTCGGCTGCGTGGGGGTGATTCTTGGCGCCTCGCTGGTGGGCGTCGGCATCGGGCTTGGCTCGCTGGCCGTCTTCCTGCTCGGGGCGCTCGTCGCGGGCATCGGCCAGGGCATGGCCTTTCGGGCCGGCCTGGGCGCCGTCGTGCAGGCCAGCCCCGCCGACCAGCGCGGCGGCGTCGCCGCGACCTTCTTCATCGTCGCCTACATCGCCCTGTCGATCCCGGTGGTGGGCATTGGGCTGGCGGTCCGCGCCTTCGGCCTGGCGCCCGCTGGCATGGCCTTCGCCGGCGGTGTCGCGCTGCTGGCGGCCACCTCGCTTGCGAGCCTGTGGTGGATCAGGCGTCTCGCGCCGAAGACTGACAGGAAGCGTCCGGCCTGAACGCATCACGCCGGGCCAAGGGCCCGGCGTGATGAATTAAGTGCCATGGCGCCGCGAGGCGCCTTGCGCGGCGCTACTCGATGTTCTGGATCTGCTCGCGCATCTGCTCGATCAGCACCTTGAGCTCCACGGCGCAGCGGGTGCTCTCGGCGACCACCGACTTCGATGACAGGGTGTTGGCCTCGCGATTGAGCTCCTGCATCAGGAAGTCCAGGCGGCGCCCCACCGGGCCTTTCTGGCCGAGCTGGCGCTCCACCTCGGCGACGTGGGTGGCGAGGCGATCGAGCTCCTCGTCGACGTCGGCCTTCTGGGCGAGCAGCAGCAGTTCGGCCTCGAGCCGCTGGGGATCGAGCTCGGCGCGGATCACCGCGAGCCGCTCCAGCAGCTGGGCCCGCTGGCGCTCGAGGATACGGGGCATCAGCCGGCGCACCTCGGCCACCTGCTCGTTGACCGCGACCAGTCGCTCGCGGATCAGCGCGGCGAGCTTCTCGCCCTCCCGGGCGCGGCCGGCGATCAGGTCGTCCAGGGCGGCCTGGAAGAGCGTCAGGGCCTGCTGCTTGACGGCCTCCAGGTCCGGGTCGCGGCGCTCGAGCACGCCCGGATGGTCGAGCAGGCGGAGGGCATCGGGCATGGCGGCCCCGGGCACGCGGTGGCGCACCTCCTCCAGGGTGGCGGACAGGGCCGCCAGGCGCGCCTGGTCGATGCTCGGCTCGGCCTCCTCGCCGCCGGGCTCGAAGCGCAGGGTGCACTCGACCTTGCCGCGGGCCAGGCGCGTGCGCAGCGCCTCGCGGAAGGCCGGCTCCAGGTCGCGCAGCGCATCGGGCAGCCGGAAATGGGGTTCCAGGTAGCGCTGGTTGACCGAGCGCAGCTCAAGCTGCAGGCGGCCGGCCTCGCCGTCGTGCTCCTGACGTGAAAAGGCGGTCATGCTGTGAACCATGGTGCCTCCCGATGACGCGTGGTGTGCAGGGGGCGCAGTGTACCCGATTCCGCGGCCAGACCGTGTAGACCAGAGCGTGTAGAATGGCCGCCATTCTACGGGTGTCTTCCCGTCATCTTCCCGATTCAAGAGAGCTGCCATGACCTCGGAGATCCGGCGTCCCAGCGGACGCGCCGCCGACCAGTCCCGCGATATTCGCCTCACCCGTGACTACACCCGCCACGCCGAGGGCTCGGTGCTGGTGGAGTTCGGCGACACCAAGGTGCTGTGCAACGCCAGCGTTGAGGCCGGCGTGCCGCGCTGGCTGCGCGGCAAGAAACAGGGCTGGGTGACCGCCGAATACGGCATGCTGCCCCGCGCCACCCACTCCCGCAGCGGCCGCGAGGCGACCCGCGGCAAGCAGGGCGGCCGCACCCTGGAGATCCAGCGGCTGATCGGCCGCTCGCTGCGCGCGGCGGTGAACCTGAAGAAGCTCGGCGAATACACCATCACCGTCGACTGCGACGTCATCCAGGCCGACGGCGGCACCCGCACTGCCGCCATCACCGGCGGCTGCGTGGCGCTGATCGACGCCATCCGCTACCTGCAGCGCGAGAAGCTGATCAAGGGCGACCCCTTCCACCAGCTGGTCGGCTCGATCTCGGTGGGGCTCTACAAGGGCATCCCGGTGGTCGACCTGGACTATCCCGAGGACTCGAGTGCCGACACCGACATGAACGTGGTGATGGCCGAGGGCGGCGAGCTGATCGAGGTGCAGGGCACCGCCGAGGCCGGCACCTTCAGCCGCGCCGAGCTCAACGCCATGCTCGACCTGGCCGAGAAGGCCGGCGCCGAGCTGTTCGCCCACCAGCGTGAGGCGCTGGGCATTCGCGGCTGAGCGGCAGAAGCCTGTCGGCGGCTCAGCCCTATAACGCAACGCGCCGGCCCTCGGGCCGGCGCGTTGCGTTCCGGTCGGGCCGGAACGGCGACGAAGGGAGCGAGATCAGAGCGTCAGGTCGTACTCGACGATCACCGGCGCGAACTCCGAGAAGGTCGCGTCGTAGTCGATCCAGGCGTCCACCACGTGGCGGCGGAAGTTCGGCCCGACGATCTGGTAGTCGATGCGCCAGCCCTCCTGGCGGGAGCGCGGCACCTCCTGGTCGAGCTTCGGCCACCAGGTGTACTCACCGGCGTCGCGGTTGATCTCGCGGAAGGTGTCGATGAAGCCCGTGGGGCCGAAGACCTGATCCATCCAGGCACGCTCCTCGGGCTTGAAGCCGGGCGTGGTCTGGTTGTCGGCCCAGTTCTCCAGGTCGATGGTCTTGTGGGCGATGTGCCAGGAGCCGCAGATGATGTACTCGCGGCGCTTGCGGGCCATCTTCGACAGGTACTCCTGATACTGGGCCATGAAGGCCTGCTTGGCGGCATAGTCGCTGCCGTCGGGCATCAGGAAGCTGGCGATGCTGAAGCGATCGTAGTCCGCCTGTAGGAAACGCGCCTCGTGGTCGCACTGGGGGAAGCCCAGGCCGTACATGATGGCCTTGGGGATCTGGCGACAGTAGAGGCCGACCCCCGAGAAGCCGTCCTGCTCCGCATCGAGGAAGTAGCCCTCGTAGCCTTCCGGGTAGAGGATACTATCGTCCAGCTCGAAGCTCTTGGCCTTGAGGTTCTGCACGCAGACGACGTCGGCATCCTGGTTGGCCAGCCAGTCGAGGAAGCCCCGTCCGACCGCTTCGCGGATGCCGTTGACATTGATGGTGGCGATTTTCATACGTGGTCCCTTTTGCGTCGCGCGTGTATGATACCCGACGTTTCGACGTTTGGGTAAATGGCGTCAGTCGATAAACGTGATAGGAGGCTCCGTGGCGGACCCGCGCACTACATCGTCCCTGCAACCCTACCAGCAGGCATTCATCGAGTTCGCCATCGAACAGGGCGTGTTGCGCTTCGGCGAATTCACCCTGAAGTCCGGCCGCGTCAGCCCCTATTTCTTCAACGCCGGCCTGTTCCGCACCGGCCGCGCCCTGGCCGAGCTGGGCCGCTTCTACGCCCAGGCCATCGCCGACAGCGACCTCGAGATCGACGTGCTCTTCGGGCCCGCCTACAAGGGCATCCCGCTGGCGGCCACCACCGCCGTGGCGCTGGCCGATCACCACGACCGCGACCTGCCCTACGCCTTCAACCGCAAGGAGGCCAAGGCCCACGGCGAGGGCGGCAACATCGTCGGCGCCGAGCTCGCCGGGCGCATCCTGATCATCGACGACGTGATCACCGCCGGCACCGCGATCCGCGAGGTGATGAGCCTGATCGACGAGGCGGGCGCCAAGGCGGCGGGCGTGGTGATCGCCCTGGATCGCCAGGAGCGCGGCCGCGACGAGCACGATCCGCGCAGCGCCATCCAGGAGGTCGAGGCCACCTACGGCATGCCGGTGGTCAGCATCGTCACCCTGGACCTGGTGCTCGAGTACCTCGAGCAGCACGCCGGCGAGGCGCTCAAGGGCCACGCCGAGGCGATCCGCGCCTACCGCGACCGCTACGGCGTGTCCGGCGACTGAGGCCGCCACGGCGTGCGCGCCGATGGGGGGCTGGCGGTATGATGCCCGCCCTAGCCGATCGTCTTTCGGGCCCCGCACGGGGCCCGAGTGCGTTGTACGCCCTTCCTATCAGGAGCCGCTGATGCTTGACGTGGTGCTCTACCAGCCCGAGATTCCGCCCAATACCGGCAACCTGATCCGGCTCTGCGCCAACACCGGCTTCCGGCTGCACCTGATCGAGCCGCTGGGCTTTACGCTCGACGACAAGCGCCTGCGTCGCGCCGGCCTCGACTACCACGAGTGGGCCCGGGTGCGCGTGCATGCCGACTGGGACGCCTTCCTCGCCGCCGTTTCGCCCGTGCGGGTCTTCGCCGTCTCGACCCGCGGGCGCACCGGCTATCACGAGCCGGCCTATCGCGAGGGCGACGCCCTGGTGTTCGGCCCCGAGACCCGCGGCCTGCCCCAGGCGCTGCTCGATGCCCTGCCCGAGGCCCAGCGCCTGCGCATCCCCATGTTGCCCGACAGCCGCAGCCTGAACCTCTCCAACGCCTGCGCGGTGGTGGTCTTCGAGGCCTGGCGGCAGCTCGAGTTTGTGGGCGCCGGGCTTCCGGGGTCCGGCCTCCCGGGGTCCGGCCTTCCGGGGGCCGGCCATCCGGGGTCGGCCCCTTCCGAGACCGGCACCTTCGAGGCCGATCATCCGGCCATCGACCCCCACGCGTCTGCGAGGAATGCCTGATGTCCACGTCCATCAAAACTCGGGTCGCCGGCCTCAATCCCCGTCAGCAGGAGGCCGTGCGCTACATCGATGGCCCCTGCCTGGTGCTCGCTGGGGCGGGCTCGGGCAAGACCAGCGTGATCACCACCAAGATCGCCTACCTGGTGCAGGAGTGCGGCATGAGTGCCCGGCGCATCGCCGCCGTGACCTTCACCAACAAGGCCGCCCGGGAGATGAAGGAGCGCGTGGGCAGCATGCTAAAGGGCAAGGAGGGGCACGGGCTGACCGTCTCCACCTTCCACACCCTCGGGCTCAACATCATCCGCAGCGAGCTCAAGGCGCTGGGCTACCGGCCGGGCTTCTCGCTCTTCGACCCCGAGGATGCCAAGGCGCTGCTGCGCGACCTGATGAACAAGGACGCCCAGGTCGACGCAGACCAGATCAACGCCGTGCAGCAGCAGATCTCCCAGTGGAAGAACGACCTGCTGCTGCCCGGCCAGGCGCTCTCCCACGCCGAGGACGACGACGAGCAGTACGCCGCCCGGGTCTACGAGGCCTATGTGCGCCACCTCAAGGCCTACAACGCCGTGGACTTCGACGACCTGATCCTGCTGCCGGTGGTGCTGCTGCGCGACGATCCCGAGGCGCTGGCCCGCTGGCGGCGCAAGATCCACTACATGCTGGTGGACGAGTACCAGGACACCAACATCAGCCAGTACCTGCTGGTGCGGCTGCTGATGGGTGAGCGCTCGACCTTCACCGTGGTCGGCGACGACGACCAGTCGATCTACGCCTGGCGCGGGGCGCGCCCCGAGAACCTGGTCACCCTGGGCGAGGACTTCCCGCGCCTGAAGGTGATCAAGCTCGAGCAGAACTACCGCTCTACCGGTACCATCCTGCGCGCCGCCAACACCCTGATCGCCAACAACCCCCACGTCTACGACAAGACCCTGTGGTCGGAGATGGGCGAGGGGGCGGCGATCCGCGTGGTGGTCAACCGCCACGAGGAGGCCGAGGCCGAGCGGGTGGCCAGCGAGATCCTCACCCGGCGCATCAAGGAGTCCGCCGAGTGGCGCGACTTCGCGGTGCTCTATCGCGGCAACTTCCAGGCTCGGCTGCTGGAGCTCAAGCTGCAGCACTACCAGATTCCCTACAAGCTATCCGGCGGCACCTCCTTCTTCTCGCGCAACGAGATCAAGGACGCCATGGCCTACCTGCGCCTGCTGATCAACCCGGCCGACGACAACGCCTTCCTGCGCATCGTCAACGTGCCGCGCCGCGAGATCGGCCCGAGCACCCTGGAGAAGCTCGCCAACTACGCCAACGACCAGGTCAGCGGGCGCTCGATCTCGCTGTTCGCCGCCTGCCACGAGCTGGGCCTCGCCCAGCAGCTGCCGGAGCGGGCCATGGATCGGCTGTCGCGCTTCACCCACTTCATCGACGGGGTGCGCCGGCGCATGGATCAGGGCGACGCCCTGGAGGCCATCCGCGGCATGCTGCACGAGATGGACTACGAGGCTTGGCTCTACCAGAACGCCAGCGCGCCGACCATCGCCGAGCGGCGCATGGCCAACGTCTGGATCCTGATTGATCAGCTCGAGAAGTCCATGAACCGTGACCCCGAGGACACGGCCAGCGAGGAGACCGAGGCCGACGACGTGGAAGCGGCGATCTCCCGGCTGGTGCTGCGCGATATCCTCGAGCAGCAGGCCGAGGAGGACGACTCCGACCGGGTGCAGCTGTTGACCATGCACGCCTCCAAGGGGCTGGAGTTCCCGCATGTCTACCTGATGGGCCTGGAGGAGGATCTTCTGCCCCACCGCAACGCCGTGGAGGCGGGCACCGTGGAGGAGGAGCGTCGCCTGGCCTATGTGGGCATCACCCGGGCGCGACGCACCCTGACCATGACGCTGGCGCGTCAGCGCAAGACCTATGGCGAGATGATGGACTGCACGCCCAGCCGCTTCCTCGACGAGCTGCCGGAGGGCGATCTCGAGTGGGAGGGGCGCGCCGACCGGGAGGATCCGGAGAAGAAACAGGCGCGGGGCAAGGACGCCCTGGCGGGGATTCGCTCGCTGCTGGGATGAGACCGGGTGGAGAGGCGGCGGCCGGCCACAGACGGTCGGTCCTCCAACGCAAGCGGGGCGCCCTAGGGCGCCCCGCTGGCCTTTCCGTGATCGGAGGTTTACTGAACGGAGCCGACCATGTGGTCGACCGCCGCCTTGACCTCGTCATCGGAGAGCGACGCGTTGCCGCCCTTGGCGGGCATGGCGTTGAAGCCGTTGATGGCGTGGCTGTAGAGGGTCTCGGTGCCCTTCTCGAGGCGCGGGGCCCAGGCCTCGGCGTCGCCCTTCATCGGCGCGCCGGCCGCGCCGGTGTCGTGGCAGGCCATGCAGGCGGTATTGTAGATCGCGGCGCCGTCGATGCCGGCCGTGGCGGCCTCGGCGCTGGCGCTGGACTCGCTCGCCTCGCCCTCGGCACTGGCCTCGGCGGAGTCGCCGCCGCCGCTCTCCTGAGCGGGCACGTCCATGACCGGCTCGACCAGGTGGGCCACCGCGGCCTGGACTTCCTCGTCGGAGAGGTTGGGGTTGCCGCCCTTGGCGGGCATGGCGTTGAAGCCGTTGACGGCGTGGCTCACCAGGGTCTCGAAGCCCTTGCCGGTGCGCTCGCTCCAGGCAGCCTCGTCGCCGCGCACCGGCGCGCCGGCGGCGCCGGTGTCGTGGCAGGCCATGCAGACGTTGTTGTAGATGCCGGCCCCATCGATGGCGCCGCCCGAGGAGGCGCTGCTGTCGCCGCCGCTGGCGGCGGCCATGGCGGTGCCGCAGTCCTCGCCCTGCAGGCAGAGTTCACCCACCGGTTTCAGGCGTTCCGCGATGGCATCGTGCGCCGCGTCGTCCTGTGCAACGGCCAGGCCTGTGCTCAGGCCCAGGGTGGCCAGGCACCCCATGATCAGCTTGCTGGATTTCACTCTCACCACCTCTCGACGGTCCTGTCATCGGAATCACGCTCGGCATCACGTCAGACGGTGGACGCCACGGCGCGCATATATAGTGGGCGACAGTATACCGGCATCGCCAACGCCTGGAAAATCCCCTGGGATCAAACCATGCTCGGGGCCGGACGGGGTGGCGGCTGGACAGCGCCCTGGTGGGCGGGTAGGATAGCGCCCGCCTGGCACCCATCGCCAGGCCGTGCGCCCGTAGCTCAGTTGGATAGAGTATCGGCCTCCGAAGCCGAGGGTCGCAGGTTCGAATCCTGCCGGGCGCGCCACGAATTCAAGGGCCTACGACACCGTCGTAGGCCCTTTTCGTTGTGTGTCACCGGTGACGAGTCTGGCCAGACCCCCCTTGGATCGCCTGGCGACGCCTTTTCATGGATTGCGCACCGGTGACCTTGACCGGCTGTGCCGCGTCCACGGGGTGTTTCGTTGGGGCGTTGTTGATGCGAACACCATGCCCTCGCGAGGCAACCCTTCGAAGCGTGCTCTTTCCTCGCCCGTTCCACGCCCGGGACACGGCGGGCGTGATCAATGTCCGCTTCAGGAACACCTAGGGTCGATGTGCATGGCATGGCATGACGGGATCGGCGTGAGTGGTGCTGAAGCGGGCGAGGGGATAGTGTAAAGGTCCTTGAGAGGTACAGAGACATGCAAGAATGTCCGCCATGATGTCAGCCACTACGGTCGGTCCGCTTCACAGGAGTGAGCCTCTGGCGGTGGGCTTCGTGCTGCTCCACCGCTTCACGCTGCTGCCCTTCGCCGCCTTTCTCGACTGCCTGCGTCTGGCGGCGGACGAGGGCGATCGCTCGCGGCAGGTGCGTTGCCACTGGACCTTCATGGCCAGTGCCGGGCATGAGGTGCTGTCCAGTTGTGGTGCCGCTATCTCCCCCTGCCTGCCGTTTCAGGATCCCGGCGCGTTCGATTACATCGTGGTCGTGGGGGGGGTACAGGATGATCATGACCGCATGGATACCGGCGCCCATGCCTACCTTCGCCAGGCCGCGGAGGCCGGAGTGCCGCTGGTGGGGTTGTGCACCGGGGTGTTCGCCCTGATTCAGGCGGGCCTGATGAAGGAGCGGCGCTGCTGCGTCAGCTGGTACCACCATCGCGACATGATACAGCGCTTCCCCGCCATCCAGCCGGTGGCCGATCGCCTGTTCATCGATGACGGGGACCGACTCACCTGTGCCGGCGGGGCGGCGGCGGCAGACCTGGCCGCCTACCTGGTCGAGCGCCATCTGGGCAAGGCCTGGGCGATGAAGAGCCTGAATATCATGCTCCTCGATGAGGCCCGTGCCGGCACCCACCCCCAGCCTCAGCCGGTGGTCTTCGGCAAGATCGAGGATCGCGTGGTGCGTCGCGCCATCGCCGTGCTCGAGCAGCACCTGGGCGAGGCGATCACGATGGACGCGCTATCGGAACGGGTGGGAACCTCCCGCCGCAACCTGGAACGGCGCTTTCGCGCGATCCTGGGCGTTGGCCCCCAGAAGTTCGCCCGTGACCTGCGCCTGCGCTACGGGCTATGGCTGTTGCACTATACCGGCAAGAGCATCACCGAGATCGGCGAGCGCTGTGGCTTCGCCGATACGGCCCACTTCTCCCGCCACTTCCGCAGCGCCTTCGGCGCGACACCGTCGGAAATGCGCAAGCGCGCCAGCGAACCCGGTAGCGACCGGGTCGATCCCTTCTTCCTGCATATCGACGGCCGGCCGACGCTCTGATCCCTCGGCCATCCCTAATGAAGGCGTGCCCTCATGCGTGCCATCAGCCCGGCGCGTTCCGCGGGTAGACACCTTTCGTGTGTCCCGGTGTTCAGGAATCCTGTCGCATCTGTTCAATCCCTTTTCATCGCCGTCGCCTTTAATCGACGTGTGAGCTGGATGAGCTGCGCGACGGTTGCCCGCGCCTAAGGATGGCCATTTTCCCGCTGGCAGGTTGCCGAGGGCTTCCAGCAACTCCCTGCCCGCTAACGATAACAAGAGGAGTCAGTCATGAATCAGGTTGGTCTCGCCACTTTCGATTCCCAGATCGCCGCCGCCATCGCCGACGAGGTAGTGCGCCAGGAGGCCCACGTCGAGTTGATCGCCTCCGAGAACTACGCCAGCCGCGCGGTGATGGAGGCCCAGGGCACCCAGCTGACCAACAAGTATGCCGAGGGCTACCCGGGCAAGCGCTACTACGGCGGCTGCGAGCATGTCGATGTGGTCGAGCAGCTGGCCATCGATCGCGCCTGTGACCTGTTCGGCGCCGACTATGCCAACGTCCAGCCGCACTCCGGGGCCCAGGCCAACGCCGCGGCCTTCATGGCGCTGATCCAGCCGGGCGATACCGTGCTGGGCATGAGCCTGGCCCATGGCGGCCATCTGACCCATGGCGCCGCGCCCAACTTCTCCGGCAAGCACTACCATGCCGTGCAGTACGGCCTCAATCCGGAGACCGGCGAGATCGACTACGAAGAGGTCGAGCGCCTGGCCAAGAGCCACAAGCCCAAGCTGATCATCGCCGGCTTCTCGGCCTATTCGCGTGTCGTGGATTGGCGGCGTTTCCGCACTATCGCCGACGCCGTGGGTGCCTGGCTGCTGGTCGACATGGCCCATGTGGCCGGCCTGGTCGCCGCCGGCCACTACCCGAGCCCGATTCCCCACGCCCACGTGGTCACCACCACCACCCACAAGACGCTGCGCGGTCCGCGCGGCGGCCTGATCCTCTCCGCGCATGGCGATGCCGCGCTGTACAAGAAGCTCAACGGCGCGGTCTTCCCGGGCCAGCAGGGCGGCCCGCTGATGCATGTGATCGCCGCCAAGGCGGTGGCCTTCAAGGAGGCCATGAGCCAGGACTTCGTGGCCTACCAGCAGCGGGTGATCGACAACGCCCAGGCCATGGCCGGGGTGTTCATGGAGCGCGGCTTCGATGTGGTGTCCGGCGGCACCGACGACCATCTCTTCCTGGTCTCGCTGATCAAGCAGGAGGTGACCGGCAAGGATGCCGATGCGGCGCTGGGGCGTGCGCACATCACCGTCAACAAGAACGCCGTGCCCAATGATCCCCAGAGCCCCTTCGTCACCTCGGGCCTGCGCATCGGCACCCCGGCGGTGACCACTCGCGGCTTCGATGCGGCCGAGTGCAGCGATCTGGCCGGCTGGATCTGCGACATCCTCGATGTGCTGGCCGAGCGTGGCAATACCGATGCCGTCGAGGCCGAGGTGCGCGACAAGGTGACCGAGCTGTGCGAACGCCACCCGGTCTATGCCCAGGCTTCCATCGAGGCGGCCGAGACCGCTATCGCGTGAGCCCGTTCCCGCCGGCGCCTCGGCGGGGCCCTTCGAGGAGAAGACCCTATGCAACGCTATTCAGGCTTCGGGCTGGCCAAGCACGCGCTGAGCCATCATGAGAACTGGGAGCGCCAGTGGCGCAATCCCGTGCCCAAGAAGCAGTACGACGTGATCATCATCGGCGGCGGCGGCCATGGTCTGGCCACCGCCTACTACCTGGCCAAGGAGCATGGCATCACCAACGTGGCCGTGGTGGAGAAGGGCTGGCTGGGCGGCGGCAACACGGCGCGTAATACGACGATCGTGCGCTCCAACTACTTATGGGACGAGTCCGCCGCGCTCTACGAGCACTCCATGAAGCTCTGGGAGGGGCTCTCCCAGGACCTCAACTACAACGTGATGTTCTCCCAGCGCGGCGTGCTCAACCTCGGGCACACGCTGCAGGACATGCGCGACATCCAGCGTCGGGTCAACGCCAACCGCCTCAATGGCATCGACGGCGAGGTGCTGGATACCCAGGGCGTGCAGGAGATCGTGCCGATCATGGACTGCTCGAAGAACGCGCGTTATCCGATTCTCGGCGCCTCCTGGCAGCCGCGGGCCGGCGTGGCGCGCCACGATGCCGTGGCCTGGGGCTTCGCCCGGGCGGCCGATGCGCTTGGCGTCGACATCCTGCAGCAGACCGAGGTCACCGGCTTCAAGATCCGCGACGGCCGCGTCTACGGGGTGCACACCAACCGCGGCGACATCGAGGCCAGGACCGTGGGCTGCGTGGCCGCGGGCAACTCCGGCGTGCTGGCCAGGATGGCCGGCTTCACGCTGCCGCTGGAGTCCCATCCGTTGCAGGCATTGGTCTCCGAGCCGCTCAAGCCGGTGCTCGACACCGTGGTGATGTCCAACCACGTGCACGGCTACATCAGCCAGACCGACAAGGGCGACCTGGTGATCGGCGCCGGCATCGACGGCTACAACGGCTACGGTCAGCGCGGCAGCTACTCCACCGTGGAGCACACCCTGCAGGCCATCGTCGAGATGTTCCCGATCTTCTCGAGGGTGCGCATGAACCGCCAGTGGGGCGGCATCGTCGATACCTGCCCGGATGCCTGCCCGATTCTCTCCAAGACACCGGTCCAGGGACTCTTCTTCAACTGCGGTTGGGGCACCGGGGGCTTCAAGGCCACTCCGGGCTCCGGTCACGTCTTTGCCGCCAGTCTCGCCAAGGGCGAGATGCATCCCATCGCCGCGCCGTTCTCCATCGATCGCTTTCACACCGGCGCCCTGATCGATGAGCATGGTGCGGCCGGCGTGGCCCACTAAGGAGGCAACCCCATGTTTCATATTTACTGCCCCCACTGCGCGGAGCACCGCGAGGAAGACGAATTTCACCCCAAGGGCCAGGCGCATATCGCGCGGCCCGCGGACCCCGAGGCCTGCAGCGACGAGGCCTGGGGCGACTACCTGTTCTTCCGCGACAACCCGCGCGGTATCCATCACGAGCTGTGGGTGCATGCCGTGGGCTGCCGCAAGTTCTTCAACATCACCCGTAACACGGTGAGCTACGAGATCCTCGAGACCTACAAGGTGGGCGAGCAGCCCCGCTTCACCGCCGAACATCCCGAGGGTCGGCCGTCCACGGACGACGTCGAACAGGCATCGCTTCTTGAAGGAGTCCGCGCATGAGTCAGTGCAATCGTCTTCGCGAGGGCGGACGCGTCGATCGTTCCCGCGCGCTCACCTTCACCTTCAACGGCAAGCGCTACCAGGGCCATGCCGGCGATACCCTGGCGTCGGCGTTGCTCGCCAACGGGGTGGACATCGTCAACCGCAGCTTCAAGTACTCGCGGCCGCGCGGCATCGTCGCCGCCGGGGCCGAGGAGCCCAATGCCCTGGTCCAGCTGGGCAGCACCGAGGCGGCCCAAGTGCCCAACGTGCGTGCCACCCAGCAGGCGCTGTTCGACGGCCTGGTGGCACGCAGCACCAACGGCTGGCCCAACGTCCAGCGCGACGTCATGAGCCTGGTCGGCAAGCTGGGCGGGCGCTTCATGCCGCCGGGCTTCTACTACAAGACCTTCATGGCCCCGGCCTCCATGTGGATGACCTATGAGAAGGTCATTCGCAAGGGGGCGGGCCTGGGCTCGAGCCCCATGGAGTCGGATCCGGACAGCTACGATCACCTCCACCAGCACTGCGACCTGCTGGTGATCGGCGCCGGCCCGGCGGGTCTCGCCGCGGCGCTGACCGCGGCCCGCGGCGGCGCCCGGGTGATCCTGTGTGATGAGCAGGAGGAGATGGGCGGCTCGCTGCTGGATAGCCGCGAGCGGCTCGACGACCGGCCGGCCGCCCGCTGGGCCGAGCAGGTGATCGCCGAGCTCGGCGAATGCGACAACGTCACCCTGCTGCCGCGCACCACCGCCAACGGCTATCACGATCACCACTTCGTGACCCTGCACGAGCGGCGCACCGAGCACCTCGGCGAGACCGCACCGACCATCGACGGCGTCCGACCCTGCCGCTCGCGGATGCATCGCGTGCGTGCCGGCCAGGTGCTGCTGGCCACCGGCGCCCATGAGCGGCCGCTGGTCTACGCCGGCAACGACGTGCCGGGCAATCTGGTCGCCGGTGCCGTATCGACCTATATCCGCCGCTACGGCGTGGTGCCGGGCAACCGGCTGGTGCTCTCCGTCAGCAACGATCACGCCTACCGCGCCGCCCTGGACTGGAGCGATGCCGGACGCGAGGTGGTGGCCATCGTCGATGCCCGTCAGGCGCCCGACGGTGAGCTGGTGGAGCAGGCCCGGGCCCGCGGGATTCGCATCATCGAAGGCTCGGCCGTGCTCGAGGCCCAGGGCAGCAGCCGCGTCAGCGGCGCCCGGGTCGCCACCATCGACGCCGAGGCCTTCACGGTCACCGGCCGGGCCGAGACCCTGGAGTGCGACACCATCGCCAGCTCCGGCGGTTACAGCCCGGTGATCCACCTGGCCTCCCACACCGGCGCGCGGCCGACCTGGAACGACGAGATCCTCGGCTTCGTGCCGAGCCTGGTCAAGGGCGTGCACGCCGCCGGCAGCGCCCGGGGCATCCACGATCTGGCCGAGGGGCTGGCCGATGGCAGCGCCGCGGCCGCCCGGGCACTGGCGGCGCTGGGCCGGTCGGCAGGCTCGGTGGAGTTGCCCCAGGTCGAGGCCCGCCGGGAAGGCACGGCCAGCGCGCTCTACCAGGTCCCCCACGAGAAGGCGACCCTGCGGGCGCCGAAGCAGTTCGTCGACCTGCAGAACGACGTCACCGCGGCGGCCATCGAACTGGCCACCCGGGAGGGCTTCGAGTCCATCGAGCACGTCAAGCGCTACACCGCCATGGGCTTCGGCACCGATCAGGGCAAGCTCGGCAACATCAACGGCATGGCCATCGCCGCGCGCTGCCTCGGCAAGTCGATCCCCGAGGTGGGCACCACGGTGTTCCGCCCCAACTACACCCCGGTCACCTTCGGCGCCATCGCCGGGCGCCACTGCCGCGAGCTGTTCGAGCCCGAGCGCTACACCGCCCTGCACCAGTGGCACGTGGAGCACGGCGCCGAATTCGAGGACGTCGGCCAGTGGAAGCGTCCCTGGTACTTCCCGAAGCGCGTCGATGGCAAGCAGGAGACCCTGGACGAGGCGGTGGCGCGGGAGTGCCTGGCCGTCCGCCAGGGGGTCGGTATCCTCGATGCCTCGACCCTGGGCAAGATCGACATCCAGGGCCCGGATGCCCGTGAGTTCCTGGGGCGGGTCTATACCAACAAGTGGGCCAAGCTGGCTCCCGGTCGCGTCCGCTATGGCCTGATGTGCAAGGACGACGGCATGGTGATGGACGATGGGACCACCAGCTGCCTGGCCGAGAACCACTTCCTGATGACCACCAGCACCGGTGGCGCGGCGGCGGTGCTCGAGTGGCTGGAGATCTGGCACCAGACCGAGTGGCCCGAGCTGGATGTGTACTTCAACTCGGTGACCGATCACTGGGCGACCATGACCGTCACCGGCCCGGAGGCGC
This sequence comes from Halomonas pelophila, assembly GCF_040196315.1. Classification (NCBI taxonomy): domain Bacteria; kingdom Pseudomonadati; phylum Pseudomonadota; class Gammaproteobacteria; order Oceanospirillales; family Halomonadaceae; genus Halomonas; species Halomonas pelophila. The sequence goes on from NZ_JBEGCI010000001.1 coordinate 117,677, forward strand.
GCAAGCTGCTGGCCGAGATCACCGATATCGATCTCGACCGCGAGTCCTTCAAGTTCATGGACTGGCGCGAGGGTCAGGTGGCCGGCGTGCCGGCCCGGGTCTTCCGCATCTCCTTCACCGGCGAGCTCGCCTACGAGATCAACGTCCAGGCCAACTATGCGCTGCACGTCTGGAAGACCCTGTTCGCCCATGGCGAGAAGTATGACCTGACGCCCTACGGCACCGAGACCATGCACGTGCTGCGGGCCGAGAAGGGCTTCATCATCGCCGGTCAGGACACCGATGGCTCGGTGACCCCGGAGGATCTGGGCATGCACTGGGCCATCGGCTACGACAAGCCGAACTCCTGGATCGGCAAGCGGGCGCTGACGCGTCCCGACACCCAGCGCAGCGACCGCAAGCAGATGGTGGGCCTCAAGCCCCGGGATCCCAAGGTGGTACTGGAGGAGGGGGCGCAGATCGTGCTCGATCCGAACCACGCCATCCCGATGCCCATGGTCGGCCACGTGACCTCCAGCTACTACAGCCCGACCCTGGCGTCAGGCTTCGCCCTGGCCGTGGTCAAGGGCGGCCACCAGAAGATGGGCGACACCGTCTATCTGCCCATGGTCGACGGCCAGGTCCATGAGGCCGAGATCGTCAGCCCCATCTTCCTCGATCCCAAGGGAGAGCGTCAGAATGTCTAACGCACAGCAGTTCGATACGCGCCCCGTCGTTGGAAATGACAGCGAGATCGCCGTAGAGTCGCCGCTGGCCTACAGCGTGCATCGCTCGGGGGCCCCGGCCGCCAAGGCCAATACACGCGTGACCGTGCGTGAGCGTGCCTTCCTCGGTCACCTGGTGCTGCGTGGCGGTGCCATCGTGCTCGATGAGGCCCTGCGGGAGGCGGTCGGCCTGGGACTTCCCGGCGAACCGCTGGGTCTGGTGCAGGACGAGGGTGGCGAGCGCTCGATCCAGTGGATATCGCCGGACGAGTGGCTCCTGATCGTGCCCGGTGGCGAGGAGTTCGACATCGAGCGTGGTCTGCGCGAGTCGCTGGGTGATGCGCACTTCAGCATCAGCAACGTCGGCGGGGGCCAGACCGTACTGGAGCTTTCCGGCGAGGCGGCCCGTGAGGTGCTGATGAAGTCGGTGAGCTATGACGTCCATCCGAGTCACTTTCCGGTCGGCAAGGGCGTGACCACGGTATTTGCCAAGGCGACCGTCGTCCTGCGCCGCCCCAGCGAGGATCGCTGGGAGCTGGTCATCCGGCGCAGCTTCGCCGACTACCTCTATCGCTGGCTGCTGGATGCCGGCGAAGAGTTCGGCATCGGCGTCGAGCGCTGATACCGCCCTTTTCCTTCACATGCGTTTTCAGGCCGGGGCTTGCCCCGGCCTGCTTCGTCAGGAGATATCCCATGAGCGCCATGAATCGTAGTGTCGATAAGAGCGCCGATACCTGGATCCTCACGGCCCAGTGCCCCAGCCGCCTGGGGTCCGTGGACGTGGTCACCCGCTTCCTCAAGGAGAGTCGCTGCTATATCACCGAGCAGCACACCTTCGACGATCGGCAGAGCGGGGGCTTCTTCATCCGCACGGAGTTCCGGCCCGAGGCCGAAGGCTTCGATGCCGAGGCCTTCCAGGCCGGCTTCGAGGCGCGCGCCGCCGAGTTCGAGATGAGCTTCGAGCTGACCGCCCCGGATACGCGGATGCCGGTGGTGATCATGGTCTCCAAGGCCGATCACTGCCTCAACGACCTGCTCTACCGCTACCGTGTCGGCCAGCTGCCCATCGACATCCGCGCCATCGTCTCCAACCACCCCGACCTGGCGACCCTGGCGGAGTGGCACGGCATTCCCTACCACCACTTCCCCATCACGGCCGAGACCAAGGCGCAGCAGGAGGCGCGGGTCTGGGCGGTGGTCGAGCAGACCGGCGCCGAGCTGGTGATCCTCGCCCGCTACATGCAGGTGCTCTCGAGCGACCTGTGCGAGAAGCTCAGCGGCCGCGCGATCAATATCCACCACTCCCTGCTGCCGGGCTTCAAGGGGGCGCGGCCCTACCATCAGGCCTACGAGAAGGGCGTCAAGCTGGTCGGCGCCACGGCTCACTACATCAACGACGACCTGGACGAGGGGCCGATCATCACCCAGGGCGTGGCGCCGGTGAGCCACACCGACTACCCGGAAGACCTGGTCGCCAAGGGGCGCGACGTCGAATGTCTGACGCTGTCCCGGGCCGTCGCGCTGCACGTGGAACGGCGGGTCTTCCTGCACGCCGGTCGCACGGTGGTGTTCGATCGCTAAGTGATCACGGGGCGCGACGTCGGGTGCCGCTTTCCCTGATCACCGGCCCGGGCCGTCGCTCTGCACGCGGAGCCTTGGTCAAGACGATCAACGCCGCGCAGATGGCGCGGCGCGGCGATGGCGGACGCCCTCGCTCTCCTCGCGCAGCGCGATCAGCATGGGCCCGAGGTCCTCGCCCAGCGACTCGACGGCGGGCCGCGCGAAGTAATAGCCCTGCTGGCGGGTGATGCCGAGGCGCGCCAGCCAGAGGGCCTCGGCACGCGTCTCGACCCCCTCGGCGATCAGCAAGAGGCCCAGGGCGTCGCCCAGCCCCTTCATCGCGCGGATCAGCGCCTGTCGTCGCGTGTCCCGGTCGCAGCCCATCAGCAGCTCGCGGTCGATCTTCAGGCGGTCGGGTTTGAGGTCGGTGAGCAGGTCCAGGTTGGCATAGCCGTTGCCGAAGTCGTCCAGCGCCGTGGTGAAGCCCATGGAACGGTAGCTCTCGATGATCCGATGCAGGTGACGCCGGTCGCTGACGCGTTCCGTCTCGGTGAACTCGAAGACCAGCCGCTCGGTGGGCCACCCCACGCGCCGGCACACCTCGAGGGTGGCCTGGATGCACGCCTCGGGCTCGTAGACCGCATTGGGCAGGAAGTTGATCGACAGCTTCTGGCGCAGGCCGAGTCGGCTGGCAAGCTCGATGGCGCGCACGCGGCAGGCCTGGTCGAAGCGGTAGAGCAGATCGTCGCTCACCTGGGAGAGTACGCTCCAGGCCGACTCTCCCCCGGGGCCGCGCACCAGCGCCTCATAGGTGGTAACGCGCGCCTCACGGATATCGACGATCGGCTGGAACGCCATGGTGAAGTCGAAGGGGAGCTCCCCCTCGCAGCGGCCGCAGTGCCCCTCGACTCTTGCGCAGTGACTCATGTGTCGTCCTTGGTGTCTGGTGCCTGGTCGATGCCCGAGTCGTCAGGCATCGCGGGTGAGCAGCAGCTCGACCCGGCGGTTGGCGGCGCGTCCCTCGCGGCTGTCGTTGCTCTCCAGGGGTAGGGTATCGGCGTAGCCGATGGCCCGCAGGCGCGACTCGGACAGGCCGCTCTTGACGAGGTGGCGAAGCACCGAGATCGCGCGGCCGGTGGAGAGCTCCCAGTTGGAGGGGAAGCGGCGCGTGGCGATAGGCACGTTGTCGGTGTGGCCCTCGACGGAGATGCGCCCGTCGAACGACTGGAGCGTCTCCACCAGGCCTTGCAGCACGCGTTCTCCCCGAGCGGTCAGCCGCGCCTGGCCGCTGGCGAACAGCAGGTTGTTGTCGATGCGCAGCGTGATTCCGCCCTCGCCCTCAGCGACGCTGACGCCCTCCATCTCGAGGCCCTTGAAGCGCGGCTGCAGGCCGTCGTGGCGGGGCTTCAGGCCGGCAGCCTGGGGCGCCACGCCACCGGCGACCGCGAGGGACGCCGAGTACGCCGCGGGCGACACCGCCTGGCCCGCGTATTGGCTGCCGCTTTCGGCCTGGCCGTTGCCCGCCATCGAGAGCAGTAGCACGAAGAGGGTGATCAGCAGGGTCAGCACGTCCAGATAGCTGGTCAGCCAGCCATCTCCGTCGCCCTCATCCTGGCCGGAGGGAGCGAGCGCCTCGCTGATGTCCCGGTTACGCATGCTGGCCCTTCTCGTCCTGATCCGGCTCACCGCTGTCGCGCCGCTCGGCGGGAGACTGAGGGTCGCGGATCTCGTCGTGGTAGTTGGCGACGAAGGAGTTGAGGGTCTCCTCGATGAAGGAGGGCAGGCGCCGCTTGGTGATCAGCGAGATGCCCTCGAGCACCATGTTCATGGCGATCAGTCGCTCCTCGGTGCGCCGTTCGAGCTTCACGGCGATCGGCTTGAACACCAGGTTGGCCAGCAAGATGCCGTAGAAGGTGGTGAGCAGCGCCACCGCCATGCGCGGGCCGATCACGTGCAGGTCTCCCGCCTCCATGACCTCCAGCATGTTCACCAGCCCCACCAGGGTGCCGATCATGCCGAAGGCCGGCGCGTAGGTGGCCATGGTGCGAAAGATCTGGGCCTCGGCATGCTCGCGGGCCTTGAGTCGGGAGATCCGCCAGCGCAGCAGGTCGAAGATCTCCTCCTCCTTGGTGTTGGCGATCACCAGCTGGATGCCGGTGCGCAGGAAGGGGTTGCGGGTGTGCTCCAGGGCGTTCTCCACCGAGCGCACGTCCCCCTTGAGCCACAGCCGGGAGAGGTCGACCAGCTCCGTGATGTCGTCGCGGATATAGGTGTTCTCGCGCCGGAAGACGATGGCGACCAGGCGCACGACCCGCAGCACCTCCTTGAGGGGGTAGCTGATGAAGGTGGCCGCCAGGGTGCCGGCCACGACGATGGCGAGTCCCGGCAGGTTGATGAAGCTCTGCGGGGACTCGGCGGTGAAGAACAGGACGCTGGCGAGGAGCACGCAGCTGGCCAGTATGCCGATCAGTGTCGAAGGGTTCATTCACGGCTCCGGACCGTAGGTGGTGGGGGAAATAGAGGGTTTATCGGACGCCGCGCAGGATACTTTAATCTTGCCGCATCCGGGCGCGGACACTCCTCGGGCAGGGTGATACCCTTGGCATCATAAAATCTGCTGACTATCGTTCTCCACCATACGTATGACAGGCATCAGTCGCAGGGAGTGATACCGCATGACAGCTCAGGGCGTGACGGAGCGCTTCACCATCGCACTGCATCCGATCCACGATGCCGACTATCGGCACGTCGCCGATCGTCTCGTCTACCAGCACGATGATGACGATGACGAGGACCCGGTCGGCCACCTGGCGAAGGCGCTGAGCGCCGTGCTCTACGAGCTGGACGAGCATCAGCGACCGGGTTCCCGGGCGCTGCTCATCGAGCTGCCCGGCGAGTGGCTGATGCGCCCGGAGCTGCTGCCCACGCCGCCCGAACAGGTGATCATCGGTGTGCCGGCACGGCTTGCGATCACTCCGGCGGTGATCGATCGCCTCGAGCGGATCGCCGAGCGGCACTACCGCATCGCCGTGCCCGACCCTCTGGACCATCCCATGGAGGCCGAACTGCTGGCCGTGGCCGACATCGTCGAGATCGATGCCGCCGGCCCGCTCGATCTCGAGCGCCTGCACGCCCTCAAGGCGCGCGGCCACCGGCTGCTCGCGGAGCACATCCAGGACCACGAGCGCCTCGAGCAGTGCCGCGAGCTCGGCTGCGACTTCATCAATGGGCGCTATCTGTCCCGGCCGCACTACCAGGCCTCCCGGCCGCGGGGCCGCCACGGCAACCGTGCCGCCCAGATGCGGCTGATCAACGAGCTCTATCGCGAGGACGCCGACCTGCTGCGCCTCCACGACCTGCTGCTGCAGATGCCCCATCTGCACGTCGCCATCCTGCATCGCGCCAACTCGAGCCATTTCGGCCAGCGTCAGCCATCGTCGGACCTCAGGCGGGCGATGCAGGTAATCGGACTCAACGAGCTGCGCCGGCTGGTGATGACGATGTCGCTGGCCAGCAACCTGCCGTCATCGCGGATCACGGTGCGCCTGGCGCTGATCCGCGGCTACATGTGCCAGAACCTGGCCGAGCCCTTCCGCAACATCGATCCCGAGGACGCCTTCACCACGGGCCTGTTCTCGATGATGGGGGCCCTGCTCGAGGAGGATCAGGCGACGCTGCTGGCCCAGGTGCCGCTCTCCGGGGTCATCCAGCGCGCCCTCGAGCGCCACGAGGGGCCCCTCGGCGCCATCCTGGCGCTCTGCGAGGAGCATGAGCAGCATGAGCGAAAGCCCCGGGAACATCCCCCCGAGCACCCCGCCGAACGGCTGCAGGCCTGCTACCTCGATGCCCTGGAGAAGACCGCGGCGCTGATGGGGCGCCTCTAGCGCCCCGACGCTCTTTTTCGGCTCTCGTTGTCGTTACCCGCTTGCTGTCTCGTCTCGCTCTTGTCTCGCCTTGCCCTGGCTCTCGCCCCCTGTCTTTCACTGAAGGGCGGCGTCAGCCGGTCTCGGCGAGGCGCCCGCGCAGGCGGCTGACCGCCTGGCTGTGCAGCTGGCAGACCCGGGATTCCGATACGCCGAGCACCGCGCCGATTTCTTTCAGGTTGAGCTCTTCCTGGTAGTAGAGGGCCATGAGCAGCTTCTCGCGCTCGGGCAGCGCCTCGATGGCCTCGACCAGCTGCTGGCACCTCTCCCCGTCCAGCAGCTGCGCGAAGGGGCTTTCCAGGGCGCGGCTCTCGAGCCGCGACTCGCCGCCCTCGGCCATCAGCTCCTCGAAGGGCAGCAGCTGGCCGCTGTTGGTGTCGTTGAGCAGGCGCCGGTAGTCGGCCAGGGGCATCTCGAGGGCCGTCGCGATCTCCGTCTCCTCGGGCGCGCGCCCCAGCTCCTGCTCCAGCCGACGCACGGCCGCGTCCACGGCGCGGGCGCTGCGCCTCACGCTGCGCGGCAGCCAGTCCCGGCTGCGCAGCTCGTCGAGCATGGCGCCGCGGATCCGCTGGTTGGCGAAGGTCGCGAAGCTGGCGCCCTGTCCCGCATTGAAGCGGCCCATGGCCTCGAGCAGCCCCACGGTGCCGGCCTGGATCAGGTCGTCCAGCTCGATGCTGGCGGGCAGCCGAACCTGCAGGGCGAGTGCCTGGCGGCGCACCATCGGCAGGTACTCCGTCAGCAGCGCGCCCTGATCGATCTTCCCTTGTGCGGTATACATCCTCGTGCCTCACAGCTGGTTCGCAGCCACCCGCGCTCCGGGGTGGCGTTGCCGGATTCGGTTTTACCGATGGTTCACGATCACCTGCAGCCCGCCGACCCTGACCGGACGCTCTCCCCGGGGCAGCGAGAAGCGAAACGTCAGCGGCGCCTCGGCCACCTGCCCAGCCAGCGCGCGGGTGGTGCCGCGCTGGGCGGGCAACGCCACGCAGCCGGACGGATGGCAGAGCCGGGCGTTCAGGGCGCGGCCCGGCGGCAGCCGGTAGCGCCAGGTGATGCTGGTGATGGCCTCGCCGTTTGCCTGCTTGCCGCCCGGTTGCAGGGCGGCGGACGCCGTGTCGCGCCCGGCCACGCTGACGCGCAGCGCGGGGGCCTCGGCGACCCAGCTGCCGGCGGCCTGAAGCTCGCCGGCGGCGAGCGCCAGCAGCAGCGCCACGGCCGGCCAGTGTCTCCAGGCGGGACACGGAGTGCGACGCGTGAAGGCCTTCATGCCGCCATCACCAGCAGGTCGATGCCCAGGCAGCCCCAGGCCGCCTGGCGCAGGTTGTTCAAGAGCCCCTGGCGGGGCAGCTCGGGGGCGTGCACGGCGAGCAGCCGACGCGGCCCCTGTCGCTCGTGGAGCCGCCTGAGCACCGCGAAGGCCCGGCGAAAGGCGTCCGGGTCGCTGCCCACCCACAGCGCCCAGCGCGACTGCTGATCCAGCAGCGCCGGCAGATGCGGGCTGGTGACCGCCAGGGGCACCACCCGCCACCGGGCGGGGTCGCTCACCCAGCGCTGCCCCCGGGCCGCCCAGTGCTCGAGCAGCGTCACGACCCGGCGCGCCTGGTCGGGGGAGGCGCCCGGCAGGCCGACCACCACCAGGGTTCTCGGCGGCGCCCCGGCGGGGGTGCCACGGGAGGGGGCGGCATGCGCGCGAGGCGCCTCGGGGGTGCACTGCGTGCCGGCCCACTGGCGCAGGCCCGCGGCCTGGTCGACGGCGCTCACGCGAGTTCCTCCCGGCTGGCCGCGCCGAGCTGGCGCATGGCGTCCCGGGCGCTGAACAGGCTCAGCAGCGCCTCGAGCAGGGCGGCGTCGCGGCGCCGGCGGCGGCCGCCCACCAGGCCCAGCAACTCCGCGCGCAGGTCCCGGCCGGCCTCGTCGTCGGCGTGGTCGAGGTGGCTCGCCTGGGCGGCGAGGCCGGCGGCCAGCAGCAGGCGCAGCTCGGGGCGCGCCTGGGCGGGCAGCAGCGCCGCCAGGCGCTCCTCGGTGCGCTTGGTCTGCCGGGTGATGCCCTCCGCCTGGAGGTGGCTCAGCAGCAGCGGCACGGCATCCTCGGGGTGATCACAGGTCGTCAGCCAGTAGCGCCGCCCCTGTGGCTTGCCGCTCTCCGGGTCGCGCAGCTCGGCGAACCAGGCCGCCAGCGTGGTCTCCTCGCCGGCGTCTCTGGCGCGGTTCGGCGCGGCCGTGACGCCAAGGCGCGACAGCACGACGCGACAGGGTCGGCCGGCCAGGCGGGCGTCGATCTGGGTGACGGGGCTCGCCAGCGCGGCGAGCTCGGAGAGCGCGTGTCGCTCGCTGCCGTGGCGCACCCGCTGGCCGGCGCGGACCTGACTCGACCAGATGGCCTCGCCCTCGGTGAGCCATTGCCAGGTCTCCGCATCCGGCAGGCCGGGCAGCAGGTGCACCCGGACGCCCTGCGTCGCCTCGGCCCGGGCCAGCCGATTGAGCTGGCCGGCGCCCTGCCGGTGCTGCAGGTCCGGCAGCGCCAGCCAGTGGCCCTGGGCATCCAGGCCCAGGTCGGGCATCGCCCAGTCGCGGCCGCTCACCGGGCGCCGCGGGGCCCAGACCGTGGCCACCCGCGCCTGTCGCTCGACGGCTCGTTCGAGCAGGGCGTCCAGGCGCGGCGCCTGCAGCTCCTCGGGCAGTGCGGTGAGGTCCCAGGCCGCCTCAAGGTCGGTGAACCCGGCCAGCCCACGACGCAGCCCGCTCAGGGCGGAAGAGAGCCGCCGCCCCTGTCCCAGCAGGTCACCGGTCATCGCCCGGGGCGGCGGGGCCGCCGGCGCCTCGTCGAGCGCCAGGGGCGCGCGGGTGGCGAGCGCCTGGATGGCCAGCGCCCGGGGATCGGCCAGCGAGAGATCCTCGGGGACGCGCTGGCCGTGGGAGACGAAGGCCAGACGCAGGCCATGGCGCAGGATCGTCTCGAGGGCGGGCGCCAGGCGGCCGGCCTCGTCCTGCTTGGTCAGCAGGCAGTCGTCGAGCGTCGCCCCGGCGGCGTGGGCGGCCTGGCGGTAGCGAGTCGCCACCTCCTCCAGGGTCTCCGGCTGGCTGGCCGCATTGAGCAGCAGCACCATCCGCACCCGGACGCGCCCGCCCTGCAGCTGGGCGATCTGCTCGATGATGCGCCGATCGCGCTGGCTCATCCCCACGGTGTCGATGATCACCCAGCGCCGCCCCCGGAGCAGCGGGGCCAGGCTGTCGATCGAGTGGTCCGGGGCCAGGGCGTGCATCGGGATGCCGAGGATCTCGGCATAGATGCGCAGCTGTTCGTGGGCGCCGATGCGGAAGCTGTCGGTGGTGATCAGGGCGACTTGGTCGGCGCCGTGGCGCTGCACGAAGCGCGCCGCCAGCTTGGCCGTGGTGGTGGTCTTGCCCACCCCGGTGGGGCCGACCAGCGAGAGGATCCCGGGCGGCGCGAAGAAGGCATCCTCCTCCTCGAGGACCGCGAGTCGCGACGCCAGCCGGCGCTGCAGCCAGGCCAGCGGGCGCTCGTCGTCCTGGGCGCTACCCTCGGCATCGTCGAGCTCGGCCGGCAGGGCGGCGAGCAGGTCATCGGCCAGGGCCTCGCCGAAGCCGGCTTCCCGCAACAGGCGCTTCAAGCGCGTGCGGCCGTCACGGGACGGCGCGTGACGCGTTTTCTCCCGGGCCAGCAGGGTGCGCATGTCCTGCATCTCGCGCAGCAGCTGCTCGCTCATGGTGTGCAGGGCCTGGCCGTCGACCGCCGCCTCGCCGGCCGGCAGGGCGGGCGAGGCGGCCGGTGACGCGTCAGGGGGTGCCGGCGCAGGGGAGGACGAGGGCTCGGGAGCCGAGGCGCTCGCCAGGGCAGGTGTTGGCGCGTGCGGCGCCGGCGAGGCGGTCATGCCCTCCACGGCATCGTCGGCCATGGCCAGGATCTCGACGCCCTGCTCGGTGTGCCGATTGGCCAGGATCAGCGCGTCGTCGCCGAGCGACTCGCGCACCTGGCGCATGGCCTCTCGGCTGGTCTGGCCCACGAAGCGAATGACGCTCATCTATCAGCGACCTCCTACCAGGGTGGTGACGCGCAGGGTGCGGTCGTCGGGAATCTCAGCCTGGGACATCACCACCAGGTGGCGCAGGCGGCGGCGCAGGAAGCGCGCCAGCATCGCCCGCAGGTTGTGCTGTACCACCAGCACCGGCGGCTCGCCGCTGGCCTCGTGGCGCTCCAGGGCCTGTTCGGTCTGGGTCATCAGGGTCTCGGCCAGGCCAGGCTCCAGGGCGCCGTTGCCGTTCATCGCCTGGGTCAGGATCTGCTCGAGCTGGCTGTCCAGGCCGATGACCTTGAGCTCGTCACGGCCGGCGAACCACTGCTGGGTGATGCCGCGACCCAGGGCGACGCGCACCAGCGCGGTGAGCTCGTGGGGATCCTGCTGCTGCGGGGCGTGCTCGGCCAGGGCGTCGAGGATGGTGCGCATGTCGCGGATCGAGACCTCTTCCTCGAGCAGGTTCTGCAGCAGGCGCTGCAGCACCGTGAGGGAGATGGCCTTGGGCACCACATCCTCCACCAGCCCCGGCTGTTCCTCCTTCAACTTGTCGAGCAGCTTCTGCACCTCGGCGCGGCCGAGCATCTCGGCCGCGTGCCGGTGGAGCAGGTGGTTGAGGTGGGTGGCCACCACGGTGCTGGCGTCCACCACGGTGTAGCCGTAGACCTGGGCGTGCTCGCGCTGGCTGGTGTCGACCCAGACGGCCGGCAGGCCGAAGGCGGGGTCCTGGGTCGTCACACCCTTGAGCTCGCCGGTCACCTGGCCCGGGTCGATGGCCAGCCACTGGCCGGGGAAGGCCTCGGCGCGGCCGATCTCGGCGCCCTTCAGGGTCAGCAGGTAGGCGTTGGCGCCGAGCTCCAGGTTGTCGCGGATGTGGACCACCGGGGGCAGGAAGCCGACCTCCTGGGCAAACTTCTTGCGCACGCTCTTGATGCGGCCGAGCAGCTCGCCCTGCTGGCGGGCATCCACCAGGGGGATCAGCCGGTGGCCGACCTCGAGGCCCAGGGTGTCGACCAGCTGCACGTCCTCCCAGCTGGCCTCGGGGGCCTCGGGCGCGGGGGGCGCCTCGGTGGCGATCTCCTGCTCGACCAGGCGGCGCTCCTTCTGGCGCATCAGCCACCAGGCCAGCCCGCCCAGCAGCGCCGTGAAGATCAGGAACACCAGGTTGGGCATGCCCGGCACCAGCCCCAGCAGGCCCATCACCGCGGCCGCCAGGATCAACACCTGCGGATTGACGAACAGCTGGCTGATCATCTGCTGCCCGACGTCCTGGTCGGTGGTGACGCGGGAGACGGTGACGCCGGCGGCGGTGGAGATCACCAGGGCGGGAATCTGGGCGACCAGGCCGTCGCCGATGGTCATCAGGGTATAGGTGCGCGCGGCGCTTCCGAAGCCCATGTCGTGCTGGAGCATGCCGATCAGCAGGCCGCCGATCACGTTGACCACCATGATCACCAGGCCGGCCATGGCGTCGCCGCGCACGAACTTGCTGGCGCCGTCCATGGAGCCGTAGAAGTCGGCTTCCTGGGAGACGTCGCTGCGTCGCTGGCGCGCCTCGTCCTCGCCGATCAGTCCGGCGTTGAGGTCGGCATCGATGGCCATCTGCTTGCCCGGCATGGCGTCGAGCATGAAGCGGGCGCCGACCTCGGCGATGCGCCCGGCGCCCTTGGTGATGACCATGAAGTTGATGATCACGAGGATCAGGAACACCACCAGGCCCACGGCGAAGTTGCCGCCGACCAGGAACTCGCCGAAGGCCTCGATCACCTTGCCCGCCGAGTCGCCGCCCTGGTGGCCCTCCATCAGGATAATGCGGGTCGAGGCGACGTTCAGCGACAGCCTCAGCAGGGTGGTGAACAGCAGCACGGCCGGGAAGGCGGCGAAGTCCAGGGGCTTCTGGGTGAACATGCTCACCAGCAGCACCATGATCGCCAGGGCGATGTTGAACGTGAACAGCAGGTCCAGGATGAAGGGCGGCAGCGGCAGGATCATCATGGAGAGGATCATGAGGATCAGCAGCGGGCCCGCCAGCAGCTTCATGGGCACGTGGGCCATCCAGTCGCGCTGGCCCAGGTATTGGTTCATCAAGGCCTTCATGGACGTGCCTCGTCAGTGTCGGCGTCGCGTGCCGGGACCTCGAGAGAGGCCGGCACCGGAAGATTCTCGGGGGAGGGGGGCGCCTCGCCGCCCTCCGTGGCTGCGCGTTTCAGGCCGAAGGCCCAGGCCAGGACCTCGGCCACGGCGGTGAACAGGTCCGCCGGGATCTCGTCGTCGAGATCCACGTGGTGATACAGGGCCCTGGCCAGAGGGGGCGCCTCCAGCCGGGGCACCCCGTGCTCCTCGCCGAGCTCGCGGATGCGGGCGGCCACCTCGTCGGCGCCCTTGGCGACGACCCGGGGCGCCGACATGCCGGTCTCCTGATACTGCAGCGCCACGGCGTAGTGCGAGGGGTTGGTGATGATCACGTCGGCCTCCGGCACCTTGCTCATCATCCGGCCGCGGGCCATCGCCTGCTGCTGCTGGCGGATGCGCCCCTTCACCTGGGGGTCGCCCTCGGACTCCTTGTGCTCGCGCTTCACCTCGTCCTTGCTCATTCGCAGCTTCTTGGCATGGCTCCACAGCTGGTAGGGCACGTCGATCAGGATCACCACCAGCAGGGTCAGCACCATCAGGCCGCAGGCCTCGGCGGCCATCCCCATCGCCTTGGCCAGCGCCTGCTGGATCGGCTGGTCCATCAGCGCCATGAAGTCGCCGCGGTTCAGGTAGAGAAACGTCACGGCCACGCTGCCCACCAGCAGCGACTTGGCGATCGCCTTGGCCAGCTCCACCAGTGCCTGGACGCCGAACAGGCGCTTCAGGCCCTTGGCGGGATTGAGCTTCGATAGCTGCGGCTTGAGCGACTTGGCCGAGATCAGCCAGCCGCCGAGCAGCGCCGGGGCGACCAGGGCCACCACCGTCAGCAGCAGGAACAGCGGCATCAGGGCGTAGAGCGTGCGCTCGCCGAGGTTCAGCGCATTGGTGAGCATCGGTGTGGTTTCCAGCGCCTGGCGCCGCTCGAACAGGAAGGCCTGCTCCATGACCACACCCAGCTGGTCGTAGAGCAGGCCGCCCATCGACCAGAGCCCGGTCACGCCGGCCAGCAGCAGCATGAAGGTGGCCAGCTCCCGGGAGCGGGCGACCTGGCCCTCCTCGCGCGACTTCTCCAGTCGTCGTGGGGTGGCCTCCTCGGTCTTTTCCTGGTCGCTGTCTTGGTCGGCCATGGCCATTCACCGGGCAGTCGTTCGGACCCTGGCCATTGTGTCGCTGAGGGGGAAGGGGTGATGCGTCAAAAAGGGCCGCTAATCGCGGTCTTATCCGCGACTCTCGGCCTCATCGGGAGCAGGGGTGGTGGGGGTGTTAGAAGCCGAGCTCGTCCAGCAGGTCGTCGACCTGATCCTGGCCGGTGACGATGCCTTCCGACTCGGGCTTGATCTGGGGGCCGTTCAACAGTCCCTCATCGCGCCGCCGCTCGTCGCTCTGCCACTGGTGCGTGGCGCGCTTCTGGAGATCCTCGCGGGCCTTGCCCTGGGGCACGGCGTCGATCAGTACCTGCACCAGCTGATGCTCGATCTCGCGGATCACGTCCATCATCTTCTTGATCACCTGGCCGGTCAGGTCCTGGAAGTCCTGGGCCATCATGATCTCGAGCAGCTCCTGCTGGGTCGCCCGGGTGCGCTGGGGCACGTCGCCCAGGTACTGCCGGGTGTCCTGCACCAGCTCGCGGGCCTCGTCGAGCGCCTTGGGCTCGGCAAACCACTCTGCCCAGCGCGCGTCCAGCGCCTCGGCCCGTTCGCTGAGGTCGTCCTGCAGCGGCTGGGCCCGGTCGATGGCGTTGAGCGCCCGCTCGGCGGCCTGCTCGGTCATGGTCGCCACGTAGCTGAGGCGATCACGGGCATCGGGGATCGCCTCGGCGGCCCGTTCGATCTCCTTGTCGAGTCCCAGCTCGCGCATGCTCTCGCGCAGCATGCGCGTCAGCTGCCCGATCCGCTGTACCAGCTCGTCGCTGGACTCCTGCGGAGGGTCCTGCGACGGCATCTCGTTGCTCATCATCCTCGCTCCTTGGTGCCGGACCTGCCGGCCGCCTTACATGCCCAGTTTTTCGAAGATCTTGTTGAGTTTTTCTTCCAGGGTGGCCGAGGTGAAGGGCTTGACGACATAGCCGTTGGCGCCCGCCTGGGCCGCCGCGATGATGTTCTCCTTCTTGGCCTCTGCGGTGACCATCAGCACCGGCAGGTCCTTGAGGCCGTCGTCGGCACGGATCTGCTTGAGCATCTCCAGGCCGTCGAGGTTGGGCATGTTCCAGTCCGAGACCACGAACTCGAAGCCGCCCGCCTTGAGCTTGTTCAGGGCGTCCTGGCCGTCCTCGGCCTCCTCCACGTTGGTGAAGCCGAGCTCCTTCAGCAGGCTGCGCACGATGCGGCGCATGGTCGGGAAATCATCCACCACCAGGATGCTCATGTTCTTGTCTGCCATCGGATGTCCTCTTTCAGTCATGGCATATGCGGGGCCGACACGTCGGTGCCGGCCGCTTTTCAATCAGACGAATCAGAATGCTTCCCACTCTTCCTCAACGGCCCGCCCGCCAGGCGGCCGCCGAGGGGCGGGGGTGCTCTGCCGGGGAGCGGCGGCGGGTGCCTCGGCACGCGGGGCGGGCCCGGCCGGCGCAGCGGCTCGTTCGCCCTCCGTCAGCTTGAAGACCGCCACCGCCTGCTCGAGGCGATCGGCCTGCTCCTCCAGCGAGGCGGCGGCCGCCGAGGCCTCCTGCACCAGCGAGGCGTTCTGCTGGGTCACCTGGTCCATCTGACCCACGGCCTGGCTGACCTGCTCGATGCCGTCGCTCTGCTCCTGGGAGGCCGCCGAGATCTCGTCCATGATGTCGGTCACCCGGCGCACCGAGTTGACCACGTCCTGCATGGTCGTCCCGGCCTGCTCGACCAGCGCCGAGCCCTCCTGCACCTGGGTCACCGAGCCATCGATCAGGCCCTTGATCTCCTTGGCGGCGTCGGCGCTGCGGCTGGCCAGGTTGCGCACTTCCTCGGCCACCACCGCGAAGCCGCGGCCGTGCTCGCCGGCCCGGGCCGCCTCCACCGAGGCGTTGAGCGCCAGGATGTTGGTCTGGAAGGCGATGGAGTCGATCACCCCGGTGATGTCGGCGACCTTCTGGGAGCTGCCGGCGATGCCGTGCATGGTCTTCACCACCTGCTCGACCACCTCGCCGCCCCGCTCGGCGGTCTGGGTGGCCTCCTGGGCGAGGCCGTTGGCCTGGCGGGCGTTGTCGGCGTTCTGGCGCACGGTGGCGGTGAGCTCCTCCATGCTCGAGGCGGTCTCCTCCAGGGAGGCGGCCTGCTGCTCGGTGCGCGAGGAGAGATCGGCATTGCCGCCGGCGATCTCGCGGCTGCCGACGTGGATGGAGTCCGTGCCGTCGCGCACGTCGCTGACGATGCGCGTCAGGCTCTGCTGCATGTCGCGCATGGCGGTGAAGAGCTTGCCGATCTCGTTGCGGCTCAGCACCCGGATCGGGCGCGACAGATCGGCCCGGGCGATGGTCTCCAGGGTCTCCACGGCGACCTGCAGGGGGATGATGATGATCTTGCGCAGGCCCACATAGATCATGCCGACCAGCAGCGCCACGAGGGCCAGGAGGGCCAGCTCGATGCGCTGGAGCAGGGTCTCGGTGTCGTGGTATTCGGCCAGCATCGTGTCGCCGCGCTCGTCGGCATAGCGCACGAACTCGGTCAGGGTGTCGTCCTGGGCCGCTGCCGGTTCCACCATCCGTTCACGCAGCGCGTTGAACCCGGGCGTGTCCCACTCACCGAGGGCCTCATACTGTCGGCGGGCCAGCGTCAGCAGCGCGCCGAAGGTCGACTCGACTCGGCCGCCGAGCTCGCTGCCCTGGGCAGTGCGCGGCACGCTGGCGAAGGCCTCGAAGCGCGCCTCGGCGCGTTCGAGCTGATCGCCTGCCGAGGCCCGGCGCTGGCGGGCCTTGTCCGGCTGGCCCAGCGTGAAGAGGCTCGACGCCGCCTCCAGGTCGACCAGGGCACCGCTCAGCAGGGCGTCGGCCCGGCCGATCTCGTTGAGCTGGGCCACGTTGATCTGATCGAGGGTCTCCAGGGTGTCGTTGGCCGAGCGGCTGGCCAACTGACCCATGATGGCCACCGCGGCGATGAACGCCACGAAGCAGACCAGGACGGCCACCATGGCCGCGTGAATGCTGATGTTGCGCAACAGACGTGTCATGCCGGCGTTTCCTTCTGTGTTGGCACCGGGCATCGTGCCCGATGACGATGTGCGTGCTGTCGTCTAGACCCGCTGGGCGCGCCCCGAGGCCGCCGACAGGGAGAGCAGGCGAGGCGCGATCTCTTCCAGCGGCAGCACCTCGGCCGCCGCGCCCAGGGCGACGGCCTCGCGGGGCATGCCGTAGACCACGCAGCTGGCCTCGTCCTGGGCGAGGGTGGCCGCGCCGGCCTGGCGCATCTCCAGCAGGCCGGCGGCGCCGTCCTTGCCCATGCCGGTGAGCAGCACGCCGATGGCGTTGCGGCCCGCCTGGCCGGCGGCGGAGTGGAACAGTACGTCCACCGAGGGGCGGTGCCGGTTGACCGGCGGACCGTCGTCGAGACGGGCGACGTAGTTGGCGCCGCTGCGCGCGAGCTTGAGATGGGCATCGCCGGGGGCGATGTAGGCGTGGCCGGGCAGGATGCGCTCGCCGTCGGCCGCCTCCTTGACGCTGATCTGACACAGGCGGTCGAGGCGCTCGGCGAACGAGCGGGTGAAGCCTCCCGGCATGTGCTGGGTGATCAGGATCGCCGGGCTGTTGGCCGGCAGCGGCTCGAGCACCTGGCGAATCGCCTCGGTGCCCCCGGTGGAGGCGCCGATGATGATCAGCTTCTCGCTGGAGACGATGGGCGCCTTGAGCGGCTGGGGGCCGGGCGCGTTCGGACGGCGCGCCTGGCGGGGGCGCGAGCGCGCCGCGGCGCGGAGCTTCTCGGCGATCTCCGTGGCGTACTCAAGCATGCCGTGGCGGATGCCGAGCGACGGCTTGGCCACGAAATCCACGGCGCCGAGTTCCAGGGCGCGCAGCGTCACCTCGGAGCCCGACTGGGTCAGCGAGGAGACCATCAGCACCGGCATGGGGCGCAGGCGCATCAGGCGCTCGAGGAAATCGAGGCCGTCCATGCGCGGCATCTCCACGTCCAGCGTCAGCACGTCGGGGTTGTGGCGCTTGATCAGGTCGCGCGCCACCAGGGGGTCCGGGGCCACGGCCACGACCTCCATGTCCGGCTGCTGGTTGATGATATCCGTCAGCAGGTCGCGTATCAGCGCCGAATCATCGACACACAGCACCTTGATGGGGTTGGCGCTCAAGGGGTTGTCTCCTGTTGTCTTGGCGGCCCGCGGGGCGGCCGCACGGGACGACCATGCAACGTCTATCGGCCAACGGCGGCGAGACTTTAGCGGTCAGCGCGTGGATGAGCGGACGTAGACGGTCTGGCCGCGCAGCCGAAAGGCGTCGGTGATGTAGGAAAAGCTCTCCGAGTGGCCGGCGAACAGCAGGCCGTCGGGCTTGAGCAGCGGAGCGAAGCGCTCGAGGATCCGGGTCTGCGTCGCCTTATCGAAGTAGATCATGGTGTTGCGACAGAAGATCGCATCGAAGGGGCCGCTCACCGGCCACTGGGGCGCGAGCAGGTTGAGCGACTGGAAGTCGATCATGTCCGCCACCTCCGGACGGATCCGCGCGAAGCCCTTGTGGGCGCCCTTGCCGCGCTGGAAGAAGCGCTTGATCCTCGACTCCTCGAGCTTGCACACCTGCTCCAGGGGATAGATGCCGGCCCGTGCCCTGGCCAGGGCATCGGTATCGATATCGGTCGCCACGACCTCGGCCTGACTGGCCCGTGAGCCCAAAGCCTCCGTCAGGGTCATGGCGATCGAGTAGGGCTCCTCGCCGGTCGAGGAGGCGGCGCACCAGACGCGCACCTTGCCCGGGCGCGAGCAGGCGTGATCGGCGAGCAGCGGGAAGTGGTGCGCCTCGCGGAAGAACGCCGTGAGGTTGGTGGTCAGGGCGTTGGTGAAGGCCTCCCACTCGCGGGCCTCGGGCTGTCGCTCCAGGCGCGCCAGGTAGTCGGCGAAGCGGGTCAGGCCGTGGTGGCGCATCCGCTTCGCCAGGCGGCTGTAGACCATCTCGCGCTTGTGCTCGGCGAGCACGATGCCCGCCCGCTGATAGATCAGCTGGCGGATCCTGGCGAAATCGGCATCGGTCAGCTCGAGATCACGCTCGAGCCGGCCACCTCCCCAGCCGCTCTCCTCCGCCGGCATGTCGACGCTGCGGGTCTCGTTCAAAATTCCTCCCACTCCTCGACGGTCTCGGGCTGGCGGGACGGACGCCGGTGTGTGGCCGGCTCCGCCTCATGGCCAGAGGCTGGTGACGATGGGGGCGTGGCGGCGGAGGCCACGGCGCGCTCGCGGCGCTCTGCCAGGGAGGGCGCTCGTTCCATGCCCGCGCCGCGCAGGCGGAAGGCGGAGATGGCGTTGCCCAGCAGGTCGGCCTGCTGTTCGAGCTCGCTGGCGGCCCGCGCCGAGGCCTGGACCCGCGCGGCGTTCTGCTGGGTCACCTGATCCATCTCCACCACCGCCTGGTTGATCTGGCCGATCCCGTTGCTCTGCTCCTCGGAGGCGGCCGTGATCTCGCCCATGATGTCGTTGACCCGGGTGGAGGCTTCCAGGACGGCATTGAGGGAGGTCTCCGCCCGGCGCACCAGCTCGGCGCCGTCGTCGATCTGGCGCGCCGAGCCATCGATCAGCTCGCGGATCTCGCTGGCGGCGTCGGCGCTGCGGCCGGCCAGCTTGCGCACCTCGCCGGCCACCACCGCGAAGCCGCGTCCCTGCTCGCCGGCCCTGGCCGCCTCCACCGAGGCGTTCAGCGCCAGGATGTTGGTCTGGAAGGCGATGGAGTCGATGACGTTGATGATCTCGGTCATCTTGCGCGAGCCGGCGGTGATCTGGCCCATGGTCTCCACGACCTGGTGCATCAGTTCGCCGGTCTCCTGGGTGCGCTCGGCGTTCTCGGAGGCCAGGCCGCTGGCCTGGCGGGCGTTGTCCGAGTTGTGCTGCACGGTGGTGGTCATCTCCTCCATGCTCGAGGCGGTCTGCTGCAGCGAGGCGGCCTGTTGTTCGGTGCGCGCAGAGAGATCCTCGTTGCCCGAGGCGATGTCCCGCGCGGCTGGCGTCACCACGCGAATGCCGCCGTTGACGTCGCCGACGATGCTGCCGAGGCTCTTGCGCATGATATCCAGCGCCTCCATCAGGCGGCCCAGCTCGTCGCGGCGACGCGGCGGCACGTCGGCGGCGAGGTTGCCGGAGGCGATCTGCAGGGTGAAGGCCTGGGCGTCGCGCAGCGGGCGCAGCATGGCGCGCAAGGTCAGCGCGCCGATCACGATCAGCGCCAGCAGGCCGATGGCCAGCATGCCGGCCTGGGCGATCAGCATCTGGCGCTGCCCCTCCCGGGCCTCGTTGGCCAGCAGGGCCGCATCGGTCTGCTTGCTCTCGATCAGCGCGTTGACCTCGCCGGAGAGGGCCTCGCCCATCGCCTGCATCTCCTCGATGTGTGGCGGCAGGCTGGTGAACATCTCGAACTTCTCTTCAGTCTGGAAAAGCGCGATGGCGCGCCCCAGCCCCTCCTCGAGGTAGCGTGTCAGGTCCTCGTTGAAGGCGTCGGCAGCGCCGCCCTGGTTGACCTCGCGGGCCCGGTAGTTGCGCCACAGCGTCGCCAGCGACGCCTGAGTCTCCTGCAGTGTCGCGGCGTGCTGCTCCTTGTTCTCGATCAGCTCGAAGCGCTTGCCGCGGGAGAGCGTCTGGTGGGCGCGGGTCGCGAGCTGGTCGATCTGCTGCAGGCGTGCCACGTCCTGCAGGCCGTCGCGATCCAGGGTCTGCAGGCGCTCGCCGGAGACCTGCAGCCCGAAGAGCCCCATGGCGCCGCTGGCCGAGAGCAGCAGGCCGGCGATGACCACCATGGTCACGACGCGGGCCCGCAGGCTGCGCAGGTTGAGACGCGCCAGGCGGCCGGTCAGGCCGCGGCGACGCAGCTGGCCGCGATCCAGGACGTAGCGGCGACCCTTGCCCTCGCGGATGAGGGCGTAGGCCTTTTCGGCCTTCTCGATGGCCTCGGTCGTGGGCTTGACCCGCACCGAGGCGTAGCCGACGACCTTGCCGTTCTCGACCACCGGCGAGACGCTCGCCTCCACCCAGTAGTGGTCGCCGCACTTGTGCCGGTTCTTGACCAGACCCTTCCAATGCTCGCCGGCCGTCAGCGTCTCCCAGAGGTTCTGGTAGGCTGCCTCCGGCATGTCCGGGTGGCGCACCAGGTTGTGGGGTGCGCCGATCAGCTCCTCCTGACTGAAGCCGCTGACCTCGATGAAGGCCGGATTGGCATAGGTGATACGGCCCTTGAGGTCCGTGCGCGAGATCAGGAAGTGCTCATCGTCGAGCGGGCGTTCCCGCTGGGTGACGGGCTGGTTGTTTCGCATGCGATATCCCCTGCTGAGGTAATTGGCTAGGCCTGTAGATTGTTATCGCGTGCCGCCGCGGCATCGGGCGGCCTCGTCTGGCGCGAGGTGTCGGATGGCTTGAGGCGTCGGGCCGCTCGAGACGTCGGACCGCCTAGAACGACTCCCACTCGTCGTCGCGCGCTTTCCGCCCGTCATGGTCCTGTTTCGTCGCGGGGCGCTCCGGCCGTTGAGCCTGCATCAGCGACGGCATCCAGCGCGCCAGGTCGCTGGTCGCGTCGTCGTCTCGCGAATCATCGTTCTCGATGTGGGCGGCCTGCTGGCCGATCCGAAAGCGCGTGACGGCGACCTTGAGCCGGCTGGCCTCGGCTTCCAGCTGGTTGGCGGCGCTGGCCGCCTGCTGCACGAGCTCGGCATTCTGCTGGGTGACCTGATCCATCTGGGTGACAGCCTCGTTGACCTGGGAGATGCCGTTGCTCTGCTCGCTGGAGGCGGCGGCGATCTCGTCCATGATGTCGCTGACCCGCTGCACCGCCTGGACGACCTCCTGCATGGTCTGGCCGGCCTGGTCGACGCTGGCGGTGCCGGCATCGACCTGCTGCACCGAGGCCTTGATCAGGCCGCGGATCTCGCTGGAGGCATCGGCGCTGCGACTGGCCAGGCTGCGCACCTCCTGGGCCACCACGGCGAAGCCGCGGCCGTGCTCGCCGGCCCGCGCCGCCTCCACCGAGGCGTTGAGCGCCAGGATGTTGGTCTGGAAGGCGATGGCGTCGATGGTGCCGATGATCTCCGCCACCTGGTGGGAGCCCGTGCTGATCCGATGCATGGTCTCGACCACCTCGCTGACCACCTCGCCGCCCTGTCTCGCGGTGCGGGTAGCCTCGGCGGCCAGCTGGCTGGCCTGCTGGGCGTTCTCGGCGTTCTGCCCCACGGTGGAGGAGAGCTCCTCCATGCTGGAGGCGGTCTCCTCCAGGGAGGCGGCCTGCTGCTCGGTACGCGAGGAGAGGTCGTTGTTGCCGCTGGCGATGCTCTGGGAGCCCCGGTAGATGGTCTCGCCGCTGGTGCGCACCTTGCCCACCGTGTCGGCGAGGCCGTACTGCATCTGCGCAAGCGAGGCGTAGAGCCGGCCGATCTCGTTGTTGCCCAGGCGCGGAATCGTCTGGGCGAGATCGCCCTGCTCCATGCGTTCGAAGTAGCCGACCAGCTGCCCCAGCGGGCGGGTGACGTTGACGGTCACGCCCCACAGCACGCCGACGATGGTCAGGGCGGCGATGATCAGGGCGGCGATGATCAGCAGCTGCAGGAGGCCGGCCTGGTCGAAGAAGTCGGCGTAGCGCGAGGCACCGCTCTGCTCGGCATCGCGGAAGAAGGCCACCGCGTCGCCGTAGAAACGCTGGGTGAGCGTCTCCACCTCGCCGTGCAGGTTGGAGAAGGCCTCGGCGCTGCCCTCGGTCAGCGCCTGCTGCTGGGGCCGCAGCCCCTCGTTCATCAGCGCCGTGAAGCTCTCCTCGACGGCAGCGATCCTCGGCTGCTGTTCCGCCTGGCGCGGCAGGGCCAGGAACTGCTGGAAGCTCGCCTCGACCGCGTCGAGGTCCTCGCTCAGCGCCTCGGCCTCGGCCTTCACCGTCTCTCGCTCGTCAGGCCAGACGGCCTGTGACAGGCGCGCCTGGAGGTTGCGCAGCTCCATCTGCGCGAACAGCATCTGCGCATTGGCCCGGTTCAGCGTGGAGGCCTGGTCGACGTTGACCTCGTTGAGAGTCTGCAGCGAGTCCTCGCTGTAGCGCACGGTATAGAGCCCGAGACTGCTCAGGACCAGGATCAGGGCGGCGAAGAGCGCGAGCACCAGGCTCCAGCTGACCCTGACGGTCATGTTGTCGAGAAGCTTCACACGGTTCTCCTGTTGTCGGGCGACCCTGGCCGCCCCGGTGATCGAAGGGCGGGTCAGGCCTCGGCCGGCTCGCGGGTCTCGCGCGTTCGCTCGGCGGGCAGGGCGCTTGGCGTGGCCTCCTCGCCGCCGGCGAGGTCGACGCGGAAATGCGCCACCCGCTCGCGCAGGTGCTGCGCCTTGGCCGTCAGGCGTCGGGCGGTGTCGGTGCTGCCCTCCACCAGGCCGGCGTTCTGCTGGGTCATGCGATCCATCTGGGTAACGGCCACGCCGACCTGCTCGATGCCCTGACTCTGTTCCCGGGTGGCGGTAGAGATCTCGTTCATCAGGCCGCTGAGCTGGCCGATGTCCCGGGCCATGCCGGCGATCAGCTCGTCGGTCTCCTTGACCCGCCGCGTGCCCTCGACGACCTTGGCGTCGGAGCGCTCGATCAGCGTCTTGATCTCTCGGGTCGCCGTGGCCGAACGGCTGGCCAGGTTGCGCACTTCCTCGGCGACCACGGCGAAGCCGCGGCCGTGCTCGCCGGCGCGTGCCGCCTCCACCGAGGCGTTGAGCGCCAGGATATTGGTCTGGAAGGCGATGGCGTCGATGGTGTCGACGATGGTGTTCATCTGGGTGGCGCTGTCGTTGATCTCGGTGATCGCGCCCACCACGTCTTCCATCGCTGCGCGGCCGCGGGCGGCGTTCGCGGAGGTATCGCCGGCCAGGGTACTGGCCCGCTCGGTGTGCTCGGCGTTGTGCTGCACCGTGGTGGTCAGCTCCTCCATGCTGGAGGCGGTCTCGGCCAGGGCCGCGGCCTGCTGCTCGGTGCGTGTGGCCAGCTCGTCGTTGCCGGCGCCGAGCGCTACCACCTCGCTGTTCACGTCGTCGCTGTCGCGATGAATCTCGCCGATGGTGGTGGCCAGGGCACGGCGCATGCGCTCGATGTCGAAGAGCAGGCTGCCGGTGTCGCCGTCGTGCAGCCGCACCTCCCGAGTGAGGTCGCCGTCGGCGATGGTGCCCACCGCCTCGGCGGCATAGCGCGGGTCGCCGCCCAGGGCGCGCGTCACGCCGCGGATCACCATCACCATCAGCAGGCTCACCGGCACGCCGATGACCAGCAGGGCCAGCAGGGTGCGGGTCAGCGAGGCGATGAAGGCGGCATTGATGTCGTCGATGTAGACGCCGGTGCCGACGATCCAGCCCCAGGGGGCGAAGCGCTCGTGGTAGGAGGACTTCGGTACGGACTCGCCTCCTTCCTCATGGGGCCAGAGGTAGTCGACGTAGCCGTCGTCCTGGGCGACGTCCTCGGCGAACTCGCGGAACAGGTAGCGGTCCTCGACGTTCTGGAAGTCGCCCACCTCGGTGCCCACCGGCAGGCGGGGGTGGCTGAGCAGGGCGAAGTCGTTGTTGAAGATATAGAAGTAGCCGCGCCCCTCGTCGTAGCGCATGGCCTTGATCATCGACGCGGCCTGCGTCTGCGCCGCCTCGCGGTCGATCTCGCCGGCGGCGACCCGCTCGGCCTGGCCTTCGAGGGTCGACATCGCCAGGTCGATGTAGACCTCGAGCGCCGCGCGTCGCTCCTCGAGCATGGTCTGGCGGGTCTCCCAGGCGCTCCAGCCGACCATCAGCAGCATGGCCAGCCAGATGAGTCCGAGCGATCCCCACAGCTTTTGTGTTGTTGTCAGTTGCCGCATTGTGCCGTCCCCTCGCGGGTCGTTGGGTCATCGAGTCGTGGGTGGATGAGTCGGGCGTGACTCAGTCGCCGACGGATTCGACCAGGGCCATCTCCTCGCTGGTCAGCAGCTTGTCGATGTCGACCAGCACCAGCATGCGGTCCTCGAGGCTGCCCAGGCCGCTCAGGAAGTCGGAGGAGAGCGTGACGCCGAACTCCGGGGCCGGCTTGATCTGCTCGGGGGTGAGGGTCATGACGTCCGAGACGCCATCCACCACGATGCCCACCACCCGCTCGCCGACGTTGACCACGATCACCACGGTCTGGCCGCCGTACTCGACGGTGTCGAGGTGGAACTTGATGCGCAGATCGACGATCGGCACGATGATCCCGCGCAGGTTGGTCACGCCCTTGATGAACTCGGGGGCGTTGGCGATGCGCGTGACGTTCTCGTAGCCACGGATCTCCTGCACCTTGAGGATGTCGATGGCGTACTCTTCCTCGCCCAGCGAGAACACCAGGAACTCGCGGTTGTGGGCCTCGGAAGCGGCGTGGTCGGCGTTGCGTGTCAGGCTGGTCATGATGCTTCTCCCTCCTTGCGGAACAGCGTTGAGTGATCGGTGGCGACGCGCTGCGGGCGTCGCGCCTCCTTCTTGGCCCGGTTCAGGCGGTGCAGGTCGGCGATGTCGAGGATCAGCGCCACGCTGCCGTCGCCCAGGATGGTCGCCGCCGAGACGCCCGGCACCTTGCGATAGTTGGTCTCGAGGTTCTTCACCACCACCTGCTGCTGGCCGATCAGGTCGTCCACCAGCAGGGCGTAGCGGCGCCCCTCGCCCTGCACGATCACCGCGATGGTCTCGTTGAGCTCGGTCTTGGCGCCCTCCACGTCCAGCGCCGAGTGCACGGCGACCACGGGCAGGTACTCGTCGCGGACCTTGAGCACCACGTCGTCGCCGGCCATGGCGTAGAGGTCCTCGCGGGAGGGCTGCAGGGACTCGAGCACGGTGGAGAGCGGCAGGATGAAGACCTCGCTGCCGACCTTGATCGACATGCCGTCGAGGATCGCCAGGGTCAGCGGCAGCACGATGCGCGTGGTGGTGCCCTGACCCTTGCGGGACATGATCTCGACGTGACCGCCCATGCCCTGGATGTTGCGCTTGACCACGTCCATGCCCACGCCGCGCCCGGAGACGTCGCTGACCTCCTTGGCGGTGGAGAAGCCGGGGGCGAAGATCAGCTGCCACACCTCGTCGTCGCTCATGGTGTCGGAGACCGACAGGCCGCTGTCCCGCGCCTTGGCGAGCAGCCTGTCGCGATCCAGGCCGGCGCCGTCGTCGATCACCTCGATGAGGATGTTGCCGCCCTGGTGCTGGGCCGAGAGGGTCAGGCGCCCGGTGCGCGGCTTGCCGGCTGCCTCGCGGGTCTCCGGGTCCTCGATGCCGTGATCCAGGCTGTTGCGCACCAGGTGGGTGAGCGGGTCGATGATGCGCTCGGTGAGGCTCTTGTCGAGTTCGGTGGACTCGCCCTCGGTGACCAGCTCCACGTCCTTGTCGAGCTTGCCGGCGAGATCGCGCACCAGGCGCGGGTAGCGGCTGAACACGTAGTCCATGGGCACCATGCGCACCGACATGACGGCTTCCTGGAGGTCCCGGGCGTTGCGCTGCAGCAGGCTCATGCCGTTGAGCAGGCCGCCGTGGGTGACGCCGTCCAGCTCGCTGACGGTCTGGTCGAGCATCGACTGGGTGATGATCAGCTCGCCCACCAGGTTGATGATCTGGTCGACCTTGTCCACCGAGACCCGGATCGAGCTGGACTCGCCGCCCGTCTTGGCCTTCTTCGCCTTGGGCTTGCCGCCCTCTTGCTTGCTCTCTTCTTTCTTAGCGTCGTTGGTAGGCGTGCCGGGTGCCTCCGCGGTTGCCGGCGTATCGGAGGGTGTCGCCGAGGCGGGTGTGGCGGCCTCTGCTGGCGCTGGCGCTGGCGCGGCGGGCTGGACCTGCAGCTGCTCGGGCTCGACGATGAAACACATCACCGCCTCGATGTCGTCACTGCCGGTCGCGGTGAGCAGCGTGACCTCGTAGCGGGCCTCGTCGCCGTGCTGCTCCTCTACCGTGCCGAGCTGGCCCAGCTCCTCCACCAGCAGGCCGCGATCCTTCTCGCCGACGTTCAGCAGGGCCACGGTCAGCCGCTGCTCGCCCGAGGGGGGCTCGGTCGACTCGCTCTGTGCCGCGGGGGCGCTTGTCGATGCCGGTTCCGGAGCGGCCGCGGAAGCCGCGGCGGCTGGCGTGCCGCTGGCCGCCTCGAGCTCCTGGCCGATCTCCTCCAGCGCCAGCTGCTGCAGGGTCTGGCAGATCCGCGCGAAGGCCTCCTGGTCGGGGACTTCCTCGTTGCGATAGGCGTCCAGCTGGTCGTGGAGCATGTCCTTGGTTTCCAGAAAGGTATCGACGATGTCCCGGCGAAGCGTCAGCTCCCCGCGGCGCGTGTGATCGAGCAGGTTCTCGAAGAGGTGCGTGGTCTTCTGCAGCACGTCGAAGCCGAAGGTGCCGGCGCCCCCCTTGATCGAGTGCGCGGCGCGGAAGATCGCGTTGAGCTGCTCGGCGTCCGGCGCCTCGAGGTCGATCTCGAGCAGGTGGCGCTCCATGTCCGCCAGCAGCTCCTCGGCCTCCTCGAAGAAGGTTTCATAGAAATCGGTGATATCCATGTGCGTGTCCCCACCCAGGAATGGTTATCGCCCCTCAGGGCCGTGGTTGTTCTGTGCCGAGGGCCTGTTGCAGGCTTCGGGTGAATCGCTCCATCGGCGCCTCATCGCTTCCGCTTTCCGGCTGACGGCCGAGCGGCGACGGCGTGCCGGCCCCGTTGAGCAGGCCCGGCGAGCGGATGCGCTCGGCGACCTCGCGGAACAGCACCAGCAGCTCGATGCGCCGGTTGACGGGGTCGCTGGCCTCGGTGCCGGGCATCACCACCCGATCGGCGAAGCCGGAGACCCGCAACAGCTTGGCGGGATTCAGGCCTCCGGCCACTAGCTCGCGGCGCGAGGCGTTGGCCCGGTCGCTCGAGAGTTCCCAGTTGCTGTAGCCGCGATAGCCGTTGAGGTAGGCCAGGCCATCGGTATGGCCGCCGATGCTGAGGTCGTTGGGCAGCTCGTTGAGCAGCGGGGCCATGGTGCGCAACAGGTCGCGCATGTAGGGCGCGACCCGGGCGCTGCCCAGCTCGAACATCGGGCGCTGCTCGGTGTCGAGCAGCTGGATGCGCAGTCCCTCGGGGGTCATGTCGAAGCGCAGCTGCTTCTGAAGTTGGCGCAGGTCCGGATCCGCGTCGATGGCGCTCTCGATGCGCTGCTGGAGATCGCGAAAGGCGTGGCGCTGCTGATCGCTGGGGCGGGTCTGGGTGCGCAGGTCGATGCGTGCCCGCTCGCCGTCGGCATGCACCGGATCAGGACCGCCGCCGGGAATCACGTTGGCGCTTCGCGCCGTGCCGTCGCCGCCGGTGATGGCGGTCAGCAGGGGGGTGCGAAAGTACTCGGAGACGGCTTCGCGCTGCTGTTGGTCGGATTGCGACAGGATCCACATGACCAGGAACAGCGCCATCAGCGCCGTCATGAAGTCCGCCAGGGCGATCTTCCAGCTGCCCCCGCTATGCCGATGGATGACCTTCTTGCGGCGGATGATGATGGGTCTGCGATTCGGGGTCATGCGCCGCCTTCACCTGCCTTGGCACTGCGGATGTACTCCTCCAGCTCGCTGAAGTCGGGACGCTCCTCGGTATGCAGGGCCTTGCGTCCGAACTCCACGGCGAGCTGAGGGGCATAGCCGTGCAGGCTGGCCAGCAGGGTGACCCGCATGCACTGGAGGATCTTCTCCACCTCTTTCGTCTGCCGCTCGACACGACTGGCCAGCGGGTTGATGAAGCCATAGCCGGCCAGGATGCCCAGGAAGGTGCCGACCAGGGCGTGGGCGATCATCCGTCCCATCTCATCCGGCGCGCTATCAGCCGCGCTCAGCGCCTTTACCACCCCCATCACCGCGGCCACGATGCCGAAGGCCGGCATGGCATCGCCCACCTTGGCGATGGCATCGGCGGGGATATGCGCCTCCTGTTCGAAGGCCTCGATCTCGTGGAGCATCAGTTCGTCGAGCTCCATGGGATCCATGCTGCCGCTGACCATCAGGCGCAGGTAGTCGGTGAGAAAGGCCATGATCAGCGGGTCGGCGAGCACGCGCGGGTGTTCGTTGAACAGGACGCTTTCCTTCGGATTATCGATGTCGCGTTCGATGCCCAGCATGCCGTCGCGGCGGATCTTGGTGAGCATCTTGTACTGCAGCGCCAGCAGATCCATGTAGAGCGCCTTGTCGTACTGGTTGGAGCGGCGCAGCCGGCCGAAGATGCGAAAGGTCGCCTTGATGGCCTTGCCGTTGTTGGCGGCGATGAAGGCGCCGATGCCGGCGCCGCCGATCATCAGGAACTCCGTCGGCTGGAAGAGCGGGCCCAGGTGGCCGCCCGCCAGGGCGAAGCCCCCGAACACGGAGAGGATGACGACGAGGTATCCGATGGGTATCAACACGGCCGGTATCCCTAGCGAGGCGATGAATGATGATCACCATCGGATATCGGCGGTCTCGGGCGAGACTTGAGGAAGGCGGTCGAAACTTGTCGCTAAAAAGGGGTGGGAGCGTCGGTTGCCTGCGCTATCGGGCCTGAGGGGGCGTCAGGCCATGCGGTGATCGAGGGTCGCCGGCGACGCCTCGGTGGGGTTCCGGTCTGCCATGCCCTGCTGGCGCTTGCGAGTCTTGCCGGCGCGTGAGGGGGGCTGGCAGATGCCGCAGACATAGTCGTGGGTCGGGCTGTGGGCGTGCGCCACGAAGTGGCCGGCACAGCGTGTACAGGCCGAGAGCTGCAGCAGGTCGCTCTCGAAGAAGCGTACCAGGGTCCAGGCGCGAGTCAGGCCCAGCACGGTCTCGGCGCCGTCGGTCTCCACCTGCTCGGCATAGAGCCGGTAGGCCTTGATGAAGGCCTCCATTCGCTCGCAGCCCTGATCTTCCTGCAGGCGCAGGAAGATGTTGTAGAACAGCGATGAATGGATGTTCGGCATCCAGGTGATGAACCAGTCCGTGGAGAAGGGCAGCATGCCCTTGGGCGGCGACATGCCGCGTATTTCCTTGAACAGGCGAATCAGGCGGGCGCGACTCAGGTCGGTTTCGGTCTCCAGCACCTGCAGGCGTGCGCCAAGCTCGATCAGGTCGATCGCCAGCTGCACCTGTTGCATCTCCGCTAGCAGACTCTTGCTGGTCATCCCTCAGCGCTCCGTGGCGGTCGCGGCCGCCGGCTGGGATGCCATCAACAGCGAGGCATGGAATTGGGTCAGACCCTGCTCGCGAGGGTTATGGGTCAGCTGGCGAAGCTGCTCGGCGCTATCGTGACCAAAGTGACACAGCAGCTGATTGACGCGTGATAGTTTCATCAGCTGACGAGCGTTGAGCTCCTGCAGAAGATCCGCCATCTCATCGTCGATCTTGAGACGAAACTTGGCTGCGACCCGATCCTCGCTGATCAGTCGCTGGGCGAGCAGGAGATAGGTGAGATTCAGCTCATGGATCTCGTCGATTACGTTGCTGATGTCCATTTTTCCCGTCGGCTTTCCATCGTTCTGGCATGGTCGCTGCCCTCGTGAGGCAGCCCTTCCGCCGTGCGCCCGCAGCAGGTCATCTGGCGGTACGCTCTTACCCTCAAGGGACCGCATTGTCAGTGGCTGAGCCATGGATGCAATCGGCCTTCCGGGTCGAAGAAGTCAGGTTGGGCGGGTTAATTGGCAATGACTAATAAAAAAGATGAGAAAAATCATGCCTCTCTGAGTGTATCTCATCTATTAAATAAAACTTAGGCTTTTACAAATATTTACATAGACTATCGCTATGACACCCATGGCGGTGGCTTATCACGCTAAGGCTTATCCGTTTCCGTTGATGTCTCCGGGGCTCGCTCATATACCCAGACCAGCAGCTCCGCGATGACCTGGTAGAGTCGCGGAGGAATCGCCTCGTCCAGGTCCAGCTGCATCAGCAGGCCGACCAGCTCCGGCGCATCGTGGACGTGAACGTCCTGGCGTCTCGCTTCCGCAATGATATGCTCGGCCAGCTCGCCATATCCTTGCGCAATGACACGTGGCGCATCATTCGCGTCGTGATAGGCCAGGGCCACTGCCTGGCGACGCCCCTCGGAACCCTTGCCGTTCATGGCGTTGATCCCTCATCGAGTCGACCGAGGTCGATCTGGATCGTCTCGAAGCCGTGCCCGGCCAGCCGGGAGCGCAGGATCTCCAGGTCGCGCTCGAGTCGCTGTCGGGTCGACTCGTGGGCCAGGCGCAGGTCGATCTCCACCCGGTCCGCGTCCATCCACAGCGAGGCCTTCAGGCGTCCCAGGCCAGCGACGTCCAGGTCGATCTCCGAGCGCCAGCCGCGCTGTTCGCCGTCCCGGCGCTGCGATTCGGTCTCCTCGCTCCCCGGGCGCTCCTGGTGTCCAGGTGGTAGCGGAACCATCAGCGCCATGAACAGCCCGCTCCAGACGTCGCCCTCCCAGCGCAGGGTCGGGGTCACCAGCATCTCGAGCTGGTGGCGGACGATGCCCTGCAGGCTCTCGTGCACCGGTGCGCTAGCAGGGGCGCGCGGGAGCGCCTCGGCCAGCGACTCCCGCGCGGCGGTGCTGCCGCCCTGCTCGGTGCCGGCGACCGATGGCGTTGGGCCGGCAGCTGCCGCCGCGGGGGATAGGCTGACGGCGTTGGCCGGGGGCGGCGAGGACGCCGAGGCGGGTGGAGTGCCGGCCGGCAGGGCGAGCGGCGCGGAGCCTGCCCCGCGGGGCAGCGGCGCTCCGGGAAGAAAGGGCAGGTCGCGAGGACCAGCGAGCCCGCTAGGGGCGGCGTCGCCCTGTCGCGTGCCCGCGAGTGCGAACTGCAGTGAACGCCACATCTGGGGCTCCCGCTCGAGCTGCTGGCGAGGGAGTTCCCCCTTGTACCAGCGGGCCAGGTGCGACTCGTAGAAGAGCCCACTATGGCGGATGCTCTCTTCCAGGCGGACGGCCACGTTAGCCGGGTCCGGTGCCTGTCCGGCGGCCATCAGTGGCATCGGTGGCCTCACGAAGGAGGGCGGGGCGGGAAAGCGCATCAGCAGGTCGGCGATGGTGAGGGCCGAGCGGCTGAAGTGGGTCTGGGCCGAGGCGGGGGGCTGGCCTGGGGTGGGGAGCGGCCGCGAAGCGCTATCCGACGCGGCTCCTGGGGTACGTCCCAGCCCCGGCAGGGGTGCGGGTTGGCTCCGTGCATCGAGCCGCGAGTCGCTGTGCAGGGCCTTCGGTGCGTCGGCGGGCGAGGTCGGCTTGACCGGTTGGTTCAGGTCCTGGGGGGGTGGGGTGTCGACACGCTTGCCCAGCACCTGGTGCAGCAGGGTATCCAGCAGCGGGGTGATGCCGCTCACGGGGCGTTCGTGCCGCGGCCCGGCGCGACAGACGGCGGGGGAGGCTGCGCTCCGACGTCATAGGCATGGCGCAGCTTGCGCTGACGCTGCGTGGTGCCGATCAGCTCGCCCAGCTCGTCGCGGCGCTCGATCAGGCGCTCGCGGATCTCGAGATCGTTCTCCAGGATCTCCTCGAGCAGCGTCGCCTTGCGGGCCCGGTGCGCGGCATCCAGCTGGCGCTCGGCTTCGAGCATCGCTAGCTGGTCGACCTGCAGGAGGTAGCTCTCCTGCTGGTCGATCAGCGTCGGCCAGTCGGCCTCGCGTGCCGAATCCAGCATCCGGCGGGTGCGCCAGCGCAGCGCTTCATACTTCTCGACCAGTGCCTGCTGGCCGGTTGGCTCCCCACCGTGTTCCATGATCAGCTCCCTGATGCCTGGCCGTCGATTTCCCGCCAGGCCGAGGCGATGTCGCTCAGCAGTGTCTCCGCCTGGTTGAGGCTCTCGACGTCGTCATGCCGGTTGGCCGACAGCAGCAGGCGTGCCACGTAGTCGTAGAGCGAGGCGAGGCGCTCGGCGATCTCGCCGCCGCGTTCCGCGTCCAGGGCCGCGAGCAGGCCGTTATTGACGATATCCAGTGCCTTGGAGATCGCCTTGCCCTTCTCGGCGACGTTGCCATCCTGGAGGTGGATGCGCGCGGTGCGGATGGACGCCAGGGCGCCATCGAACAGCATCACGATCAGCTGATGGGGGCTCGCGGCCATCACGGCACTTTCCACGCCGACCTTGGCATAGGCACTGGCCCCGCGCCCGTAGGCGGCGGCTCCTCGCATGGCGCTCATGGGTTGCTTGCTCCTGTCGTTAAGGCCTCGATGTATGGCCGGAGTGGGAGAATCAGGCGTTGTTCCATGCTGAAACGGCCGTCATGATGCCTCCCCTGCACTGCGATAGTCTGACAAGCCCCACGCCCCGCGTTGCCATGAACAGGGCTTGTCAGCCGTGTTATTTCTGTTTATCGGCCGGTCGGGCTGCGACTTTAGCTCGATACCGGCAGCTCCTCCTGGATGCTGCCGAGATGCTGGAGGGCGGTTCCTCGGAGGATCTCGCCCAGAGCCGGGCCGGGGGGCCCGTGAGCATCGGTCAGCTGAACCTGGTCGGGCTGTCCCTGTGCATCGAGGCTCCGGACCCAGGCCAGCTGACCGCCGTGGAAGCGGACCAGCGAGCCGATCGGATAGAGACCGAAGCGTTGGAGGTGGCGCTTTACCCAGCGCTGGTCGAACTGTTCGGGGTGGTTCAGCAGGTGGCGGTAGATGGCGTCGATTCGCCAGGCGGGTCGATCCGGGCGGTCCCGCCGCATGGCATCGACGGCGTCCACCACCGCGGCGGCGCGCGCCAGCTCATGCAGATCGCTGGCGGTCAGGCCGCGGGGGTAGCCACTGCCGTCCAGGCGCTCGTTCGCGTTGCCTGCCACCGAGTCGAGGATGTTGGCGGAGAGCCAGTGGCAGCGCTCCATGCGGTGCATCAGCTCTTCCACGTGGCCGTGCATCTGGCGCTGCTGCTGTTCGTCGGGATGGCGCACCTGCCACAGCTCGGGGCTCCATCGGGCCTTGCCCAGGTCGTGCACCATGGCGCTGGCCACCATGGCCTTGCTCAGCTCGCGAGGGATGGGCGGTTGCCCGGCCAGGTCCAGCAGGTGAACGCTCATTCCAAGGCAGTGGCGCACCAGCCGAGGCTCGTGTTGCAGGCAGCGGGTGGCGAAGAGCAGGCCGTCCCGATCCTCGTCGTGAAGCAGCAGAAGGCGATCGGCATGGCGCGATAGCTGCACCGGGTCCACCTCTCCGCCCTGCTGCAGCTCGAGAAGCTGGGCATCCAGGTAGCCGGCAATGCGCGCCAGCCGCTTGGCCATGGGCGTGGGATAGGGCTGGCTAGTGCGTCGGCCCACCGCGGGAGGTGTTGAGGCCTGCGCCTGGAAGAGCAGTGACGGCAGGCGTGATGCCTCGCTGCCTTCGGCATAGCGGGCGGCCTCGCGTTCGATCTCGCGCACGAAGTACCAGAGTTGCCGTTCCTGCTCGCCGTTGATGGCGTCGAACCGAAACCCGGCCAGGATGATCTGGCGCTCGGTGTCGACCGCCTGGTGGCGCGGCGCGGCGCGCACCACGAACCGGGTATCGTTGGGAAAGCAGAGTTCCACCTCCAGGGGGCGGTCGGCATTCGCCAGCAAGGCGCCGGCGGAGAGCGCCAGCTCCAGCTGGCAGCCCTCCAGCGAGAGGTCTTTCAGGTCCCCCTGGGCCGACCCGTCCTGTTCGTCGCGCAGGATGGCGCCCACCTCCATGCCCAGACGCAGCCGGGCGCGAAAGGAGGCGCGACGCTGCAGGACCTCCAGATGAGGGGGGAAGGGGCAGGTGCATACCAGGCGACCCTCGCTCTCGTGACATTCATTCATCACCAGGGACGGGGTTCTCAGCATCTTGCCCTGCGTCTGACCCAGCAGGCGGAACGCCTGGCCGCGCTTCAGCTCGCCGGCGATCTCGCGAATGGCGCTGATGTCCAGCGCCAGCAGCGTACCGGGCTGCTGCTCCATGACCAGCACGGGGAGTGGCTTGCTGCCCGAGGTGGTCACCTGAAGCGATGCGCCGCCGGGCTCGGTCAATGTCTCCAGCAGCGTCTCGATCTCTGCGGGACTCTCCACGCGGGTATAGCTATCCTGTCGCTGCGACATCCTTGCCTCTTGCTCGCCGATTTCTCCTGAATCCCCTATCGGCCGTTCGGCGGTCATCTTGAGGCGGGAGGCCGCCAGGCGTCTCAAGTCTGGGGGGCGCTGGTCGATATTTGTCTGGCGATGGTCCTGACGGTGGCCCTAACCTTCGATAGGCTACGAGTCATCGAGGCTCATTATCCTTAACGGGAGTTTCCCATGTCACACGATGGTGCTGGATCACCGCCACAGGCGCCTTCCGGAAAGGGAGAGGAGGGGGCAGTGACGTTGATGCAGCATCCGGCCCTGCTGTTCCGACTGCTCCTCGAGCATACGCCGATGGCCCTGGTGATGCTCGACGTGCAGGACGAGGTGCTGTGGGCAAACGCCGGCTTTCTGGGCTTGCTTGGCACGGAGGAGGATGACCTCGTCGGCAAGCGGCTGACTGACATCATGCGGATGGTCTCCTGGCGGCCGGTGCAGCGAGAGGTGGAGGTTCACTCGGAGGGGCATCGTTGGCAGCGCATCTGGCTGGCCAGCGAAGGGCTCGAGGCATCGAGAATGGTGCTGATGTCCGAGGTGATCCCGGAGGGCGCGCCGGCGGGCGTGGCCAAGCTGATGGCTTTCGTGGATCTCCCGGGCGGCCAGGCGGAAGAGGTTCCGCCCTTCTCGGACCCGCATACCGGCCTGGCCAGCCAATGGGTCTTCGAGGACCGCTTGCGTCATGCCATCGAGCGAGCGGATCGCCACGACCAGCCGTTGGCCGTGCTGCTGGTTCGGCTCGATCGTGCCGATGAGGTGCGTCACGCCTATGGCGAGCCGGCGATGCAGACCCTGCTGGCGCAGGTCAGCCGCCGGCTGACGGGCACCCTGCGCGGTGAGGACAGCATCGCCTCTTTGGGCGGTGATCGCTGGGCGGTGCTGATCGAGCATCCTGTCTCCCCGGAGAGCCTGCAGGCCGCCGCGCTGCGCTGTATCGAGGCCATGGAGGCGCCATTCACGCTGGGGCGACCGCCGCTATTGCTGACCCTGTCCATCGGCATCGCCATCTATCCGGAAGATGGCACCTCCTCCGAGCAGTTGATGGGCCGTGCCGGTCAGGCTCTGGATCAGGCCTTTCCGGCCGGCCATGCCTTCTTCGACCGGGGCCTCAAGCAGATGCTCTCTCAGCGTATGGCGATTCGGCACCGCTTGCAGGAAGCCCTGCTCTGCCCCGATCGTCACTTCGTCGTGGTCTACCAGCCTCAGGTCGACCTGGCCACCGGCGGCTGCGTCGGCGTCGAGGCCCTGGTGCGCTGGCGACATCCCGAGCGGGGTATGCTGCCGCCGCACGAGTTCCTGCCGATGGTGGTCGAGATGGCGCAGATGGTCAGGCTCGACCGCTGGGTCATCGAACAGGTCATTGCCCAGCATCAGCGCTGGCAGGCAGCCGGTGTCCCGCTCTCGGGCCTGAAGGTATCGGTCAATCTCGATGCCAGCCTGCTCGAGCAGAGCGTCTTCGATGGGCGCCCCCTGGATCGCTTCCTGCGTCAGCACTGCAGCGAGCTTGGCTGGTTGGCGCTGGAGATCGACGGGCAGGTGCTCTCCAGCCAGGCCGATGCCCATAGTCTGCTGCTGCGCCGCCTCTCCCGCATGGGGGTGCAGCTGGTGGTCGATAACCTCGGCGGGGCTCCGGTGGATTTGATACGCCTGGCGATGCTGCCGGTCTCCGAGGGAAAGATCGGCCGTGAGCTGGTGCACGGCCTGGCCGATAGCAGCCCCTTTGCTCGCCAGGCCTTGAGCGCGCTGTCGCAATGCCTGAAGGCGCTGCAGCTGGGCAGCACGATGGTCGGGGTGGAGACGGCCGACGAGCTTGCGGCGGCGCGAAACAAGGGGATCGATCGGGTCCAGGGGAACCTGCTGGGCACGCCGATGGCGAGCGACGCCCTGGCCGCGTGGCTGGGAAATCATCCGGAGAGGCGGGTGCCCGTACAGCCTTGAGGCCAGGGGCGGGAGGTCGGCGAGCGAGCAGGGCGCCGGCCGTCAGGCGGAGGTGTTCAGCCGTCGCTGTCCCATGGTCGCGCGCCCGTCGGAGGCGTACACGGACTTCTCGGCGATGCGATGGATGTAGTCGAGCATCTGCTGGTTGTGCGTCATGCGCAGACCGATCAGGCGTCCGTTGCGCTCGTTCAGTCGGCCGGTGTCTGCCGCCATGTCGAGGGTGGCCTGCCACTGATCGAGACAGCCCGCGTCCTCTGCGGCCTGGCGTGCGCCGTTGCCGTCGGTGGAGTAGCCGAGCTTGCGCTGTACCCTCGCCCGATTCGTCTCGGTCTCCTCGAGGCTCAGCAGCAGACGGAACTTCTCCTGCGCGATCTTCTCCAGCCGCGCGCCATCGATCGTGCCGTCCAGCAGCTGCTCCTGCTCATGTTCGAGGAGGCGAGTCAGCGTCGTGAGTCGAGACTGCTGCTCTTCGAGCAGGCGATGCAGGCTCATTCGCCGCGCTCCTCTCCGTTAAGCAGGTCCTGGACGCTGGCGATCAGGCCGTCGGCGATGCGCTTGGCCCGCACGTCCAGTCGACCCTCGCGAATCGCCTCGCGCAGCTCTTCCACGCGCGCGGTGTCGATGTCCTGGCTGGCATCCGTGGCGCCCTGGCTCAGGTGGGTTGTGGCCGATGGGCCGGCGTCCTGCCGAGGGGCGCGGTCCGCTCCCTGAGCCTTGCGGCTCTCGTCACGCGGCTCGACCTGGCCGGGACGCGGCAGGGGATGGAGGTTGTCGATTTTCACGGTGATGGCCTCGTGACCGATGTGTTGATGAAGGGTATCGGCCGTCGATTCGCTAACTTTAGCGCGGCATGTCGCTGTGCGGCGAGTGTGTGAGCGGGGCGCTTAAAAGTCCACGGCCATGCGTCCCTCGCCGATGACCCTCGCCTCGAGGATCTCGCGATCGGGGAGGCGCACGCGTATCCGCTCTCCCTGGCCGCCCGGCGCCAGCGCCTCGGCGCTTCTCGTCACACGAAATCCCGCCCCGCGCGCCTCGACCACCACCTGCTGCCCCCGCCTGACCAGCGGGCGAGGGCGCAGATGGTAGCGCTGCAGCGTCACGCCGGCCGCCAGTTGTCGGGTCGCCTCCTGGCCGATCGCCCGATCCGGGTCGAGCACGGCCTGGCGGGGCAGTCGATCCAGGCGGCCGGCGACCTCGGTCAGGTCTTCCGGGCGGATCGTCTCGCCGGCACGCACGTCCCGGGCCAGTTCCACATGGTGTCCGGTGACGTGGATCTCGGCCTGGAGATAGCGCACCCGTTGCCCCTGGTCGCCGCAGCGCACCCCCACCGAGACGCGCCCGACCGGCCTGTCGGCGGCACGGGGCAGAAAGATATCGGGTCGTGCGCAGGCGGGCAGGTCGGCTCGGGGCGGATGCACCTCGATGGCGACCTCGTCGCCCGATCCCGCGGCCCGCTCGTGAAGGAAGGCGTGCACCTTCGCCAGCATGGCGTCCTCGTCGGCGTGGCTCGGTCCCGCCAGCAGCAGGAGAGCTATCGCCAGCAGGCAGGCGATATGCCGGGAAAGACGACGCGATAGGCGGTTGCGGAGCATGTCGAGGCCAGGACGGGAACGGATGCCACGATTCTAGCGGTCGTCGTCGCGGCGAAATACGTGAATTGGCTATCCGAATGCCGGCTGTTCGAGCCTTTGTCATGACAGGGGCTTGGCTATTCTCCACCGTCGACTCATACCTTTTGCGGGGAGCGCCGAGATGATCGATCGGCTCGAAGCCTCTTTGAACTTCCATCAGCAGGCCCTGGGACTGCGCCAGGAGCGCCAGAAGGTGCTGGCCAGCAACATCGCCAATGCGGATACGCCGGGCTACAAGGCCCGCGACATGGACTTCGCCAGCGAACTCAACAAGGCCGTCCAGCAGGGCGGGAGCGACGGCCTGTCGCTGTCGCGGACCTCCTCGCGCCATCTCGAGGGCCAGGGGCCGCTGTCGGGCTCTCGCGACCTGCTCTATCGGGTGCCCGCCCAGCCTAGCCTCGACGGCAACACCGTGGACATGGATCGCGAGCGCACCCAGTTCGCCGACAACTCGGTGCGCTACCAGGCGGCGCTGACGATGCTCAACAGCCGTATCCAGGGCCTCAAGAAGGCCATGCAGCCCGAATAATCCAGGAGTGACCCTATGTCGATGTTCTCCATCTTCGATATCTCCGGCTCGGCCATGAGCGCCCAGTCGCAGCGCATGAACGTCACCGCCAGCAACCTGGCCAACGCGGACAGCGTCTCGGGGCCCGACGGCGAAGCCTACCGGGCCAAGCAGGTGATGTTCGAGACGCGCGCCCAGTCACGCGATGGCATCGGCGGCGTCGGCGTGCGAGAGGTGGTGGAGGACCCCTCGCCCATGCGGCAGGAGTATCGCCCCGGGCATCCCCTGGCCGACGACGCGGGCTACGTCACCATGCCCAACGTCGATCCGGTGGGCGAGATGGTCAACATGATCTCCGCCTCGCGCTCCTACCAGGCCAACGTCGAGGTGATGAACACCAACAAGCAGCTGATGATCAAGACACTGACCCTGGGCGAGGGATAAGCAGATGGCGACTTCCATCGATAGCGGCGTGATCAACGCCACGAACGGCGGGGCCGCGGGCGGCGCGAGCCTGAGTGCCCGCCAGTCGGACGAGCTGCGCAACAACTTCATGACCATGCTGGTGACGCAGCTGCAGAACCAGGACCCGCTCAGTCCGATGAAGAACGAGGACATGACCGCCCAGCTGGCGCAGATCAACACCGTCAGCGGCATCGAGAAGCTCAATGAGTCGATGGCGGCGATCACCGGCCAGATCGATGCCGGCCAGGCCCTGCAGGCCACCGGGCTGATCGGCAAGGGCGTGCTAGTGCCCGGCGATCGCGTGCTGCTGAGCCAGGGCGAGGCGGCCGAGGGCGAGCAGGCTCAGGTGACCACCACGCCGTTCGGCATCGAGCTGAACCAGCCCGCCGACAACGTCATCGTCACCATCACCAATCAGTCCGGCCAGGTGGTGAATCGCTACGAGATGGGCGCGGTGAAGGCCGGCGTGGAATCGTTCAGCTGGGACGGCCAGACCAGCGACGGCCAGACGGCCGTCGACGGTGCTTATAGCGTCAGCGTCGAGGCCACCCGAGGGGGCGAGGCGGTGCCGGTCGAGACCCTTAACTACGCCGTGGTCGGCAGCGTCACGCCGGCGACCGATGGCGGACAGGTGCAGCTCGATCTGGGCGCCGTCTACGGCCGGGTCGGGCTCTCGGATATCAAGCAGATCCTTTGATGGCGGGCCGCTCGATCACGAGCCGTTTTCCGTTCGATACTCAGCTAACGCAGGGACAGTGACATGGGTTTCTCACAAGCACTCAGCGGCCTGAATGCCGCCTCCTCCAGCCTCGACGTGCTGGGCAACAACAT
The DNA here is from genome assembly GCF_040196315.1 of Halomonas pelophila. Taxonomy (NCBI): domain Bacteria; kingdom Pseudomonadati; phylum Pseudomonadota; class Gammaproteobacteria; order Oceanospirillales; family Halomonadaceae; genus Halomonas; species Halomonas pelophila. Next base: position 157,514 of record NZ_JBEGCI010000001.1, read on the forward strand.
CGCCAACTCTCAGACTGTGGGCTACAAGAGTGCCGGCGCCCAGTTCGCCGACGTCTTCGCCGGCTCCACGGGCCTCGGCACCAAGGTCTCCCAGGTGCTCCAGGATTTCGGCGCCGGCAACATCGAGGCCACCGGCCGTGAGCTCGACCTGGCGGTGAGCGGTCAGGGTTTCTATCGCTTCCAGCAGAATGGCGAGGTGGTCTACTCGCGCAACGGCCAGCTCTCCATGACGCCGGACGGCTACCTGCAGAACGCCCAGGGCGCGCGGATCATGGGCTACGGCCTTAACGCGGCCGGCAATGTCGAGACCGGTGGCCAGCCCCAGGTGCTGCAGGTGCCATCCGAGGAGATGCCCGCCAGCGCCACCACCGACGTGTCCACGACCCTCAACCTGGATGCTCGGGAGGTCGACGGCGAAGACCGTAGGCAGACCACGCTGAGTGATGTCGCCGGCAATGATGTGGCCATCGATTACCACTACTCCAACAACTTCACCGTCTACGACTCCCTGGGCAATCCCCGCAACATCACCGCCTACTACGAGAAGACGGGCGCCAACGAGTGGACCTCGCGTATCGCCATGGACGGTCAGGTGCTGATGGACGCTGCTACACCCACGGCAGTGGACGAGAGGACGCTGACGTTTACCCAGGATGGCCAGCTGGAAACCGGCGGCGACCAGACCTACACCTTCGCCACCGACGACTTCCTGGATGGCGAGCCGCTGGATCTGACCTTCGACATGAACCTGGCGGGCTCCACCCAGTTCGGCAACAACTCCCGGGCCAGCGACCTGACCCAGAACGGCTATACCTCCGGCGCCCTGGTCGGCATCACCATCGAAGACGACGGCACCGTGACGCGCAACTACACCAACGAGCAGTCGCGCCCCGCCGGCCAGATTACGCTGTCCAATTTCCGCAACCCGGAGGGCCTCCAGTCGGTCGGCGACAACGCCTGGACCTCCACCGCGGCCTCCGGCCAGGAGCTGCTGGGCGAGGCCGGCACCGGCGTGCTGGGCAGTATCCAGTCCGGCGCCATCGAGACCTCCAACGTGGACCTGGCCAAGCAGCTGGTCGACATGATCGTCACCCAGCGCGCCTACCAGGCCAACTCCCAGACCATCAAGACCCAGGACGAGGTCCTGCAGGCCTCGATCAACCTGAGTCGCTAAGGCGGGAGTTGAGCCATGGATCGCATCCTCTACACCGCCATGAGCGGCGCCCGGCAGAGCATGGAGCAGCAGTCGGTGGTCAGCCACAACCTCTCCAACGTGGATACCGTCGGCTTTCGCGCCCAGCTGCACGCCATGCGCGCCGTGCCGGTGCAGGGCGACGGCGCCCTGCCCACGCGAGTCTCGGTGGCCGCCTCGACGCCGGGGGCGGACTTCGCGCCCGGCCCCATGAACCGCACCGGCCGGGCGCTCGACGTGGCGATGGAGGGCGATGCCTGGCTCGCCGTGCAGGCGGCGGACGGCAGCGAGGCCTACACGCGCCGCGGCGATCTCCAGGTCGACAGCGACGGCCTGGTGACCAGCGTCGGCCGCCCGGTGATCGGCGAGGGCGGCCCCATTCAGGTGCCGCTGGGCGCCCAGCTCTCGGTGGGCAGCGACGGCACCCTGAGCGCCATCGCCCAGGGCCAGGGCGCCGATGCCCTGGTCGCCGTGGGTCGTCTCAAGCTGGTCACGCCGGGCGAGGCGGGCGTGGTCCGCGGCGACGACGGGCTCTTCCGGGCCCCGCCAGCCGGCGAGGGCGCTCCGGCGGCGCTGCCCGCCGACGATGATGCCCGGGTGGTCAGCGGCGCCCTGGAGGGCAGCAACGTCGGCGCCGTGGACGCCATGGTCTCGATGATCGACGTGGCGCGTCGTTACGAGATGCAGACCAAGGTCATCAGCACCGCCGACGAGAACGCCCAGCGCGCCAACAGCCTGCTCTCCCTGAGCTGAGATGCCCCGAACACGAGGAATGCCTAGATGATCAAGTCACTGTGGACGGCCAAGACCGGCCTCGAGTCCCAGCAGGTCAAGCTGGACGTGATCTCCAACAACCTGGCCAACGTCAACACCAACGGCTTCAAGCAATCCCGGGCGGTGTTCGAGGACCTGCTCTACCAGAACCTGCGCCAGCCCGGCGCCCAGAACGACGTCCAGAACCGCCTGCCGTCGGGCATGCAGGTCGGCACCGGCGTGCGCCCGGTGGCCACCGAGCGCCTGCATACCCAGGGGGGGCTCGAGAACACCGGCAACTCCCGCGATCTCGCCATCAACGGCAATGGCTTCTTCCAGGTGCTGATGCCGGACGGCGCCACCGGCTATACCCGGGACGGCAGCTTCCAGCTGGATGCCAACGGCCAGATGGTCACCGCCAACGGCTATCCACTGGAGCCGGCGATCATCATCCCCGAGAACGCCCTCTCGGTGAGCATCGGCGAGGACGGCATCGTGTCGGTGAAGCAGCCGGGCAGCACCCAGTCCAACGAGGTGGGCCAGATCACCGTCTCCACCTTCGTCAATCCTACCGGGCTCGAGAGCATCGGCGGCAACCTCTACACCGAGACGACCGCTTCAGGCCCCCGCAACGAGGGTATCCCGGGCCTGGACGGCGCGGGGCGCCTCTCCCAGGGCTACGTCGAGACCTCCAACGTCAATGTGGTGGAGGAGATGGTCAGCATGATCCAGACCCAGCGGGCCTACGAGATCAACAGCAAGGCCGTGAAGACCAGCGACGAGATGCTGGCGCGCCTCGCCCAGCTGTAACGACGACGGGGGAGCGAGGTTGAGAGAAGGAGAGTGGTCATGAATGCCGGAATTCTCGACAGCGGGTGGCGCCTGGGCGGGCTCTGTGTCCTGGTGCTGTTGCTGCTGGGCGGTTGTGCTCAGGTGCCGCGCGCCTCGGTGGTCGGCGAGCAGGAGCAGATCATGATCCCGGACCGGCCGGCCCCGCGGGCCAACGGCTCCATCTACCAGGCGCACCGGGGCTATCAGCCGCTCTTCGAGGACCGCCGGCCGCGCATGGTGGGCGACATCCTGACCATCGTGCTGGACGAGGAGGTCAGCGCCAGCAAGAACGCCCGCTCCAATGCCGATCGCAACGGCTCCGCAAGCCTGGGCTTCGACCAGCAAGCCGATGCCATCGAGCAGCTGGCCGAGCTCGGCTTCGACATCTCCGCCTCCGGCGAGAGCGACTTCGAGGGCGGCGGCGGCTCCGAGGCCAACAACTCCTTCACCGGCACCATCACCGTCTCGGTGGTCGAGGTCATGAACAACGGCAACCTGCGGGTGCGCGGCGAGAAGCAGATCGCCATCAACCAGGGCACCGAGTTCATCCGCTTCGCCGGGGTGGTCAATCCGCGCACCATCACCGGTCAGAACACCGTGCCCTCGACCTCGGTGGCCGATGCCCGCATCGAGTACGTCGGCAACGGCTACATCAACGAGGCGCAGCACATGGGCTGGCTGCAGCGCTTCTTCCTCAACGTCACGCCCTTCTGATGGTGATCGCATGAACTTCGGCACCGCTCGCACGATGTCTCGCCGCGCGTCGCTGATAGCCCGCTTGCTGGCGCTGATCCTGTGCTGCCTGGTCGCGCTGCCGGCCCAGGCCGAACGCCTGCGCGAGCTGGCCGGCTTCGCCGGGGTGCGCGACAACGCCCTGGTGGGCTACGGCCTTGTGGTCGGCCTGGACGGCAGCGGCGACCAGACCATGCAGGCGCCCTTCACCGGCCAGAGCCTGACCAACATGCTCTCGCAGCTGGGCATCACCGTGCCCCCCGGCACCAACATGCAGCTGCGCAACGTGGCGGCGGTGATGGTCACCGCCGACTTGCCGCCCTTCGCCCGCCCGGGGCAGCGTTTCGACGTGGTGGTCTCCTCGGTCGGCAATGCCGACAGCCTGCGCGGCGGCACCCTGCTGATGACGCCGCTCAAGGGCGCCGACGGCGACACCTATGCCATCGCCCAGGGCAACCTGCTGGTCGGCGGGACGGGAGCCTCCGCCGGCGGCGCCAGCGTGCAGATCAACCAGCAGGCTGGTGGGCGGATTAGCGGCGGGGCGACCGTGGAGCGCGAGGTGCCGGTGGCACTGGGGGCCAACGGCGGCCTGCTCGAGCTGCAGCTCGACAGCAGCGACTTCGGCACCGCCCAGCGGGTGGTCAGCGCCATCAATCGCGAGTTCGGGCGCTCGGTCGCCGCCGCCCGCAACGGTCGGGTGATCGCCCTGGACGGCCCCCAGGATGCCAATGCCCGGGTCAACTTCATGGCGCGGATCGAGAACATCGAGGTCACGCCCACCCAGGCGCCGGCGCGGGTGGTGTTGAACTCCCGCACCGGCTCCATCGTGCTCAACGGCGCCGTCACCCTGCGCCAGGCCGCGGTGGCCCATGGCAATCTCTCCATCGTCATCGATACCGAGGTGGGCGTCAGCCAGCCCAATCCCTTCGGCGGCGGCGAGACCGTGGTGGTGCAGGACACCGAGATCAGCATCGAGCAGCAGCCCGGTACCCTCAAGGTCGTGGAGGGCGCCGACCTGCTCGAGGTGGTGGATGCCCTCAACTCCCTGGGTGCCACGCCCAATGACCTGATGTCGATCCTCGAGGCCCTCAAGGCGGCCGGATCGCTGCGCGCCGAGCTGGAGATCATCTGATGAGCCTGAACGCTCCCGACACCATGAGCGGGCAGTTCGCCCTCGACGTCCAGGGCCTCGAGCGGATCAAGCACAGCGCCCGCCAGACCCCGGGTGAGGGCCTGGACGCCGCAGCCAAGCAGTTCGAGGCGCTGTTCGTGCAGATGATGATGAAGAGCATGCGCGACGCCGTGCCCTCCTCGGGGCTGCTCGACAATCGCCAGACGGAGTTCTTCCAGGAGCTGCTCGACAAGCAGTGGTCCCAGGGCATGGCCGAGCGCGGCGTGGGCCTGGCCGAGCGGCTGACGGCGCAGCTCGACGGTCGCAGTGGCGGCGCGCCGCCGGCCCGCGACGGCGAGATCGAGGCGCTGATCGCCGGTATCCCCCGGGGCACGCCGCGGCCCCTCGAGAATGCGCTGCGCCCGGAAGACGACGGCGACACGGATGCCGCGTCGATGCCGAGCTCCTTTCTCGACGCGCTGCAGACGAACGCTCCTTCCGAGGCCGTCTCTCGGCCTCGCGACGAGCGGCCCGCCCATGTGCGTGACTTCCTCGAGCGCCTGGAGACCCCTGCCCAGGCGGCCAGCCGCGCCTCCGGCGTGCCGGCCGAGCTGATCCTGGCCCAGGCGGCGCTGGAGACCGGCTGGGGCCGGCATGAGATCGCCACCGCCGGCGGCGGCAACAGTCATAACCTGTTCGGCATCAAGGCCGGCAGCGCCTGGCAGGGCGAGACCACCGAGATCCTTACCCATGAGGTGATCGACGGCCGGCGCCGGGCCGTGCGCGATGACTTCCGGGTCTACGGCTCCTTCGAGGAGGCCTTCACCGACTATGCCCGGCTGATCGGTGACAATCCGCGCTACGCCGGCGTGGTTTCGGCGGGCAGCGCCGACCAGGCCGCCCGCGCCCTGCAGCAGGGCGGCTATGCCACCGATCCGGCCTACGCCGACAAGCTGATCGCCGTGATGGATACCCTCGGGCCGCTGGCCGGCGACACGACGCTGGCGAGTCGCGGCTCGGCCGGCGGATTCGACGCTTCGTTCTGACGCGGCCTCAAGAGTGCCGCCGTACTGCCGATAAGAGTGCTATCGGCCTAAGGAAACCACGCCATGAGCATCTTCTCCACGGGACTGAGTGGCCTCAACGCGGCACAGAACGCCCTGGCGACCACCAGCAACAATATCAGCAACGTCTTCACTCCGGGTTACAACCGCGAGGTGGCGATTCTCGGCGAATCATCGACCGGCGGCGGGGGCGTGCAGGTCAACGATATCCAGCGCCAGTTCAACGACTACGTGGCCTCGCAGCTCAACGCCGCCACCAGCAAGTCCAGCGCCCTTGCGACCTACGCCAATCAGGTCGGCCAGATCGACAGCCTGCTGGCGGATCGCGAGGCCGGTCTGGCGCCCTTGATGCAGAACTTCTTCTCCTCCCTGGAGGATCTGGCCAGTGCGCCCTCGGACCCGGCGGCCCGACAGGGCGTGCTCGGCTCGGCCGATACCCTGAGCGCGCAGTTTCGCTCCTTCGATGGCTACTTGCAGGACATGCAGGAGGGCATCAACGGCCAGATCGCCGACGAGGTCACCCAGATCAACAACACCACCGAGCAGCTCGCCGGTCTCAATCGCGAGATCGCCCTGGCCCGGGCGCGCAGCGGCGAGGCGCCCAACGGCCTGCTCAACCAGCGTGACCGGCTGGTCAACGAGCTCAGCGAACGCATGGACGTGCGCCTCAACATCCAGGACGGCAAGACCTACAACGTCAGCCTGCCCAACGGCCAGCCGCTGGTGGCCGGCACCCAGCAGTTCACGCTCGAGGCGATGGACTCCCCCGCCGATCCCCAGCGCACCGTGCTGGGCTATCGCGACTCCGGCGGTAGCCTGGTGGCGCTGGACGAGGACACCGTCACCGGCGGCACCTTGGGCGGGCTGATGGCTTTCCGTACCGAGACCCTGGACAAGACCCAGAACCAGATCGGCCAGATGGCCGTCTCGATGGCCGTGGCGTTCAACCAGCAGCACGCCAACGGGGTGGACCTCGACGGCGAGCAGGGCGGCGCCTTCTTCGATATCGGCAAGCCCCGGGCCTTCTCGGCGGAGGGCAACGACGGCAGTGCTCAGGTAGCGGAGACGGCCTTCGATACCGCCAATATCGGTCAGCTCGAGGCGAGTGACTATCGGATCCGGGTGACGAACGCGCCGCCTTCCGGCCCCTCAGACTTCGAGGTGACGCGCCTCGACGGCGGCGGCAAGCTGGATGCCGCTGAGCTCTCTTTCGAGGACCCGAACGGTAACGGCACGCAGGCCACGCTGAGCTTCGGCGGCGTGACGCTGACCTTCGACGATACCGCCAAGATGGCGCAGAACGACCGCTTCGAGGTCCAGCCGGTGCGCCGCGCCGCCGGCAACCTGGAGAGCGCCATCTCCGACCTGGACAAGATCGCCGCGGGCGCACTCTTCGCGACCAGCGGCGACATGCCGGTCGAGAAGGTCCAGGCCCATGAGGGAGCGTTTCAGGATAGTGCCAGTTACGAGCTCGAGCTGGACGAAAACGGCGTGCTGAGCTTTACCGATGCCATTCCCGGTCAGGTGGAGGTCAACGGGGAGGTTCGCGTTGTCGATGGTACCAGTGGCAATGTTCGAAACTCGGATAATGATGCTGATGCCGAGCTGAAGGTGGGGGACGTGGTGACGGTCGATGGCGTGAGCTTCACGATCGGCGACCTGCCGACGACCGGCGAGACCTCAAGCCTGACCCTCGAGAAGGATGCGGCGGGCAGCGGCGACAACCGCAACGCCCTGGCCCTGCAGGACCTTCAGGACGAGAGCATCGTGGGCGACTCGGCCAGCCTGAGCGGCGCCTACGGTGCCATGGTCAGCGATGTCGGCAACCGCACCAACATCGTGCAGGTCAACCTGGATGCCCAGCAAGGGCTGACCGATCAGCTCAAGGCCGTGCAGCAGTCCGAGTCCGGCGTGAACCTGGACGAGGAGGCGGCCAACCTGATCCGCTACCAGCAGTTCTACCAGGCCAATGCCAAGGTCATCGACACGGGGAAGACGGTCATCGACACCATCCTCGGTCTGCGTAACTGATTGTCGGAGAGTCCTAGATGCGTATCAGCAGCGTCACCATGTTCGAGCAGAGCGTCTCGTCCATGAATCGCCAGCAGAGCGATTTCCTCAAGGTCAGCCAGCAGATTGCCAGCGGCCGTCGCGTGGTCAACCCCTCCGACGACCCCCAGGCCGCGTCTCGTGCCGTGGGTGTCGACCAGGCCCGGGCGGTCACCCAGCAGCATGCCGATTCCCGGGTCAGCGCGCGCAACTCCCTCGCCCAGACCGAGAGCGTGCTCAACAGCGTCAGCGATGCCGTCACCAGCGCCAAGACGCTGATGATCCAGGCCTCCAGCGACACCCTGAGCGATGCCGACCGTCAGTCGGTGGCCTCGGAGCTGCGCGGCGTCTACGAGACGCTGATCGGCCAGGCCAATGCCACCGACGGCAACGGGCGCCACCTGTTCGGCGGCTATCAGGACAGCACCGAGCCCTTCGTCAAGAAGGAAGGCGGGGTCGAGTACGTGGGCGACACCAACAGCCGTGAGCAGCGCATCGACGCCTCGCGGCTGATGAAGGTCAGCGACAACGGCCAGGCGATCTTCCAGAGCGTGCCCAGCGGTGCCGGCCACGTGGCCACCGCGGATAGCGGCAACGCCGGTAGCGTGACCTTCAAGGGCCCGCAGGTCGTCGACCAGGAGAGCGTCAAGCCCAACCAGGCCTACACCATCAGCTTCACCGGCGATGCCGCATCTGGATACGGGTATGAGGTGCAGGATGGCAGCGGCGGCTCTTTCACCCCCGCCATCACAGGCTCCTACGATCCCGATAGTGAAGAGCCGGTCCGCATCGAGTTCGATGGCCTCGCCCTGGAGCTCGAGGGCGAGCCCGCCGCTGGCGACAGCATCGCGGTCAACCCCGCCGATCAGGGCAATACCGATCTCTTCGCGACCCTCGAGAATGCCCTCTCCGCGCTCGAGAATCCGGCCGAGAACGCCGCCGACAAGGCCGCCCTGCGCAACACTCTGAGCACCTCGATGCGCGAGCTCGACAACAGCCTGGACAACGTCCTGACCACCCGCGCCTCGGTCGGTGCGCGCCTCAACGAACTGGATGTGGTCGACTCCGTCGGCGGCAATCGCATGATCAACTACGAGCAGACCCTCTCCGATCTGGTCGACCTCGACTACGCCGAGGCGATCGGCGAGTACAGCCTTCGCCAGGTGGGCCTGCAGGCCTCCCAGAAGGCCTTCGCCGACATGAAGGGCATGTCGCTCTTCCAGTTCCTCTAGGCCTCTCCAACGTCCTCCAGGCCACTACGCCCCGCTGCCGGTCCCGGCCGGGGCGTTTTCCTGTCAGCCGGCGATCGGCAGTGGCGCCAGGGTTTCCAGCAGGTTCTGCAGGAAGGCCAGCCCCTGACTGAACAGCCGTTCCAGGAAGCTCGCCAGGTCGGTCATCAGCACCATCAGTAGGATCAGGCCGACCGTCAGCGACGTCGGGAAGCCGATATTGAAGACGGTGAGCTGCGGGGCCGAGCGATTGAGGATGCCCAGCGACAGGTTGATGATCAGCAGCGAGGCCACCAGCGGCAGGGCCAGCAGCAGGCCGGCGGTGTAGATGGTGCCGCCGTAGCGGGCCAGCATGATGAAGGCCTCCGGGTTGAAGCGGCCGATGCCGATCGGCAGGGTCTCGAAGCTTGATACCAGCACCTGCAGCACCATCAGGTGGCCGTTGAAGGCCAGGAACATCAGCAGCGTGACCATATAGAGGATGCGCGACAGCACCACCATGTTGGTGCCGCTGGAGGGATCGAAGAAGGTGGCGAAGGCCAGGCCCATCTGCAGGCCGATGAAGTCCCCCGAGGCCTGCACCACGACGAGCATGACCCTGACCGTGAGTCCGATGGCGGCCCCGATCAAGAGCTGCTCGACGAGGATGCCGAAGCCCGCCCAGGAGAACAGCGGCACCTCGGGCATCGGCGGCAGCACCGGCGCGATCACCACTGCCACCGCGCCGGCCAGGCCCAGCTTGGCCTGGCGCGGGATGCTGGAGTGGCCCCACAGCGGAGCGCTGAGCATCAGTGCGGTGATGCGCGCGAAGGGCCACAGGAAGGCGACCAGCCAGCCATGCAGCTGCGCGAAGGTGACCTCCACCATCAGCGGGCATTGCCCTTCACAAGACGGCTCTTCACAAGACGGCTCTTCACAAGGTCATCGAGTGTCACGAGATCATCGCGGGGATGTTGCCGAACAGCTCACGGGTGAAGTTCATGATCAGGGTCAGCAGCCAGGGGCCGGCCAGCACCAGCACCGCGAACACGGCGAGGATCTTGGGGATAAACGACAGGGTCATCTCGTTGATCTGGGTGGCGGCCTGGAACAGGCTGACCAGCAGGCCCGTGGTCAGGGCGGTGAGCAGCAGCGGACCGGCCAGCAGCAGCGTGACGCGCATGCCCTGGTAGGCGATGTTCATCACCTCTTCCGGTGTCATCGTGGTCTCCTCGCGAAAGTGCGCATCAAGGAATGACGGGTCATAGATAGAAGCTCTCGGCCAGCGAGCCGATGATCAGCTGCCAGCCATCGACCAGCACGAACAGCATCAGCTTGAACGGCAGCGAGATGGTGATCGGCGGCACCATCATCATGCCCAGCGACATCAGCACGCTGGCCACCACCAGGTCGATGATCAGGAAGGGGATGAAGATGGTGAAGCCGATCTGGAAGGCGGTCTTCAGCTCGCTGGTGACGAAGGAGGGCACCAGGATGCGCATCGGCACGTCCTCGGGCCCCTGCAGCTCGCCGATATCGGCCAGGCCGGCGAACATCGCCAGGTCGGGCTCGCGGGTCTGGGCCAGCATGAATTCGCGGAAGGGACCCTGGGCACGGGCGAGAAACTCGTCGAAGCCGATGGCGTCGTTGGCCAGCGGCACCCAGGCCAGCTCGTGCACCTGGTCGAGCACCGGCGACATGATGAACAGGGTGAGAAACAGCGCCAGCCCCAGCAGCACCTGGTTGGGCGGCGTGGCCTGGGTGCCCATGGCGGTGCGCAGCAGGCTCAGCACGATGATGATGCGCGTGAAGCAGGTCATCATCAGCAGTACCGCCGGCAGGAAGGCCAGCGAGCTGAGCAGCAGCAGGGTCTGCAGCGACAGCGACCACTGCTGTCCTCCGTCCTCCATCGGCTGGCTGGCGATGCCGGGGATCTGCTGGGCCAGGGCCAGTGCGGGCATGGCCAGCAGCACCGCGAGGAGCAGCGTCATCACACCCCGTCTCGTGACGACGCGCCTCACGCCCTGCCCCCACGGTTGAGGCCGGCATTGTGCCGGATCGCCTTGGCCAAACGTGTGGCGAAGGCGTCGCCCGCCTCGAAGTCCGGTCCGTTTGCCGGCTCGGACGCCCGCGGCTCGGCCGGCGCCGGCAGGTCATGCAGCTTGTTGACCTGGCCGCCGCCGACGCCGAGCACCAGCCAGGTCTCCTCCACCTCGACGATCACCACGCGCTCCTTGGTGCCCACCGCCGCGCTGCCGACCACCCGCAGGTGACGGCCGTGGCGCTGGTGGGGCAGGCCCCAGCGGCGCAGCACGGCGGCGGCCACCAGGATGATGACCAGGATCAGCCCCAGCGCGGCGGCGGTCTTGCCAAGTGTGGCCATGCCGATCAGCGATTCGCCGCCGCTGACGGCGGCGTCCAGGCCGGCGGAAGAGGTGTCGGTCGCGCCCGCGCTCATCGGTTGAGCTTCTGCACCCGCTCGGAGGGGGTGATGATCTCGGTGATGCGGATGCCGTACTTGTCCTCGACGACCACCACCTCGCCCTGGGCGATCAGGTAGCCATTGATGAGGATGTCCATGGGCTCGCCCGCCAGGCCATCCAGCTCGATCACCGAGCCCTGCGCCAGTTCCAGCAGCTGCTTGATGGTCAGCTTGGTGCGGCCGAGCTCGACGGTGAGCTTGACCGGGATGTCCATGATCATCTCGAGATCGCGACCGGAAGCCGTGCCCTGGCCTGCCTCGAGAGGCTGGAAGACGCTGCTGCCGGCAGGCCGGGCGGCAGGCGCGGGGGCCTCGGCCTGTGGTTCGGGCTCGGCGGAGTCCGCGGCCGCCTGCTCGGCCATCGCCTCCGCCCAGGGGTCATCGTCGGCGGCGGGCGCCTCGTCCTGCTGCTCCGACATGGCGGCGGCCCAGTCGTCGTCGCTGATGTTCTGATCGGGCGTGTTGGGATCAGTCATGGGAAGGTTCCTTGGATTTCGGCCTGGAGCCTTTCACGAAGGCGTCGGTCGGCGCATGGTCGGCGGCATGATCGAAGATGCGCAGCACGCGCAGGGCGTGCTGCTCGTTCTGGCTGCCGTATTCACACTCCATCACCGGCACGCCGTCCACGCTTGCCGTCACCGTCTCGGGAAGCTCCATGGGCAGCACATCGCCGGCCTTGAGGGCCATGACATGGTCGATGCGGCTCGGGATGTCGATGAAGTCGGCGACCAGCTCGATCTCGGAGTGACGGATCTCACCGGCCATGCGCCGGGTCCAGGTACCGTCCTGGTCCTTGCTGCCGTCGCTCAGGGGATTGGTCAGCAGGTCGCGCAGCGGCTCGATCATGGCGTAGGGCATGCAGATCTGGAAGTTGCTGGCCAGGTTGCCCACCTCGAGATTGAAGCTGGTATTGACCACGATCTCGTTGGGCGAGTTGGTGATGTTGGCGAACTTCGACTGCATCTCCGAGCGCAGGAAGCTGATCTCGAGGGGGTAGACGGACTTCCAGGATTCGCTGTAGGCGTCGATGGCGAGATTCAGCAGGCGCTGGATGATGCGCTGCTCGGTGTTGGTGAACTCGCGGCCCTCGGACTTGGTCACGAAGCGCCCGTCGCCGCCGAACAGGTTGTCCACCACCATGAACACCAGGCTCGGGGGAAACACGATCAGGGCCGAGCCGCGCAGCGGCTTCATGGCGATCATGTTGATGTTGGTCGGCACCGGCACGTTGCGGGAGAACTCGCTGTAGCTCTGGTAGCGGACCGAGTCCACGGTGATGTCGGCGCTGCGGCGAATCAGGTTGAACAGCCCCATGCGGAAGTGCCGCGCGAAGCGCTCGTTGATGATGTCCAGGGCATGCAGGCGCTCGCGGATGATGCGGTGCTGCGAGGCCGGGTCATAGGGGCGCACGCGCGCGGTCCCGTCGCCATGGGCTTCGGGTTCGTCATCACCGCTGACGCCCTTGAGCAGGGCATCGATCTCATCCTGGGACAGCAGGTCGTCTTGGGACATGGTGTGTTGGCTACCCCCAGCCTATTGCACGATGAACTCTGTGAAGAGCACGTCGTCGATGGCCAGTTCCGGCTGCGTGTCCGACATGGGCGCCTCGAGGGCGGCGATCACCTGCTCGGCCAGGCGCTGCTTGCCGCCCGGCGAGGTCAACTCATCGGCCTGCTTGCCGGAGAACAGCATCAGCAGGCGGCTGCGCACCTGGGGCATGTGCTGCTCGAGGACCGCCTGGCTCTGCTCGTTGCCGAGTTTCAGCGACAGGCCGGTGTAGAGCAGGCGAGGCCCGTACTGGTCGTCGGCCAGGTTGACGGTGAAGGGCGTGATCGGCAGGAAGATCGGCGCCTGGGGTTCGGATTCCGCCTGGACGTTGAGTGCCGAGCGCGCCTCGCCGTCGGGCTGGCTGAGCACCATGTAGAGCGCCACCGCCGCCGCCGAGCTCGAGAGGATCAGCAGCACCATCATCGTCCACAGGAGCGTGCGGGAGCCGCCGCTGGATTTCGCCATTCTCATTCCTAGGTTGCAGTAAGTTGCCGACACTGACGCCGCAGTATGCGGGCCGTGACGGAGGCATGATGATCCGAACAGGCCCGAAGATGGCGCCTATCTTGCCCGTTTGGCGCCCGACCGCGGCGCGGTTCAGGCATAGAGGTCCACGCGCCCGTCCAGGGGAACCTCGCGGGCCCCGCGCTCCTCGAGGGCGCTGTGCGTCCCGTCCTCGGCGGCGTCGCCCCCGGCCGAGGCCAGCAGCTCGCCGGGTCGAGCGGAGGCGCCGTCACCCTCGCTGCCGCCCTGGCGCTGCTCGCCCACCGAGGTTTCGCCCAGGCTGATGCCCTGCTCGGCCAGCGCCTCGCGCAGCTGCGGGATCGCCTGCTCCAGCGCCTGGCGCACCTGGGCATGGGCGGAGACGAACTGCGCCTGGGCGCCGTGGTCGCTCATCTTCAGCGAGACCGACAGCGGGCCGAGCTCCGCCGGGTGGAGCTTGAGCTCGACTCGCTGATCGCCGCCCTGCTGGCTCAGGCGCACCAGCTGCTGCCCGAGCTGCTGGGACCAGGCGGGGCTCGATACCGGTGCCTGAATGCTGGCCTGGGCCATGGCGGACGCGCCCGACGCCCCGGTCGTTGTGTTGGCCATTGCGCCGGTCATCGCATTCGCCGCGCCCTGGCCGGCCAGCTCGCTGCCGCCGGCGGCCCGCGACGTCTCGCCGCGCTGGGCCAGCAGGGCGTCGCCGGCGGCCGCAAAGCGCAGCGCCTCGTCGCTCGTCGCGGTGGCCTGGCCGCTGCCGGCGGCGGGAGCCGCGAGGCGCTCGGCGGCGGCAGCGATCGCCGCCGCGTTCGACTGAGGCTGTCCGGTGGGGGCGCGCCGATCGGCGGCGATCGCCTCGAGCAGCGGGTTGGTTCGTCCCTGCTGACCGGCCCCGAGCGACGCGGCGGCGAGGGCCTCGCTCGCCGGGCCGGCCGGGCCCGCCATGGGCAGCACCGCGAGGACGTCATCCGCCTCGGGACGGCCGGCCTGCTCGATCAGGGCGAGGCGCTCCTGCAGCGCGTCCCAGATGCCCTGGCCCTGGGCCGTCTCGCTGCCGCCTGGTCGCGGGGCGCCCTGCTCGAGCGACTGAAGGGCCGCCTCGACGTCTTCGGCCGAGAGTTGGGTCCAGGCGGCCTGCCCTTGTTGTGACAGACGCTGGGCTTGCTGATCCGGCGCCCCGGCGCCGAGCAGCGTCGCCAGCAGGGCGGCTGGGCCGGCATTCTCGCCCTTTTTCCCCGTCTCGCCCGAGGCCTTGGCCAGCAGGGCCTCGAGTGCCTCGCGCCGCGTGGCGGCGTCGGTGGGCGCCTCGCCCTGGCCGTGTGTCGCGGCCAGCGGCGTCAGCGACGCATCGGCCTGCCGTGACGACGCCTGGGGCGTCGGGGCGGCGGTCTTCCCGGCGCCGTCTCCCTGGGCCTGGCTCGCTCCGGCCAGCTGGCGGGCGAACTCGCTCCCCGGGGCCTTGGCGTCCCCGGCGGCGGCGCGGTGTCCGGCGGCATTTCCGGGGGCGTTGATGAGCAGCTGGATATCCATCGACAGTCTCCTTGTCGGCTCAGTGCTCGGAGTGGGACGAGCGCTGGCGGACCAGTCGGTTGTTGACCAGGTCATCACTGACGTGCTGTTCCCGGCGTTGTTCGTCGCGGCGCCTGACCGCCTCCCGGCGCTCGGCCAGGGTGTCGTAGGAGGAGAGGCGCTGCTGCTGTTGCTGCCAGTGCTGGCGGGTGCGTTCGACCCGCTGCTGCTGGGCGGCCAGGGCCTGGCGGGCGCGCACCAGGGCGTCGTCCAGCGAGGCGAGGAACTGCTGATAGTTGCGCATGGTGGCCGGGTCGATGCCGTCGCGCATCGCCGCGTTCAGCTTGTCGGCGTACTCCTGGCGATAGCGGTGCAGCGAATCCAGCTGCTGGCGGACCTGGCTCGAGGTGCGCTGCTCGCCGGCCAGATTCTGGCCGGCCTGATCCCGGGCCTCCCGGGCGAGCTCGACGAGGGTGTCGAGCGAGGTGCGATCACGGCTCATGACGGTCCTCCGAGGACGCCGGCCAGGGCCTGGCGGGCGTCGTCCATGCTGCTGTTCTCCTCGATGCGCTGCTGCAGGAAGCCCTCGAGCTGGGGATAGCGCCGCACCGCCTCGTCGAGCTGCGGGTCGTTGCCCGGGTGGTAGGCGCCGACGCTGATCAGGTCGCGATTGCGCTGGTAGCGCGAGAAGAGCCCCTTGAACTGCTGGGCCTGGCGCTGCTGCTGCGGGTCGACGACGGCGGTCATCACGCGGCTGATGGAGGCCTCGATATCGATGGCCGGATAGTGGCCCGCCTCGGCCAGGGTCCGCGACAGCACGATGTGGCCATCGAGGATGGCGCGGGCCGAGTCGGCAATGGGGTCCTGCTGGTCGTCGCCCTCGGTGAGCACGGTATAGAAGGCGGTGATCGAGCCGCCGCCGCGCGCGGCGTTGCCGGCGCGCTCGACCAGGTTCGGCAGCTTGGCGAAGACCGAGGGCGGGTAGCCCTTGGTCGCCGGCGGCTCGCCCACGGCCAGGGCGATCTCGCGCTGGGCCATGGCGTAGCGGGTCAGGGAGTCCATGATCAGCAGCACGTTGCGCCCCTGGTCGCGAAAGCCCTCGGCCAGCCGCGTGGCATAGGAGGCACCCTGCAGGCGCTGCAGCGGCGAGGTGTCGGCGGGGGCGGCCACCACCACGGCGCGGCGCAGGCCCTCCTCGCCGAGGATGTTGTCGATGAAGTCCTGGACCTCGCGGCCCCGCTCGCCGATCAGGCCGACCACGATCACGTCGGCGCGGGTGTAGCGCGCCATCATGCCGAGCAGCACCGACTTGCCGACGCCGGAGCCCGCGAAGAGCCCCATGCGCTGGCCGCGGCCGACGCTCAGCAGGGCGTTGATGGCGCGGATGCCCACGTCGATCTGCTCCTCGATGGGGGCGCGCGCCAGGGGATTCAGCGGCGGCGTGGAGAGCGGCGCGCGGGGCGCCTCATCGAGCGGCGCCAGGCCATCCAGGGGGGTGCCGTTGCCGTCGACCACGCGCCCCAGCAGGGCCTCGCCGAGGGGGAAGCGTCGCGCGCTGTCGTTCGCCCCGTCGGAGAGCGCGAAGACCCGGGCGCCCGGCATCAGGCCGGTGATCTCGGCCAGCGGCATCAGGTAGAGCCGGTCGCCGGAGAAGCCCACGACCTCCGCCTCGGCGAAGCGACGCTGCTCGCCGTGGCCGGCCGGCAGCTCGATGCGACAGGCGTTGCCGAGCGCCACCTGCAGGCCGACCACCTCGATCACCAGGCCCGTGGCCCGCACCACCCGGCCGCTGGTGCGGCAGGGCGGCAGCGGCGCCACCCGGGCGCGCACGCCGCGCAGGGCGCGCTGCCAGTGGGCCTGGTGCGAATTGGCGGACAGCGACTCGGCCACTACTTGGCGTCCTCCGATTTTTGGGCGGCGGGCCGCCGGTGGCGGACCTGGGCCTTTACGGCCTGCCAGCGGCTCTCCCAGGTGGCGTCGAGCTCACCGTTGGCGCTGGTGACCCGGCAGCCGCCGCGGCTGAGCTGGTCGTCCGGCTGCAGCGTCCAGCCGGCGGCCGAGAGCTCATCGCCCAGGTGCGTCTTCACCAGCTTGTGATCGAGGGGGTGCAGCCAGAGGCGCTGCTGGCCGACCAGCGGCGGCTCGGTGTGCAGCAGCGCGCGAACCAGCTCCAGCACCTGGCGGGGCCTCGACTTGAGGGCCTCGCCGGCGAGCTGGTGCCCGGTGGCCAGCGCCAGGTCGACCAGGTCCTCGGCGACGCTCTCGTCGAGGGTCTCCAGGGCCTCACCGAAGGCACCGGCGAGCTCGGCCAGCGGCGTCAGCGTCTCGGCGAGGCGCGCGTCGAGCTCCTCCTGCGCCTGTCGGCGCCCCTCCTCGAGCCCCTGGGCCAGTCCCTCGGCATGGCCCTGTTCGCGGCCCGCCGCGAGGCCCTCCTCATGGGCCTCGCGACGGACCCGCTCGCGCAGCGCCTTGAGCTCGGCCTGGCGGCGCTGCGCGTCGCGCCGCTCGGCGGACTGCGGCGCCTTCTCGGGGTGCTGGGCCTCCTCGGGGCGCTGGGCCTCCTCGGGGCGCTGGGCCTCCTCGGGGCGCTGGGCATGGCTCGATGCCTGGCGCGGCGAGGCTTTGAGCTCGCCCATCTGCCAGCGGCGCCAGGGCGAGCGGTCGTCGTCCCTGTCGGATGCACCGGGCTTAGACATAGGTGTCGTCTCCGCCGCTCAGCACGATCTCGCCGCCGTCGGCGAGGCGTCGCACCACCTGCAGGATGGTCTTCTGCTCGGTCTCGACCTGGGAGACGCGGATCGGGCCGCGGGCCTCCATGTCCTCGCGCATCAGATCGGCGGCGCGCTGGGACATGTTGCGCATGAACTTGTCCATGAGCGTCTCCGGCGCCCCCTTGAGGGCCACCACCAGCGAGTTGGTGTCGATCTCCTTGAGGATCATCTGGATGCTGCGGTCGTCGAGGTCGATGAGGTTCTCGAACAGGAACATCTCGTCGATGATCTTCTGCGCCAGGTCCTCGCTGTGGGAGCGCACCGTCTCGATGGCGGCCTCTTCCTGGTTGGAGTTCATCAGGTTGAGGATCTCCGCCGCGGTGCGGGCGCCGCCCATCTTGCTGCGCTTGAGGTTCTGGCCGTCGAGCATGTTGGTCAGCACCTCGGTGAGCTCCTGCAGGGCGGCGGGCTGCACGCCGCTGAAGGTCGCGATGCGCAGCACCACGTCGTTGCGCAGCTTGTCGTCGAACAGCGCCATCACGTCTGCCGCCTGGTGACGATCCAGGTGGATCAGCACGGTGGCGATGATCTGCGGGTGCTCGTCGCGGATCAGCTCGGCCACCATCGAGGCTTCCATCAGGTTCAGGGCATCGATGCCGGAACCCGTACCGCTGGTCTCCAGCACGTCCTCGATCAGGCTGGAGGCGCGGTCGCTGCCGAGCGCCTTGGTCAGCACCGAGCGGATGTGCTCGCTGGAGTTGAGATTGAGCGCAATGAACTCTTCGGTCTCGTCGCTGAAGGCCTGCAGCACCAGGCGCATCTCATCGTGGGAGACCTGGTCCAGGCGGGCCATCTCCGTGCTGATTTCCTGGATCTCGGAGGGCGAGAGGTACTTGAACACCTCGGCCGCGCTGTCCTCGTCCAAGGCCAGCAGCAGGATCGCGCTGCGCCGCGCACCGCTTATTTCCTGACGCTTACTCATGCTTGTTCATCCAGCTGCGAACGATCATCGCCACCATGCGCGGATCCTCCTCGGCCATCTCGCGAAGGTCTTTGAGGTTGTCCTCGTAGGCCGAGGCCTTGCGCGTGCGTCGCGGCTTGTCGTAGGTGGTGTCGTCTTCCCGGCCGTCGGCAGGCGTGCGCGGCTCGTCTTCCTCGCCGACCCTGGCCTGGAAGGTGGGAGCGGGCTGCGCGGCCGGCTGCGGCGCCTGGCTGGCGCGCTTGACCAGCGGTCGCAGGATCAGCAGGTAGAGCAGCAGGATCGCCAGGCCCACCAGCAGGTAGCGGCCCAGGCTCAGCGCCAGCTGCTGGACATCGGGCTGCTGCCACCACTCGAGGGGCTCGATCTCCGGGCCCGTCCGCGTGAAGGGGCTGTTGACCACGGCGATCTCGTCGCCGCGGGCCTGGGAGAAGCCCATGGCCTGGCGCACCAGGCGCTCGATCTGATCGATCTCGTCCTCGCTCAGCGGGGTCGGCTGCATCACGCCCTGCTCGTCCGGGATCGCCCGGTAGTTGACCACGACCGCGGCCGAGAGCCGTTCCACCTGGCCGCGGCGGTGCTGGACATGGGAGATCTGGCGATCGACCTCGTAGTTGATCACGTCGTCGCGATTGAGGTTGCGCGTCCCCGGGGCGTCCTCGCCGGCCTGTTGGCCCTCGGCGTCCGCTCCCTCCTCGCCTTCGGGCGGGTTCTCCACCGGTGACGGCGCGGCGCCGGGGGGCGTATTGCTCAGGGCGCCGGGGATGCCGCCGGCCAGGTCGTCGCTGCCGCTGTAGTTGACGCTGCTCTGGCGGCTGCGCACCGCGGCCTCGTTGGGCGGCTGGTTGGGCGCGTAGCGCTCCGAGGTCTCTTCCCGGCGGGCGAAGTCCACCTGGGCGGTGACCTGCGCCTTGACGTTCTCGTCGCCGAGAATCGGCGCCAGGATCGACTCGATGCGCTGCTGGTAGGAGCGCTCCACCTCGGCGATGTACTCGAGCTGGGTGCCGTCCATCCCCAGGCCGTTGCTCTCGGGGGTGGTCAGCAGGCGGCCGTCCTGGTCGACCACGGTCACCGCCTCGGCGGCCAGGTCCGGCACGCTGCTGGAGACCATGTGCACGATGGAGTTGATCTGCCCCTCGCCCAGCACGCGCCCGGGATGCAGGGTCAACACCACCGAGGCCTTGGCCGGCTGGCGGTCGCGCACGAACACCGAGTCCTTGGCCAGGGCCAGGTGCACGCGGGCGCCATTGACCGGCCCCAGCGACTCCATGGAGCGCGACAGCTCGCCCTCCAGGCCGCGCTGGTAGTTGATCTGCTCGGCGAACTGGCTGATGCCGAAGGCCTGGTTCTCCATCAGCTCGAAGCCGACGTTGCCGCCCTTGGGCAGCCCCTGTTCGGCCAGCTGCAGGCGCAGGGTATGCACCCGCTCGCCGGGCACCAGCAGCGCCTGGCCGCCCTGGCTGAAGCGGTAGGGGACGCCGCGGGTATCCAGCTCGTTGATGATGCTGCCACCGTCCGCCTGGCTGAGGTTGCTGTAGAGCACGCGGTAGTCGGGGCTGCGCGCCCACATCAGCAGCGCGACGACGATCGCGATCGCGGCGGCGCCCGCGATCAGCAGGACGACCAGCGGGTTGCCGCGCAGCTGCTCTTTCAGGCGCGCGAGCCCCGCCGAGCCCTGGCCGGCCTGTGGATTGGTGGCGGAGGCGCCACTGCTCATGCGGGCCTCCCGGCGCGGCGGGAGGCGTTGGCGAAGTTCGTCAAGGCAGAAGACATCGAGTGCTGTCCGTCCATCGCGGTTGACCGCCCCTGGAATGGGCGGAATTCTGATGGCGGCCATTATCCGCCCCCGCTGTCACCCTAAAGGCCAGAAAAGCCCCGTTTTTATGAGGCATTTGGCCGCTTGGCCGCGAGCGCCGGGCTGGTAGCCTGCCTGTCCTTTTCTCGTGTCCTACAGGCCAAGGTGGTTGTGATGAGCGCGCCCGCGATCGAGTCGATCCTCTCCCAGATGCAGTCGTTGTCCAGCCAGGCGGCGTCGCAGCCATCCAGCGGCCAGCGGGTCGATACCCAGGTGGGCGGCGGCTTCACCGGCGAGCTGCAGTCGGCCATCCACCGCATCAACGAGCTCAAGCTCGAGGCCGGGGCCAAGGCCGAGGCGTTCCAGGCCGGCACGCCGGGTGTGGAACTCAACGACGTCATGGTCGACATGCAGAAGGCGAGCGTGGCCACCGAGATGGGCATCCAGGTGCGCAACCGCCTGGTCACGGCCTACAAGGACGTCATGAACATGCAGGTGTGATCCACGGCCACTTCTCGCTGCTGCCCTGCTTTCCCGGCGGGGTGGGGGTCGCGACTTCATTGATCTGCATCAAGAAACCGGCACGGCGCCTGGTTCCCTCTTCCGGCCAGCTGGCCTAAAGTACATCGCATTTTATTGATATGGATCAACTGGCCCCTGGGCATAGCGCCTCCTCAAAGCGAGACACCATGACGCAAGAGTTTCCGGTAGAGCGCATCATGCAGACGGGTCTGCTGACCTGCACGCCGGATACACCGCTGCGCGAGGCCGCGGCCCGCATGGCCGAGCGGCGCTTCAGTGCGATGCTGGTGGTGCAGGACGATCAGGCGGTCGGCATCTGGACCGAGCACGACAGCCTGCTCGTCGACTTCGCACGCCCCGAGGCCCTGAAGCTGCCGATCGAGCGGGTGATGAGCCATCCGGTAGCCAGTGTCCACCAGGCTACTCCGGTCGGGGCGGCGGCCCTGCGCTTCGGTGCCGAGCGCTGCCGCCACCTGCTGGTGGTGGACGATGCCGGCAACCCGAAAGGCATCCTCTCCCAGACCGACATGGCCCTGAACCAGGGCATCGAACCCTATCTGCGCCTGCGTGAGGTGGGCGATGCGATGCGCCCTCGTCCCCTGCTGCTGGGAGGCGCGCTGTCGCTGAACGACGCCGCGCAGCAGATGCACCGGGCCGGCTGTGATGCCGCCGTGGTGACATGTGACGGCGAAGAGCTCGGCATCCTCACCGAGCGCGACCTGGTTCGGTTCGTGGCCCGCCATCCCGGTGATACCGCGGTCGGCGAGCTGGCCAGCCGGCCGCTGCTCACGGTCGGGGTCGAGGAGGCGCTGATCCATGCCCGGGACCTCTTGATCGACCGGCGCGTGCGTCACCTGGGCGTTCTCGACGACGAGGGCGGCGTCGTCGGCCTGCTGGAGTTCCAGGACCTGCTGGCCGGCGCCGAGCACTTCTACCTGGAGGATCTGCGCGAGGCGCTGGAGCAGCGCGACCAGGCCCTGGCCCAGTCACGCCGCAACCTGCAGCTGGCGGAGCGGGTCATCGACTCCTCCCTGGAGGGCATCATCATCACCGATGCCGAGACCCGCATCGAGTTCGTCAATCCGGCCTTCACGCACCTGACGGGCTACAGCCTGGAGGAGGCGGCGGGGCGCACGCCGGCGCTGCTATCCTCGGGGCGCCACGGCGCCGATTTCTACCAGCACATGTGGCAGACCCTGCAGGAGCACGGCTACTGGCGCGGCGAGGTCTGGAATCGGCGCAAGAACGGCCAGCTCTTCCTGGAGCTGCTGACCATCACCGCCATCCGCGACGACGCGGGCGAGATCCGCAACTATGCGGCGCTGTTCAGCGACATCACCCATATCCGCGAGAACGAGGAGCAGGTTCGCCGCCTGGCCTATTACGATCCCCTGACCCGGCTGCCCAATCGACGCCTGCTGGAGGATCGCCTGGAGCTGGCGATACGCCACGCCCATCGTCACCAGCAGCGCCTGGCCGTGGTCTTCCTCGATCTGGATCACTTCAAGCAGGTCAACGACGCCCTGGGCCATACGATGGGCGACGAGCTGCTGCTCAAGGTCTCCCAGCGACTGCGCGCCCAGCTTCGCGAGGACGATACCCTGGCCCGCCAGGGCGGCGACGAGTTCATCGCGCTGCTCAACGAGGTGGCCGAGGTCGACGAGGTCACCCGGGTGGCGCGCCGCCTCATCGAGTCGGTGAGTGCACCCTTCGAGGTGGGCGGGCAGGTGTTCCGGGTCGGCTGCAGCCTGGGCATCAGCCTCTATCCGGATGACGGGGTCGAGGTCGAGACCCTGGTGCGCCAGGCCGATGCCGCCATGTATCGCGCCAAGAAGGAAGGCCGCAACACCTACCGGCTGTTTCGCGCCGAGATGCACCGGCAGGATCACGGTCTGCTGAAGATGGAGACCGCGCTGCGCAATACCGCCGAGACCGGCGCGGGGCTGGGCGTGCACTATCAGCCGCTCTTCGACCGTGACAGCGGCGAGGTGCATGGCGCCGAGGCGCTGCTGCGCTGGCATCATCCGACCTTCGGCCACGTCTCCCCCGGCGACTTCATTCCCCTGGCCGAGCGCTCGGGGCTGATCCTGCCGCTGGGCGAGCGGCTGATGCACCTGGTGGCCGCCCAGATGCGCGACTGGCTGGCCGCCGGCCTCGCGCCGCCCCGCGTCGCCGTCAACCTGTCGGCGCGCCAGTTCTGGCAGAGCGACCTGGTGGCCCAGGTGCGCGCGCTCTACGCGGCCTATGAGCTGCCGCCGGGCCAGATCGGCTTCGAGCTCACCGAGAGCATCCTGCTCGACAAGCAGCAGCAGGCGATCCATACCCTGCAGGCGCTGCGCGAACTGGGCTGTCGCATCGCCATCGACGACTTCGGCACCGGCTACTCCTCGCTGAGCTACCTGCAGGACCTGCCGGTGACCACCCTCAAGATCGATCGCAGCTTTATCCAGCAGCTCGGCGAGAGCCGAGGCAGCTCGGCCATCGTCGCCGCGGTGACGGGCCTTGCCAAGGAGCTCGGCCTGCGGGTCGTGGCCGAGGGCGTGGAGACCGAGGACCAGCTGCAGGCGCTCTCCCGCTACCACGTCAACCTGATCCAGGGGTTTCTCACCGGCCGTCCGGCGGACGCCGCGACCTTCGCCGAGCGCTACCTCATCCGCGACGGCGCCCCGGCCTGAGTCGCTCTCGAGGCGTTAAGCGAGCGCCAGGTGCCGCAGCCCGAGGTCCATCATCCGGCGTGGCGTGATCTCACGGCCGTGACAGTGCGGGATCATGCGCTGATCACGGCATTGCGACCCTGTGACTTGGCGCGGTAGCTCGCGGCGTCGGCGCGACGCAGCGCGTCCTCCACGGCCTGGTCGCCGTGCTGGAAGGTGCTCACGCCGATGCTGACGGTGACCCGCCAGGTCCTGCCGTGCTGTTCGAGGCCGTTGGCCTCGATCCGCGCCCGCAGCGCCTCGGCGATGCGCATGGCCCGGGGCCACTCGCAGCCGGGCAGCAGCATGGCGAACTCGTCGCCACCCTGGCGGGCGGCGTGGTCGCTGCTGCGCGTCACGGCCCCCATGGCGTCGGCCACCTGGCGCAGCATGCTGTCGCCCAGGGCATGGCCGCCCTCGTCGTTGATGGGCTTGAAGTGGTCCAGGTCGAACAGCATCAGCGCCGAGGGGGTGTCGGCCTTCTCCCAGGCGGCGAAGGCCTCCTCCAGGCGGCGCTCGAAGCCGCGGCGGTTGAGCAGGCCGGTCAGCGGGTCGTGCTCCGCCTCCCAGCGGCGCAGCGCGTCCTCGTGCTGGCGCTGGGTGATGTCGCGCACGGCCCCCACCAGGCCGATGAATTCGCCATCCACGTGGATCGCGTTGGTATGCACGTCGAGCCACAGCGTCTCGCCGTGCTCGTCGATATAGCGGAACTGGCGCACGACGTCCTGATGCTCGAGCAGGCTGGCCCGCCAGGCCTCGACCATCGGCGTGCGATCCTCGTCATGAATGCGCCGCGCCCAGGCCGCGAGGCGGATCGGTGGAGCGATGTTCAGCAGGGCCTTGAGCGCCTCGTTGACGAAGGTCAGCCGGCCGCGGGTGTCGGTCACGAACATGCCCTGGGGCGAGGCGTCGAGGATTCCCCGCAGGAAGGCCTCGCGCTGCTCGAGGTCTCCCAGGCTCTGCAGCCGCTGCTGTTCCAGCTCGTTGAAGACATCGACCACGCGGCGCAGCTCCGTCATCCGGGTGGGAATCACCAGCTCGCGTCGGCGACCGAGACTCAGCTCCTTGATCTGCTGCGCCAATCGCGTCAGCGGTCGCAGGGTCAGCCAGATCAGCGCGCCCATCAGCGGCAGCAGCAGGCCCAGGGCCCACCAGGCCCGCTGCGTGATGCGCTGCATCACGCTGGCCAGCGGCGCATAGGCCTGCTCCATGGGCAGGTAGATACCCACCACCCAGTCGGCGGGCCAGATCTGACGATAGGCCTTGAGGGCCTCGCGCTCCTGGCCGGTCTCCCCGAGGGTCTCGCCCTCCCAGCCCAGCAGGGCGAGGTCGAGCCCGGGGTCGTTCAGCGCGTCGACAGAGCCCGGCAGGTCATCGCGCTGGCCGGGATGATAGAGCAGACGGCCCGAGGCCGTGGCCACCACCACGTGGCCGTCGTCCCCCAGCCGCAGGCGCTTGAAGTCCTCGAACAGCTCGCTGCGCTCGATCTCCACCAGCCCGCCGAGGAAACCGGCGTAGCGGCCCTGGGCGTCCCGGCGGGGCACCAGCATCATCACCATCGGCTTGCCGGAGACGATGCCGATGAAGGGGTCGCTGACGTGGGGTCGCTGCACATGGCGCATGAAGCGGGCGTAGGCCCGATGACTGATGTCGAGGCCGTTGCGGCCCGCGATCGTCGGCCAGTTGTCGACGACGACGTTCTCGGCATCGACCAGCGCCAGGCCTTCGAAGAGGGTCAGCATCTCGTCGTGGCCGCCCTCGGCCAGAGCGCCGGAGGTGGCGCGAGGAAACTGCTTGGCCAGGCGCTCCAGCGCCTCCAGGCGCTGCTCGATCTTCTGCGTGATGGCATTGCGGACGAGCTCCGCCTCGTAGCGCAGGTGCACCCGGTTGGACTCCTCGACCAGCAGGCTGCCGGACTGCCAGCCGAAGGCCAGCAGCATCACGCACAGCAGGCCCCACACCGCCGCGACGCCCAGCAGCAGGCGTCCGCGCAGGGAAAGCAGATGTCGCCGCAGGGCGGCTGTCAGGGGCTCGACGATCGTCAGGTTGGCTACCACTCGGGTTGCTGTCGTCTTCACGACCGAGACGACACCGTTCGGGTATATATAAGCATGTTGCCAGCCCGAAGCGCGGGCTCCAATCCCCCAGCCCTCTATTTATTAGGTATCTCTTTTGTTTTTCGCGGCGGCGTCGAGTTTGTTGATCTCGCTCAAGTCTTGGCGACACAGGCCGATAGGTCGGATCGCCGGCACCTGGCACCCGGGGTCGGCCAATAAAAAAACTCCCCTACCCATGAGAGTGTCCATGCTGAGTTCCCTGAGACTGCGAATCCTCGTCGCCACCCTGGTGGTGATCGCCGTGGCGCTGATCGCCAACGGCGCGGCGAGCTACTCCACCGTCCAATCCCATAACGATCGACAGATCGCCCAGCAGCTCGATGCCGTGGCCGACGGCAACGCCCTGGCCATCGAGGAGTGGATCGGCGCCCGTGCCAGCATGGTCGAAGCGGCCCGTAAACCGGTCACCGGCGAGGCCTCGACACAGGCGCTGATCCAGCTGGCCGAGTCCGGCGGCTTCCTGTCGGCCTACTTCGGCCGCCCCGATGGCAGCCTGACGTCCTCCGACGGCTGGGTCCCGCCCGAGGACTACGACCCGCGCCAGCGCGGCTGGTACCTCGCCGCCACCGAGCGCGATGAGACCATCGTCTCGCTGCCCTACGTCGACGCCAACACCGGCGGCATGGTGGTCACCGTGGCCACCCCGGTCGAGCGTGATGGCCGGCTGGTGGGGGTGATCGGCGGCGACGTGGTGATCGATAAGCTGATCGAGCAGGTCGCCGCGATCCGCCCCACGCCCGCGAGCTTCGCCTTCCTGAGCAGCCAGGGCGAGACCCTGATCGCCCATCCCGATGGCGACCTGACCCTCGAGCCGTTGACCCGGATGAGCGCGGCGATGACGCCCGGCTTCATCGCCACGCTGGGCGGGGCCGAGGAGGCCTGGCAGCCGGTGGTCGTCGACGGGGCCGACAAGCGCCTTGCCGTAACCCCCATCGCCGGCAGCAACTGGGAGCTGGGCGTGGTCCTCGACGAGCACGAGGCCACCGCCGGGCTGCGCGGGGTGATGAGCGCCTCCGCCACCACCCTGGTGGTGGTCGGCCTGCTGGCGGCGCTGCTGCTGGGCGCCCTGCTCAAGGTGGTCTTCCGCCGGCTGTTGGCGGCGCGCGATGCCATGGAGAGCGTGGCCAGCGGCAGCGGTGACCTGACCCGGCGCCTGCCCGAGGAGGGCAACGATGAGGTGGCGCAGATCGCCAACGCCTTCAACCGCTTCGTCTCGCGCATGGAGACGGTGATGCTGACCATCCGCGACAGCAGCGAATCGGTGCACGTGGCGGCCACCGAGATCGCCCAGGGCGGCCAGGACCTGTCGCGGCGCACCGAGAACGCCGCCTCCAGCCTGCAGCAGACCTCCGCCTCCATGGAGGAGATCACCAGCACCGTGGAGCATACCGCCGAGTCCTCCCGCCAGGCCAACGGTCTGGCCGAGTCGGCCGCCGACACGGCCAAGCGCGGCGGCGAGGCCGTCGATCAGGTGGTGACCACCATGCAGGGCATCACCGACTCCTCCCGGGAGATCAGCGAGATCGTCGGCGTGATGGACGGCATCGCTTTCCAGACCAACCTGCTGGCGCTCAATGCCTCGGTAGAGGCCGCTCGGGCCGGCGAGCAGGGCCGCGGCTTCGCGGTGGTCGCCGGCGAGGTGCGCCAGCTGGCCAGCCGCTCGGCCGACGCCGCCAAGCAGATCAAGGCGCTGATCGATACCTCCGCGGAGCGCACCGAGCAGGGCGCCAGCCAGGTGCGCCAGGCCGGTGAGACCATGGCCGAACTCGTGGCGAGCGTGACTCGTGTCGCCGACGTGCTTGGCGAGATCACCGCCGCCACCGGCGAGCAGAGCGATGGCATCGGCCAGGTCAACGTGGCGGTCAGCGAGCTCGACCGCATGACCCAGCAGAACGCCGCCCTGGTGGAGGAATCCACCACCGCCGCGGAGCAGTTGAAGGAGCAGGCCAACCGTCTCGCCCAGACGGTGGGCGGCTTCACGCTGACGCAGCGCTATACGGCGGGCATGGGCGGCTCGGCCGCCCAAGCTGAGAAAGAGGCCGAGCGGGCCTGAGGTCATTCGTCGATATTCTTCGGGGCCAGGGAAGGCCTCGGGCAGAGGATTGAAACGGCCTCAATGATCAACGGCAACAGTGATACTCGGCGAGGAGCGCTGGAGATTGCGGTGTACTTTGCCTTGCCGAGAGTTAAAAAACTACATCGCCGTCTCATAGGACGGCTTGGATAACCGTAATTAATCCCGGGATCACTGTGAGGTTTGAGAATCCCGGGTTTTTTAGGTGGAGAGTTTCTTTATTTGTTTCAAGTGTTACTGATGGGGGCGTTCCGCGATGACTTTCAGGTTATCGTGAATCTTGAACAGCACGATAAGAAGTTCACACCAGATGCGTGCACTCAGAATGCCGCCCGCAATAGTGACCAGCCCGATGAAGATAGTGCCTGCCGAAGGGCCGCGGTAACCGGAAAACATCAGGCCAATTCCGCCAACCACGGCTCCGAAGCACAGGAGCCAATAGATAATCGTGATGATCTTGGGAGTGACCATGGTGTTGAAGGTCAAAAGCTTCTTCATGTGATAAAGCATCCTTGCGTTACAGGTATCAGTAATGTCTGAAAAGCAGCCCTCCGATACTTCTCAATGAGGTGGAAAAGACGGAGGGCACTATCTTATCTGGTGGCGTGAAACTATGCGGCCATCATATTCAGAGGCATGTAATCGCCTTTGGCTGTACGGCACCAGATAGCGCCGTCGGCAACGTCGCGATCCTCAACGGAGAGAGAGGTACGGGTGGCACGGCATTGGGTGCCCGTGGAGAGGCTGGCCATCTGAGCTTTCTCCTGGGCCGTCAAGTCATCGCCGCGTGCCGCAGCGAGCGTCTGGCTTGCCCGGCCATCGTCCACCGAAACGGGCTGCCCGAAGTGAATCTCTCCAGCTACGTTCGAGCGTTGATCGCTGGCCCACTCTATGCTCCCTGAGCGCCCCTCGTTGGCACGCAGTGCTTTCTTGGTCGAAAGCGCCAAGGATTGTTGCTCTTGCTGGTTGAGATAGTCGGCAAACTGGTTGCCGACATAGCCACCGATCGCGGCACCCAGAGCCATCGCGACAGTGCGGCCGCTCCCATCGCCGAGCTGGGAGCCCACAAGGGCGCCCGCCACTGCGCCGACTGATGTGCCTAAGGCGGCGCGTTGCTGGGGTGACAAGGCCTGGCAGCCACTCAGGAAGAGAGCAGATGCCAACAGGGCCGCGATAAGAAAAGTGGGGCGAAAGATCTTCTTCATCTTTTTTTTCCTGCGTTACGTGGTTATGGTTCTTTTGAGTTACCAATCTCAGGGCCGAGCCTTGGCCTCGAGTGGCAAGAGTGCTGGGTTATCGCTATCCGCCAGGCGATCATTACGGAACCCAAGATGACCGGAAAGCACGTCGCGGCTGCCTTCCAGGAAGATATTCTCGGGATCTTCGAACAGCAGCTTCGTCGCGAGCTTTCCCTCGAGCTGGCACTGGTCGTCCTGGCTGCATACCAGGCGCCCATTGTCGAAGTGCGCGCTACGGTTTCCGGTGCCAAGATCCAGATGGCTGTCGGTCAGGCGGCCGTCGGCATCGGACATCAGAAGCATGCGGCCTTTCAGCTCACGCTCCTCGACCTCGAGTGTCATGTCGTAGCTCGTGGCGGATGAGGGGCGGATGGGGCGAACAGCCAGCTCGCGAGAGAACGCCACCGGATAGCCGTTGGCCAGGTAGACGGCCTGTTGCATGAACTCGCCCAGCGCATCGGTCGCCGAGGGATTCTCCAGAGTGGCGCCGGTGCCAAAGCCATAGACCATGGCGCCCTGAAAATCGAGACGGGGTAAGTTTTCCAGGGCCTCGGTGGCCTGAGCTAGGCGCTCTTCGCCGGATGCGTCCAGGATCGACGGCAGTTCGGTCAGATCCGAGTTCTCGATCATGCTCGAGTAGATGATCACGCGAGTGGGCAGGTCGCTGACGAAGCGTGCGGAATCCGCCTGCAGGGCGCGCAATAGATAGCGCTTGTCCACACGCTCGGGAGATAACTGGCTGCGCGTGTCCGGGGCCCCAACATAGCCTTGAGCGATCAGGTCCTGCATCTTCACCTGGACTTCCTGCTGAAGGTCGGGCAGTTGATCAATCAGGTCGTTGGTCAACAAACTACCGATACCTGAGCTTTTAAAATGCTCCTGATATCGCTCTTCAATAACCGGATAGCAGATTCTCTGGCCATAGGACTTTGCCGTACCTTCAGCGCTATCCATGACGATCATTTCCAGCGGCTCGGCGGTCGTCATGGTCTGTTGAAGGACCTGGTTGAGTGCATTGAACCAGCCCTGATCGTTGCGTGAAAGCGACAGAGATTGCTTGTCGACATATACGAGCGTACGCCGCATCGGCTCTAGTCCAGCCGCCTCCGCCTGTTCGCAGATAGAGCCGGAACTGCTGCGAAACAGCCCCTGGGCCTGAGCATCGCTTACACCACCGAACATCGCGACACTGGTCAGCGCCATGGCGCCAAACAGGAGGTTCGTGTTCCCTGAGACCTTTCTCATGCGACCACCTCCTCGGACTTGCGATGCTTTGAGGCACGACGCTCGATGAGAGGGCCGAACTCCATCCGCTTCTTGAGGAACTCTCCCGGCATCTCCACCGGATAGGACTCGTACTCCAGCGACTTAAGCTCTCCTTTCTCCATATCGAGGAACGATACGGATAGGTTTTCCGCCTTAATCAGGCCGAGCAGGGCACGGCGGTAGGTCTTCAGATTCTCGTCGACCACTTCCTTGAGGCGGCCGAACAACATCTTTTCTTGTTCTTGTACCTGCTCGCTCATGTCCACCAGCAGGCGGCCCTGCTTCATGCGGGAGTTGAGGGTGTTCTCCACCTCCTCGATCTGCATGGTCAAGCGTTGCTCACGTTCACGAATCGCCTTTTCCATGCGACGCGACCAGGTTTCAAAAATCTTGCTGGCCTTCAGGTGACGTTCCCGTGCCTCTGCGAAGCCAGGGTCACTATCGTGGAACCAGTAGGCCACCATGGCTCCCAGCAGCCAGACGATCAGGTTGCCCATCAGGGTCATGGCAACCGCGGTATAGACCTCGCCGATGGAGCCCCGCGCGCCGAAGGGATTGTCACCGCCGAAGGCCGAAGCGCCGACCAGGTCATTGAAGGCCAGCTTGTAGCGCATGTAACCGACGAGGGTCATGGCTGCGATAAACAGCAAGGTGGTGAACCCCAACGCTGTATAGTTGCGGCTACGAATACCGGGGGGAGCCGCAAAACCGCAGCGGTGACTCCACTGCTTTGCCAGGGTCCCGTGTTCATGGGAGGCGGCAGCCACTGCCATGGCTACCACGATGACGATGCCGGCCGCGAGGTAAGGCTGGGCGAAGAGCGCATTCGCGGCTTCCCAGTTGATCAGCCATTCCACCATGCCGATCAGCGCCAAGGTAGGAAGATAGATGCCCAGTTTTACGATCTTGGCGTGACGGTTGCCGTGGCGTTCGTAAAGTTTCTCGTACTCATCCTCGGCGTTGGCGGCCTCCCTGCGAGCGGCCTTGAACTCACTCTTCGTCTCTTCCCACTCGGCCGTCAGGCTCTGCTTCAGGTTCACTCGCTGATCCTGCAGTGAGGCTTTCTCTTCCTTAAGGTTGGCAGTCTCTTCGAGCAGCTTGCTGTGCGGCGCGAGAATGTTAGTGAAGGCTGTCTTTACCTCTACCCAGCCGGCAGTCTGCCGGAGGAGGCGAGAAAAGATGAGCCCCTCCATCTCAGGAGTATGCCCATGCTCGGTAAGCACGATCTGTCCCTGGGCAGTGCGTGCTTCCTGAGCAGCCGTCTCCCTTAGCTCATTGCGAAAGGCAGCTTCATCGGGGAAAGACCAGCGAAAGGCCAGGCACTTCTCAGCCACTTTCCTGACTTCTGCGTCATCGATGGTGACGGCATCGTCACGATATTTATCTTTTTCCTTGCTCTGCATTTTAGCGACCCCCTGCATGACGATTTAAGGTTCGGAATTCAGAATCCACTTTGACGGCTGCCGATGGCCGGCTCGCGATAGACGATGGCCGGCAGGTCCAGTGTGCGTTCACGGCCACCGATAGTGATCTCTCGTGATGTCGGCTCGCCGGCGTCTACCTGTCGACTCTTGCGTTTTGTATCGGCCTGACGGGTCTCGCCGGAACTATCAGGCTGACGCGTTGCAGGAGCATGAACGGTAACGGAGCGCTCACGACCTACCGACGAGACTTTGCGTTCGCGTGATGGCGCTTCCGCCAGGCGTCGATGAGCTTCGTTTATCGGTACGCGGCTTACTGCTTCCAGCGTGATCTCTGAGTAGGCGCCCAGGAAGAACTCCACTCGACGATTCTTGGCCATGCCCAGACTCGTTCTGTTGGGTGCCACCGGCTGCAATTCACCCATGCCGATGTAATCGACCTGTTCAGGGCGGACTCCGAGTTCAATCAGCCGTTGAGTCACGTTTTTCGCGCGCTCCAGGCTCAACGCATCGTTGTAGGCTTCGCTGCCCCGTGCGTCGGTATGTCCAACCACCACCAAATGAGTATCGGGAAGGTCGCCCCTCATCACGCCGGCAAGGGTGCAAATCATGGGACGAGAGGTGGACAGCGGTGTGGCTTGATCGGTAGCAAAGAAGATTCGGTCGCTCCACGCCACACGAATGACCGGCAGGTCTCGGTCGGTGCTGAAGAGCTCCTTGGGCAGCAACAGCTGCTGATCCACGCTGGGAGGCGGCACGTCGCACTGCTCGGCCAGCCGGCGAATTCGCTGAATCCGATCGAGGTGTTCCTGTTCGATCAGTGCGCCGGGGCTCATCATGACGGCACCGGCGGAGGAGGGTGAGGACGAGACAGGTGGCGCCAGCATGGTGGTCTTACAACCAGCCAGCAGCCCGGCGCACAGTAGCGCCACGGTGGCAAACCGCTTCATCATGACTCCGTTTCTGGTTGGAGTAGGCAGGAGTGATTGGCGCCCCCTGAACAGGGGGCGGCATTGTGATGTGGCCTGAACGGCAGGTAGGCGTGCGCAACGACGAGCGTCGCCACGGCGGACATGTGGTAAGTCATGTGCAGTTCCCTTGCGCTCTGTTGCGAAGCCCATCAGGGCGGACTGCCAGGCGGCATTTTTGCTCGTCTCATGGCAGCTTCGCGATGACGCTGTTCAAGCGCCTAATATTAATATATTACTAATCAATGATTAAGTAAAGTATTTAAATGGCTCTGACGATACAAGACAATGCTGGAATGGATGGGCTCACCATGCAGCCAAAATATGAAGGCTTGGTGATGGCTTCATATTGGGTAACGTTGTGCGGACTATAAGCCTCTGTCAGAAGCTCTCTCGGCATTTCCGCCGGGGTCTTTACTAGACCTTCGTCGCAATTTTGTCACGATTTCTCGTGCCACATGAGAATTCGGCGTATTGCTCATGGCGCCAGGCGCAACGACCATCAAGTGGCCAGGGCCAGCGTCTGGGCACGGCGGTAGAGGGTGCGTGCACTCTCGATGGCGACGGCCTCGTGAGCGTCCAGCGTCAGCTTCGCCCCCTGGCGCGATGCGCCATCTTGGACGGCCTCCTCCAGCTGGCGTGAGTAGCGCCGCATCAGATGCTCCAAGTTCATGCGGATCATCGAGATTTCCAGCTCGAACTCGACCTTCAGTTCTTGAAGCCTGGCCTTCTCGTCCGCATCGGCGCAGCGCGTGATCCGGCCTTGAAGCGTGCTGTCCACAAGGCGTTCGGTGGTCTTGAGCTTGGGGATAAGGTCGTAGACGACGTCTCGGGCATGAAGGGTGGCGGCGTGTGGGCTCGGTTCAGGCAAGGCGCTTCGACTCCAGGCGGCGTTGGGTAACTACAGGCAGGAATATCGCCCGCTATGCGGCAGGCTTGAGGGCCGTCAGGAAAAGTCGCGGTAGCTTGCCTATTGAATGCCCATCGGCACTGCGCCTTTCTTGTTAAAGTTTGCCTCGTCACGGTCGATATCCTGTGGCAGACATCTTATGGGCGCTCATGGAGGGGCTTTCACATGGCCAGCATCTCATCTCTCGGCATCGGTTCCGGCCTGGATCTCAACGGTCTGCTCGACCAGCTGCGCTCCGCCGAGCGTGAGAAGCTGGCGCCGTTGACGGTGCAGAGGAGTCAGGAGCAGTCAAAGATCTCCGCCTTCGGACGCCTGCAGTCTGGCTTGAACAAGTTCCAGGACGCGGTGGCGGCGCTCAACGACCCCTCGCTCTTCGAGGGGCTGTCCGCCAAGGTGCAGGGCGATGGCCTGAGCGCTATCACCAGCGCCGAGGCGAGCCCGGGACGTTACGAGGTCAGCGTCAATCGGACCGCGACGGCCGGTACGCTGGCGACCAAGTCTACCGACGCGACCTATTCGCCGGACGAGGCGCTGTTCACCGAGGCCACTACCCTCACCCTGGACTTCGGTGCCGCTTACAATGCCGATGGCACCCTCGACGATGCCCAAACACCAAGCGGCGACAGCGTGACGATGGAATTCGCCGCTGGTAGCAGCCTGGAAGAGGTGCGCGATGCCATCAATGCCGACGAGGAGGCCGGTGTGGACGCCTCTATCGTCAATGACGGCACCGGCTATCGCCTGGCGCTGAGCTCTCGACAGACAGGGAAAGAGGCGTCTCTCGTAGGCCTCTCCTTCGATAGCGGTCCGCTGAGCGAAGACGCCACGACCCTGCGCCCTGGCAACGATGCCGAGCTGGGCATCAACGGCATCACTATCACCAGCCCCACCAACACCGTAGAGGGCGCCATCCAGGGCGTCACCTTGGAGCTGGATCCCTCCTACGCCGGGGAGACGCTCAGCCTGGAAGTGTCGCGCGATACCGGCGGGCTCAAGAAGGCCGTGGGTAAGTTGGTGTCGTCCTACAACGAACTGCAGTCTACGATCGGTCGCATGACGGCCTACGGCGGCGATGACAGTGCCTCCGGGGAGCTGATCGGTGATCGCACTGTGCGCAACATTGAATCGGACCTGGTGCGCGACTTGACCGGCAGCGTGGCAGGCGGTGAGCTTTCGGTCATGTCGCAGTTCGGCGTATCGCTGAACGAGAAGGGGCGCCTGGAGCTGGACGAGGAGAAGCTCGGCGAGGTCGTCGCGGCGGATCCCGATCAGCTGGCCGACTTCTTCGCCGGGGCCGACGAGGAGGGCGGTCTAGCCGGGCGTGTAGACGCCACCCTGGGACGTTTCCTGGATGATGATGGGTTGATCGCCAGTGCGATAGAGGGATCGGAGAGCCAGGTGGAGAGTCTTGATCGCCGCTATGCGCGGATGGAACAGAGCGTGGAGAGCACCGTCGCGCGATACCGCGCCCAGTTCGGTCAACTTGATGCCATGATCGCCAACATGAACCAGACCAGCAGTTATCTTACCCAGCAGTTCGCCTCTCTGGACGCTCAGCTCGGCCGCGACTGATCCTCTTGCGGCCTTTTCATCCTCTTGAAGCGGTTCGTCTTGCGCCCCGGCTCTTGCGGTCGGGGCGCTGTCGTGATGGCCGGCTTGCCCCGGCGCGCGGCATGTCAAGCAAGCTGTACCAAAAAAATCGCATCGAATACTAAAGTTCGTCCGCGGACAGTCGTTATAGAGAGTAACGGCCAACGGCGCCGTTGTGGCAGGCCCGCTGGGCCTCGGTAACTCGCAGCGGGCCCGCCAATGGAGCCCCCCGAAAATAGGAAGGACATTACGATGGCAATGGGAATCAACACCAACATCACCGCGATGATCGGTCAGCAAAACCTGAACGAGTCGAAGAACGCCCTGACTACCAGCATGGAGCGCCTCTCCTCTGGCTCGCGTATCAACAGCGCCAAGGACGACGCCGCCGGTCAGGCCATCGCCAACCGCATGAGTAGCCAGATCACCGGTCTGGGTCAGGCACAGCGCAACGCCAACGACGGTATTTCCGTCGCGCAAACTGCTGAAGGTGCACTCAATCAGGTGAACGATAACCTGCAGCGCGTTCGTGAGCTGAGTGTTCAGGCACAGAACGGTACCAACTCTCAGGAAGATTTGAACTCCATCCAGGCGGAGATCGGTCAGCGTCTTAATGAGATTAACCGTATTTCTGAACAGACCGACTTCAACGGTACTAAAGTCCTGCAGCAAGACGGTGCTCTAAAAATTCAGGTGGGTGCCAACGACAACGAAACGATCAGCATTGATTTGCAAAAAATCGATGCCACATCACTTGGCCTGAATAACTTTACTGTGAGCGGTGATAAAGCGGCCGACTTGCAAACAATGGTCGACGAATTCGGTGCTGAAGGTACTTCCAACTACACTGTAGGTATCGTAGATGATACAGGTACATCAACTTCTACCGCTGGCAATGTTGAGGTTGACGTGGTCAGCGGCAAGGTGACAGACGGTACCAACCAGCTGTACGTGAGCCAGACCACCGGCAACATTACCAGCGATGCCGCTAACACCAGCGTCACTGATGGAGCTGCTGGTACATTGGCTCAAGATGTGGCAAATGCTTTCGGTGCTGCGTTTGAGACTTCTGCTCAAGGCGACAGCGCTACGGTAGGCGGTGTTTCCTGGACCCGTGATACGGCTGCAACAGCTACTCAAGGTAACGGTACTTACTCAGCGACGATTGAAGGCCAAGACGTTACAGTGACGCTGTCAGGTGCTGGCGCTGGCGGTGCTGGCGGCACCCTATCAATCGATGAAGGCTCTTTGTTCGCTGATGACAGCACCTTTGGTGGGGCTAATACTTACGATGCAGGCACCAACTTCACTACCTTCGGTACTAATGAAGTAGCCCGTGAAGTGGACGTAAAAGATGCCGGTGGTAGCTCCGTCGGTGCTTCTCTGACGCTGGATGGAAACAACTACTCTGTGGATGCCGGTGGTCAGGTAACATCTGATGCTGCTGTTACCGTTGAAGGTAATGACCTCGCCCTTAATGAAGTGGTTTACGTTAAAGATGCGGGCCAGGCAAGCCAAGCGTTGGTTGGGCAGTCCGATGCACAAGAAGCGTCGCGTAATCCGCTGGAAAAGCTGGATACTGCGCTGGGTACGGTTGACTCCCTGCGCTCCGACTTGGGTGCCATCCAGAACCGTTTCGAGTCTGCCATCACCAACCTGAGCACCAACGAAACCAACCTGTCTTCTGCTCGTTCGCGCATCGAAGATGCCGACTACGCGACCGAAGTGGCCAACATGACCAAGAACCAGATCCTGCAGCAGGCAGGTACCTCGGTTCTGGCTCAGGCCAACCAGCTCCCGCAGAGCGTGCTGTCTCTGCTGGGCTAAGGCTTGCGCTAGGGGAAGCAGCTTTCCCTATGGCAATGCCACCGAACCGGCCCCTTCATGGGGCCGGTTTTTTATTTCTGGAGGCGACATGACACCGGATGACCACCAGCAGGTGATCGATAAGCTTCAGGCGGTGATCGACGATACCCACCAGACCCTCGAGCGCTTCGACGCGACCGGCATGGCATCGGAGATGCCGGAGGACGTCGAGCAGCTTCACGCCATTCTCGATCGCGCCGTCAGGGACCAGAAGGCGCACACGCTGCGCATGCTCGAGCAGTGAGGCCGCACGAATGCTCAAGAATTCGGTCCGTCGGCCGTTCTATGACATGTAACTTCTCGCTCCTCCCCCCTTGCCGAGATGGCGATCCATCGGGAAGGCGAGATCACATATTGGTAATATTTTGCGGCGCGTTCGGTGACCCTCTGACCGACGCAGGCTCGAGTGGACAAGGCGGCTCAAAACTACGGCGCTCCGCGGATGACCTTCCATGCATCGACGTGACCTTTTGATCGCCATGGCCGCCTTGGCAGCGGCCCCGCTGGGTCTGGCGGGGTGCTCGCCCGGCGGGCCGCTGGCCATCGGCCTCCATCCCTGGCCGGGCTACGAGCCGCTCTACCTGGCGCGGGCCTTCGGCTGGCTGTCGGACGAGGTGGTGCTGCGCGAGGGCGGCAATGCCGGAGATTCCCTGGCCGGGCTGCGTCGCGGAGAGCTCGACGGGGCCGCCCTGACCCTGGACGAGGTGCTCGTGGCGCGTTCGGAAGGGATTCCGCTGACGGTGATCGCGGTCTGCGACGACTCGGTGGGCGCCGACATGGTGCTGGCCCGGCCGGGCATCGCGTCCCCAAGAGGGCTCGCCGGTCGGCGCATCGCCGTGGAGGGGACGGCCGTGGGTAACCTGGTGCTGTCGCAGTTCCTCGCCGCCGCCGGCTTGGCTCGCGACGACCTGGAGGTGGTCGATATGGCGCCCAACGAGCAGCTCGCGGCCTGGAAGACTGGAACCATCGAGGCGGCCATCACCTATGAGCCCACCGCCAGCCGGCTGCTGCGCGAGGGGGCGGTGCGCCTCTTTGATAGCAGCCAGTTCCCTGACGTCATCCTCGATGTGCTGGCGGTGCGGCGTGATCGCCTGCGCTGGCGAGGCGGTGCGGTAAGCGCGCTGGTGGCCGGCCACTTCCGCGGGCTCGATCACCTGCGGATCAGCCCCCAGGATGCCATGCGCCGCATCGGCGCATGGCGCGGGCTCGGCTTCGATGAGGTGCGCGCCTCCTACGCCGGGCTGGAGCTGCCGGGGCCTAGCGGCAACCTGGACTATTTCGGCCCGAAAGGTGATCTGGTGAGGGCCGCGCGGCTGCTCAACGAGGTCATGGTGGCCAACGGGCAGCTGATTGGGCCGGATGACCTGGAGGCACTCTCGACTCCGCGCTATCTGCCCGATAGGGGAGAGAGCTCATGAGCCTCTGTCGCCTGCTGCTGCTCGGTGTGCTGCTGC
The DNA here is from genome assembly GCF_040196315.1 of Halomonas pelophila. Classification (NCBI taxonomy): domain Bacteria; kingdom Pseudomonadati; phylum Pseudomonadota; class Gammaproteobacteria; order Oceanospirillales; family Halomonadaceae; genus Halomonas; species Halomonas pelophila. Next base: position 196,080 of record NZ_JBEGCI010000001.1, read on the forward strand.
TGCCCGGCTCGATCCTGGCGGAGGGGACGCTGACGCTTGGCGTCTTCGCCTATCGCCCCGAGGCGGTAATGGAGGCGCGCTATCGCCCGCTGGCCGAGTACCTCGGCGCGCAGCTGCCGGATCACCGCGTCGAGCTCGAGGTGATGACGCTGGACGAGATCGAGGAGGCGATTTCCCATCGGCGCCTCGACCTGCTGATGACCAACCCCAGTCACTACATCGAGATCCGCAGCCACAACAGCCTGACCGGAGCGCTGGCGACCGTCATCAACGCCCAGCACGGCCAGCCCGTCAGCAGCCTGGGGGGTACAATGATCAAGATGGCGGGCAACGACGAGATTCAGCGCCTGGAGGATCTTGCGGGGCGGCGTATCGCCATGCCGGGTCGGCGCTTCCTGGGCGGCTACCAGACTCATGCCCTGGAGCTCATGGACGCCGGCATCGACCCACGGCGCGACATCGAGCCCGTGATCACCGGCAGTCATGATGCCGTGGTGGCGGCGGTGCTGGCGGGTGAGGCGGAGGTCGGCTTCATTCGCACGGGCATCCTCGAGCGGCTGGTCATCGAGGGGCGCCTGGCCTCTGGGCAGCTGGAGGTGATTCATCCGCAGCGGCTAGTGAGCTTTCCGTTCGCCGTCTCCACGCGTCTCTATCCCGAGTGGCCCTTCGTCGTCATGCCCCAGGTGCCGGCCGAGACGGTGCGGCGGATTGCCGTGGCATTGTTCACCCTCGAGCCCGAGCATCGTGCCGCCCGGACGGCGATGATCGCTGGCTTCGCCCCGCCCCAGGACTACCTGCCGGTGGAGAACCTGGCGCGTCGCCTGCGCCTGCCGCCCTTCGAGGCCGTGCCCGACTTCACCTGGCACGACATCTGGCAGCGCTACGCCGGCTTCCTGCTTGGCCTCGCGGCCGCCGGCTTGCTGGTCGTGGTGCTGCTGGTGATGCTGGCCCGACGCAACCGGCAGCTTCGCCAGCAGCAGGATCGCCTGAGCCTGCTCGCCGGGGTCTTCACCCACTCCCACGAGGGCGTGATGATCACCGCGCCCGGCGGTGAGCTGCTGGAGGTCAATGATGCCTTCAGCCAGATCACCGGCTACGCCCGTGACGAGGCGGTGGGGCGCAACGCCAGCCTGCTTGGTGCTGGCCGACATCCCTCGGCCTTCTATGCGGACTTCTGGCAGCACCTTCATCGCACCGGCCACTGGGACGGCGAGGTCTGGAATCGCCGCAAGAACGGCGAGGTCTATCCCCAGCGGCTGACCATCAGCGCCGTCACCGATGCCGCAGGGGCGGTGCAGCGTTACGTGGGCCTGCTCTCCGACATCACCCGCCTCAAGGAGCATCAGCGCGCTTTGACCCATGCCGCTCAGCACGATGCCCTCACCGGCCTGCCCAACCGCGCCCTGCTCGCCGATCGGCTGCGCGTGGCGATGGCCCAGGCCGACCGCAGTGGTCAGCGCCTCGCCGTGGTGTTCATCGACCTGGATGGCTTCAAGGCGGTCAATGACACCCACGGCCATGCCATCGGCGATTGTCTGTTGGTCGCGCTGGCCGAACGCATGCAGGACGAGCTGCGCGCCAGCGATACCCTGGCGCGCCTGGGTGGCGATGAGTTTGTCGCCGTGTTGATGAACCTGGCGAGCACGGAAGAGGCCGAGCAGGTGCTCCATCGATTGCTGGCGGCCACGGCGGCGCCCGTGGAGATCGAGGGGCGTTGCCTCGAGGTCTCCGCGAGCCTGGGGGTGGCCTACTACGACGCGGCTGAAGGCGGCGATGAGGACCAGCTGCTGCGCCACGCCGACCAGGCCATGTATCTGGCCAAGGAGGCCGGCAAGCAGTGCTTTCGTGTGCATGGGACGAGGGAGCAGCAGGAGGACCGGCTGACCACGGAGTAAGCATGTGTCGTTGATGCTACGCGGCTGCGACGGGAAGGCCGGATCGGAGGTAAAGAAAACGTGTTGCCCGCCGATGGTTCACTTGCCCGACGGAAGCGGGCATTCCACTCATCGCAACGGAAACCCATCATGTTCAGAAACGCACTTATTGCGCTCTCCCTGCTGCTCCTTGCCGGCTGTGCCTCCAGCGGCAACCAGTCCCTGAGAGATCAGGATGAGGCCACCGTCTCTCGCGTGATTACCGAGGGCGTCACGACTCAGACGCAGGTTCGGGACACCTTCGGCTCGCCGATGGAGACCAGCTTCACCGACGGCGGCATGGAGATCTGGGAGTACAGCCTCTCCGAAGTCTCGGCGGACGCCATCAACTTCGTGCCGGTGATCAACCTGTTCGGCTCCTCGGCCTCTGGTCAGAAGAAAGAGCTGACGATCCTCTTCAATGAGGAGGACGTGGTGCGGCGCTACTCTATGACGAGCTCCGACGTCAGCCACAAGACCGGGCTATTCCGCTAGGGTCGGGATGGTCACGAGCGGGGTCGCGGCGAGCGGCCCCGCGCTTTTTCGCGCACCGGGAGGATGCCCCGGTGGCGCTGCTATCATCGGACTGTTCTCCAAGGTATAGCGGACATCATGGCCCATCTTCGTCTTCTCGATTTCCTCTCCCAAGCTCGTGAGCGTCGTCTCTCGCTTCGCTTCCTGGCCGCGACCCTGCTGCTGGCACTGCCCGGCTGCGCCATGCTGGCGCTGGCGCCGCCCGACAACCAGTCGAACGTCTGCGAGATCTTCCGCGAGCAGCCCGACTGGTACGACTATGCTCGGGCCTCCGAGGAGAAGTGGGGTACGCCCATCGCTACCCAGATGGCCTTCATCCAGCGGGAATCCAGCTTCCGCAGCCACGTGAAGCCACCGCGCCAGACGCTGCTGGGCTTCATTCCCTGGACCCGGCCGTCTTCGGCCTACGGCTATGCCCAGGCCCAGGACCCGGTGTGGGGCGAATACGAGGCGGACGCCGGGCGGCTGTTCGCGCGGCGCACCCACATGAAGCACGCCACCGACTTCATCGGCTGGTACAACGCCCGCACCCGGCGCATGACCGGCGTCTCCCTGCATAATCCCCGCCACCTCTACCTGGCCTATCACGAGGGCCAGGGCGGCTATCGCCGCGGCTCCTGGCGCGGCAAGCCCGCCGTCCAGCGTGCGGCCGGCCAGGTCGAGCGCACCGCCACCCGCTATCGCAGTCAGCTGGCCGCCTGCGAGGCGGAGTTTCGCTGCGACGGGCTGCTCGAGGTCTGGCCCTTCTGTCGCTGATGGCGCGAACGGTTGTGTCCGCCGCGGCCCGAGCCTAAGGTTGGCGGCTTTCTGCAATCCGCCACAGGAGCGCCCGGAGGTGACCCCATGATCGACGAGCACCGCGGGCGAGGCCGCCACGATTCCCTGATGCGCCCCCTGTCGGCGGATGACGACGCCAGCGGCTGGATGGTCAGCTATGTCGACATCATGACCCTGCTGGTGGCCCTGCTGGTGCTGATCATCACACTGGGTGAACTGGGCTCGGGGTCGGCCACACCGGAGGCCGCCGGGATTGAGGCGCCCATCGCGCCGGCGGCGACGCTCGATCTCGGCGTGCCGCTGCCCGAGCCGCTGCGGTGGGTCGTGGCCGAACGCGAGACGCTGGCCGCCGCGCGCGGTGACCTGTCGGCCCGGGCCATCACGGCGGCCCTCGGCGTGGCCGGCCTGCCGGGGGCGCGTCCCGCGCCGCCTCCGCCGCTGCTGGTGCTCCCGGGCATCCTGACGACACAAGACGAGGCGCAGAACGGGGCCGGCGCCGAGGGGCCGCAGTGGCTGATGTCGGCCGGTGTCGATCTCACCCGGCCGCTCTCCGACTACCTGGTGGTGCTCACCGACCGCCCCCCGGTCAGGGTCGAGGAGGTCGACGAGGCTGCCATCGCGGGCGCGCGTTTCGTGACCGAGGCGCTGGCGGAGGCTCCGTATCTGGCGGATCTGGACGGCATGGAGGTGTCGCGGATTCCCGAAGGCGTGCGGCTCAGAGTGGAGGACCGCCTGCTATTCCCGACCGCGGAAGCCGAGCTGACCGACGAGGGGCGTGCCCTGGTGGCCAAGCGGCTCTTCGAGATGGTCCGGCGTCACCCGGGAGAGGTGGCGGTGGAGGGGCACTCCGACAGCCGCGCGATCAGCACCGAGCGCTTCCCCTCCAACTGGGCGCTCTCCAGCGCTCGGGCCATCGCCATCGTCGAGGCGCTGGTAACGGCCGGCGTCGACCCGACCCGGCTGCGCGCCGTGGGCCTGGCCGATACCCGGCCCCTGGCCAGCAACGACAGCGCCGAGGGGCGCGCGCGAAATCGCCGGGTCGAGGTGGTGATCCAGGCGCGCTGATCCAGACTCGGCGCCGGCTCAGCGCGGGCTTTGCGTGGGTTTAACGAGGGTTTAACGAGAGCGCAGCAGCCGCTGCAGGTCGCCGTCGAGACCCAGCGAGAGGCCGCGGCTCGCCAGCACCCGATCAGTGCGCAGCTCCACCACGCGAAGTGCCAGGAAGAGACGCTCTTGGCCGTGGGCATAGGTGCCGAGCAGCATCGTCCGAGCGCCCGCGCTGGCCCCCAGGCGCCTCACCCGGCGCGTCAGCAGGCCGTCGTTGCCCTCCATGATCAGCAGCTGTCCGCCGTCGAGCAGCACCTCGCGCACCGTCATGCCGGCCCGCGCCAGCGCCGCGGCCGAGAGCTCCGCGGCGATGCGATCGAACGCCGTCGAGCCCCCCGTGCCTTTCACGTCGATGAACGAGGCCATGATCATCGGGCCCTGCTCGGTGAGCTCGGGAAACGTCTCGACCATCTCTTGCATGGCCACATCGAGGGCCTCGTCCAGCCCCGGGGCGGGCGGCGCGTTGTAGAGCGCGCGCTCATGATGGGCGCAGCCGGTCAGGCTCAGCAGCAGGAGCAGCAGCAGGCAGGCCAGGCGCAGGGGGTTGAGCATGATCAGGCATCTCCCGAGAGGATATCGCTCCCTTCTTCGGCGGATCACCCGGGAACTTGAAGGCGATCGAAGGAGAGGCCATGGCTCATGCCCGGCCCTCCGGCTGGCCTCGCGGGGCGATCAGGCGCCAACGTCGCTGGCGGGGCAGGAGTGGTAGAGTATTAGTAAACCCAGTGTGAGCGACACGCCAGCGGAACCCCCATGCCCAGTATCGACGTGGTGATCGAGCTTTCCCATGACGCCTGTCTGGCGCACTACACCGGGCAGGTGGCTCAGGTGCAGACCCGCAGCCTGGACGGCCGCCGGGTGGTGTTTCCCGCCGAGGCGCTGCGGCGCGTGGTGACTCGCGACGGCGTGCACGGGCGCTTCCGGCTGACCTTCACCGAGGCCGGGCGCTTCTGCGCGATCCACCGGCTTGGGGCGCCCTGAGCAGCCAGCGCTGCCGAACAGCGGTGTCTTCTCCCAATGAATGAGGCCGGAAACTGGTACCCCGGCGAAAATCCCCTCATCCTTTGAGTCATCAGGACAGGGTGGCGATGGATGGCGCCACGCCAGGCCAATCGTTGCCACGTGCAGGGAGCACACCGCCATGCCCTTCAAGACCCGCGATATCGCCCTGGATAGCTGGCTGCTGATGGTCTCGGCGGCCTTCGTGCTGATGGGGCTGGTCGGAATGGTGCAGTGGTGGCTCGCCCTCACGCCCACCCTGCTGATGCCGGATGCCGCCCTGGCCACCCTGCTCGGTGGTGGCGGCCTGCTGGGCGTGGTGCAGCAGTGGCGGCGAGTGCGCCTGGTCGCCGGTGTCGCGCTGCTGGCCCTGATGCTCTACACCCTGGCGCACAACCTCATGCTTGGCGGCAGCCAGGTGGGCGTCTCCTGGCTGTCGGGTGGCGCACGCGTCTCCTCCTGGTCGGCCGCCATGATGGCGATGGCGGCCTTTTGCGTCTCAGTGGGGGGCGGACGCCCCGAGCTGCGGCGGCTATGGCGGATGGCCGGGCTGCTGCTGCTGGGCTATGGCCTGTTGGTGCTCGGCGTGAGGCTTCTCGCGCCGGCCGGTGGCTTGGGCCTGCGGGAGATCAGCGCCTCTCCCTGGCTGGTGGTGCCGTTCGCGCTGCTCTATGGCACGGCCATGCTGGCGGTCAGCGCCAGGCGGGACTCGTCGCCCCTCGAGCTGGGGCGCTCGGCGGTCATGGCCGGCCTCGCCGGTGTCCTGGTCAGCAGCCTGGCGTGGTATCTGCTCAGCGGTCAGCAGCAGCAGCGCGTGCACCAGCAGGCGGAGCATCTGCTCGACAACGTCCGCCTCAATGCCGATCAGCTGATGCACTCTCACCTGAGGTTGATGCAGCGCATGGCCGAGCGCCTGGATGCCTCGGCAGCGGGGCATGAGGCCGCCGCGCCGATCCGCGACGCGGCCAACTACCTGCGTGACATCCCCAGCCTCGAGGTCATCGGTCTGCTGGATGAGCGTCGTGGTTGGCGCTGGCAGCAGGCGCGCAGCGACGAAGCGCGGCGCTGGTTGACGCGGCGGACCCAGGACGAGCGCGTCGGCGACTGGCTGAGCCTGCCCTTTCCCGAACCCCGCATGATGGTGCCCGACCAGGCGGCGCCGGGGTTGGCGATCCTGGCGATCGCCCTTCCGCGCCGCGACCAGCAGCTGGTGGCGGTGATGGACATGGCCACCCTCCTGGATCGCGAGCTGCGCGTCCAGCTGGATGACTTCCAGCTGAGCCTCGCCCGCGACGGCGAGGTGCTCACCGCCCTGGCCGGAACGGGGCGGGTCGCGGGCGAGGTGGCAGACGCGCCGGCCCTGGCGGCCCGCCACATGGGGCTTCCGGGGGGGACGATGCTCAGCCCCTCCGTGCAGGTCTGGCCCGGAATGAAGGGACTGCAGGCCGGCATGATGCCCTCGGCCGTGGCGATGGGCGGATTGACGCTGAGCTATCTGCTGGTCTTCAGCCTGGGCATGGTGCGCCTGGTGGTAGGGCGCTCCCGGGCGCTGATGGCGGCGCGGGAACAGCTCGAGCAGCAGCAGACCATCCAGGCGATGATCGTCGAGGAGGCGCCCCTCGACCAGACGCTCGAGGCCATCTGCCGGATGCTGGAAGCCCAGCTACAGGGCGGGATCTGCTCGATCATGCAGGCCGACGACGAGGGGCGCTGGCTGCATCTGGTCGCGGGCCAGCGCCTCTCGGCGGCCTACCGACAGGCGATCGCCGCGGTGGCCATCGGCGCGGATATCGGCGCCTGCGGTAGCTCCGCCCACCGCCGTGAGCTGGTGATCTGCAAGGATCTCGCCCGGGATTCCCGCTGGGCGAGATTTATCGATCTGGTCGAAAGCGAGGGGCTCAGGGCCTGCTGGTCCTACCCGGTGCTCTCCCGGGATGGTCGGCTGCTGGGCACCTTCGCCACCTACTACCGACGCCCGGCGGCGCCGGGCAGCAGCGAGCTCGAGCGCATCGTCCAGGCCGTGGACCTGGTGGCCCTGGCCATGGAGCGCGCCCAGGATCGGCGCTCGTTGTGGGAGAGCGAGCAGCGTTATCGGTCGCTGTTTACCTACAACCCGGAGGCGGTGTTCTCCATGGACCTGCAGGGCCACTTCGTCACCGCCAACGACAACTGCGCGGCCCTGACCGGCTATGCCGTCGACGCGCTGCTGGGCAGCCACTTTTCCGAATTCCTGCAGCCCCAGGACCTGACGGAGTTGCGGCAGACGTTCACGCTCGCGGAGGCCGGAGAGCCCCGCCGCTTCGAGCTGCAGGTGCCCCACCGCGACGGCACGCTACGTTGGCTGGATCTCACCACGCTGCCGGTGGTGGTCGATGAGCGCATCACGGGCATCTACGGCATCGCCAAGGACGTCACCCAGCGGCGGGAGTACGAGACCCGACTGAGGATCCTGGAGCGCGGCGTGGAGGCCAGCGTCAACGGCGTGTTGATCGCCGATGCGGGCGTGCCCGGCCTGCCGATCATCTATGCCAACGACGCCTTCCAGCGCATGACGGGCTATGCCCGGGAAGAGCTGATCGGCCGGAATGCGCGCTTCCTGCAGGGCAGTGAGACCGATCCGGCAGCCGTGCAGAAGATTCGCCGCGAACTGGCGCAACAGCGCGAGGTGCACGTCACCCTGTGCAACTATCGCAAGGACGGTACGCCGTTCTGGAACGATCTCTATATCTCCCCGGTGCGCGACGAGCAGGGGCGCGTCACCCACTACGTGGGCATCCAGCACGATATCTCCGAGCAGAAGGCCTACGAGGCGCATCTAGCCTATCACGCCGGCCATGATGCCCTGACGGGACTGGTCAATCGCACGCTGCTCGAGGACCGGCTGGTTCACGACGTCGAGCTGGCCAGGCGTCAGGGCAAGCGGCTGGCGGTGCTCTTCCTCGACCTCGACGAGTTCAAGCCAATCAACGATAGCCTTGGGCATGCCGTCGGCGATGAGCTGCTGCGCGGGGTCTCGCAGCGCCTGTCGGAGGCGATGCGGCCGGGCGATACCTTGGCGCGCCTGGGCGGCGACGAGTTCGTGGTGCTGCTGCCGGACCTGCACGACGGCGGGCAGGCGATGGAGGTGGCCAATCGCCTGCTGTCGATCGTGGCTCGCCCCTATCGGGTCGGCGAACATGAGCTCTCGCTGTCGTGCAGCATCGGCATCGCCGTCAGCAGCGCCGAGATTGCCCAGCCCCTCGAACTCATCCAGCAGGCTGACATGGCCATGTACCGGGCCAAGCAGCAGGGGCGCAACGCCTGCCAGTGGTTCACCCCCGAGATCATCCACCGAGCGGGCGATCGCGTAGCGCTGCGTAACGAGCTCCAGGAAGCGATCGAGGCACAAGCCTTCGAGCTCCACTATCAGCCGCTGATCGATCGCGATGGGAAGGTGGCGGGCGTGGAGGCGCTGCTCCGCTGGCCCCACCCCGTGCGCGGCTATGTCTCACCCGCCCAGTTCATTCCCCTGGCCGAGGAGACGGGACAGATCATCCCGATCAGCGAGTGGGTGCTGGCCAGGGCCTGCCGGGATCTGCGCCAGCTCGACGGGGTGGGGCAGGGCAGCCTGAACGTCGCGGTCAACCTCTCGCCGCTGCAGTTCCACCGCGCGAGCTTTCTCGGCAACCTGCGCGAGACCCTGGCGGTCATCGGATTGCCGGCGCCCAAGCTGTCGCTGGAGCTGACCGAGGGCATCCTGATGGACGATACCGAGGGCGCCATCGCGACCCTGCATGCCCTGAGGACGATGGGCGTGGGCGTCGCCATCGACGACTTCGGCACCGGCTTCTCCAGCCTCAGCTACCTCAAGAACCTGCCCATCGACCGGGTCAAGATCGATCGCAGCTTCGTCAGCGAGGTCGCCAACAGCGCGGAGGACGCGGCGATCATCCAGGGCATCATCTCCATGGCCCATCATCTCGGGCTCAAGGTGGTCGCCGAGGGTATCGAGCATGAGCAGCAGCATCAGCTGCTGTCGGCCCATGGCTGCGATCTCTTCCAGGGATATTACTTAGCCCGTCCCATGCCGCTCGAGTCGCTCATCGGCTTTCTCGCCGAGCATCGTCCGCTCTCGGTCGACCACTAGCCGGGGCCCGCGGAGGCGCCGCCTCCTCGCGAGCGTTAACTCAGTGTCGATACGCGCCTTGCGGTGGCTTATGCAAGGCGCGTCATGACGCCTACGCTTAAGGGATGGCTTTCAACAATGGCGACGGCCGCCGGGCCGGGATACCGGCCGCGAGTCCCGTCGCAGCGGCAGGAGAATTGATGGTGAATGAAGCAATCAGAGGTCTAGACGGCAATGACCATGGCAACCTGAGCGAGCTGCGCGAGCGGATCCGCGCCCACTATGCGGCCGACGAGGCCGAGGTGCTCAAGGCGCTGGTCGAGCGTATCCAGCTGTCGGACGAGGAGCGCCGACGGGTGGCCGAGGCCGGCGCCAACTACGTGGCGCGGGTGCGCAAGGAAACCTCGCCGAGCATGATGGAGTCGTTCCTGGCCGAATATGGGCTCTCCACCGCCGAGGGCGTCGGCCTGATGTGCCTGGCCGAGGCGCTCTTGCGCGTGCCCGACGCCGAGACCATCGACGACCTGATCCACGACAAGATCGAACCCTCCGACTGGGGCGCGCACCTCGGCAAGTCCTCCTCGTCGATGGTCAACGCCTCGACCTGGGCGCTGATGCTGACCGGCAAGGTGCTCGACGACGATCCCAAGGGGCCGGTGCGCGCGCTGCGCGGCCTGGTGCGTCGCATGGGCGAGCCGGTGGTGCGCACCGCGGTGGGCCAGTCGATGAAGATCCTCGGCCGCCAGTTCGTGCTCGGCCAGACCATCGACGAGGGCATTAAGAACGCCCGCGAGCTCGAGAAGCAGGGCTACACCTACTCCTACGACATGCTGGGCGAGGCGGCGCGGACCGATGAGGATGCGGTGCGCTACCATGAGGCCTATGCCAAGGCGATCGCCGCCATCGCCAAGCAGGCCAAGGGCGACGTGCGCGGCAGCCCCGGCATCTCGGTGAAGCTCTCGGCGCTGCATCCGCGCTATGAATACACCCACCGCGACACCGTGATGAGCGACCTCGTGCCGCGCGCCCGGGAGCTCGTCAAGCAGGCGGCCAAGGCCAATATCGGCTTCAACATCGATGCCGAGGAGCAGGACCGCCTGGACCTCTCGCTGGACGTGATCGAGGAGCTGCTCTCCGATCCGAGCCTCGCCGGCTGGGACGGCTTCGGGGTGGTGGTGCAGGCCTACGGGCGCCGCGCCGCGCCGATGATCGAGGCCCTCCATGAGATGGCCGAGCGCTTCGACCGCAAGATCATGGTGCGCCTGGTCAAGGGCGCCTACTGGGACACCGAGATCAAGCTGGCCCAGGAGATGGGCGTCGAGACCTTCCCGGTCTTCACCCGCAAGGTCAACACCGACGTCAGCTACATGGCCTGCGCGCAGATGCTGCTCGACCGGCGCGATCGCATCTACCCGCAGTTCGCGACCCACAACGCCCATACCTGCGCCGCCATCATCGCTATGGGGGGCGACGACAAGGACAGCTACGAGTTCCAGCGCCTGCACGGCATGGGCGAGTCGCTGCACCATATCGTCAAGCAGTCGGAGGGCACGCACTGCCGCATCTATGCCCCGGTCGGCGCGCACCGCGACCTGCTGGCCTACCTGGTGCGCCGCCTGCTGGAGAATGGCGCGAACTCCTCGTTCGTCAACCAGGTGGTAGACGACACCATCCCGCCGAGCGAGGTCTCCAAGGATCCGGTGGCCGAGATGCAGCGCCTGGGCGATGCCATCGCCAGCCCGTCGATCCGCCAGCCCGGCGAGCTGTTCGCCCCGGAGCGCAAGAACTCCCGGGGCTATCGGATCAACGAGCCGGCCTCGATCCGGCCGCTGCTGGCGGCGCGGGAGACCTTCGCCGATACCACCTGGACGGCCGGGCCGATGCTCGCCGGAGGGCCTGCTCCCCAAGGAGCCGCGCGCGATGCCCTGTCGCCCGCCGACACCTCGCGGGTGGTCGGCCAGGTCCATGAGGCGACCACGGAGGAGGTGACCGCCGCGCTGGATGCCGCCGAGGATGGCTTCAAGGAGTGGTCGGCGCGCCCGGCCGCCGAGCGCGCCGAGGTGCTGCGCCGCACCGCCGATCTGTACGAGGAGCACATCGCCGAGCTGACCGTGATCGCCACCCGCGAGGCCGGCAAGATGATGTTCGACGGCATCGCCGAGGTGCGCGAGGCGGTGGACTTCCTGCGCTACTACGCCAACGAGAGCGAGCGGCTCGAGGCCGAGGAGCCCGGCAGTGCCCGCGGCCTCTTCGTCTGCATCAGCCCGTGGAACTTCCCGCTGGCGATCTTCACCGGCCAGATCGCCGCCGCCCTGGGGGCCGGCAACGCCGTGCTCGCCAAGCCCGCCGAGCAGACCCCGCTGATCGCCGCCCGGGCCGTCGAGCTGATGCGCGAGGCCGGCCTGCCCGAGGCGGCGCTGCAGCTGCTGCCCGGCGACGGGCCGACGGTGGGTGGTCCCTTGACCAGTGACCCGCGCATCGCCGGCGTCTGTTTCACCGGTTCGACCGAGGTGGCGCAGATCATCCACAAGGCCCTCGCCAAGAACGCCGGCCCGGATGCGGTGCTGATCGCCGAGACCGGCGGGCTCAACGCCATGATCGTGGATTCGAGCGCGCTGACCGAGCAGGCGGTGCGCGACATCCTGATCTCCTCCTTCCAGTCGGCCGGCCAGCGCTGCTCGGCGCTGCGCATGCTCTACGTCCAGGAGGAGGCGCGCGAGCGGCTCCTGACCATGCTCGACGGCGCCATGGACGCGCTGGTGATCGGCGATCCGTGGAACACCGACACCGACGTCTCGCCGGTGATCGACGCCGAGGCCCAGGCCGATATCGACGCCTACGTGGCGAAGGCCCGCAAGGCCGGCAAGCTGCTCAAGACCCTGCCCGCGCCCAAGGAGGGCACCTTCGTCACCCCAGCGGTGGTCGAGGTTGGCGGCATCGATGACCTCGAGCGCGAGATCTTCGGGCCGGTGCTGCACGTGGCCACCTTCAAGGCGCGCGAGATCGACGAGGTGGTCGATGCGATCAATGCCAAGGGCTACGGCCTGACCTTCGGCCTGCATACCCGCATCGACGATCGCGTGCAGCAGATCGTCGAGCGGATCCACGTCGGCAACGTCTACGTCAACCGCAACCAGATCGGCGCCATCGTCGGCTCCCAGCCCTTCGGCGGCGAGGGGCTCTCGGGCACCGGACCCAAGGCCGGCGGGCCGCTCTACGTCACCCGCTTTCGCCGTACCGCCGAGGCCGAGCGCTTTGATGCCCCGACCGGCGATGCCGTGTCGCTCGGTGATCTGCAGTCGGCCCTCGACGGGCTCGATTCGCGCAACTGGGCGGCGCGGCCCGATCGGGTCGAGGTGCTGCGCCGGGCGCTCTCCGGCAAGCGCGGCGTGATCCGCAAGGCGCTGGCCGAGGCCGCGTCCTTGGACATGACGCCGCAGACGCTGCCGGGACCGACCGGGGAGAGCAACCGGCTGGCGATGTATCCCAAGGGGCCGGTGCTCTGCCTCGGCCCGACGCTGGAGATCGCCGTCGCCCAGGCGGTGCAGGCGCTCGGCGCCGGCTGCCCGGCGCTGATCGTCGCCCCGGGGGCGGCCGAGGCCGTACAGCCGTTGCAGGGTGCCGGGGCGCCGGTCGCCGGGCTCGATGGTCGCGTCTCGGCCGATACGCTGACCGCGGTCGAGGGCATCGTGGCAGTGGCCGCCGCCGGCAGCAGCGACTGGACCCGCGAGCTGCGCCTGGCGCTGGCCGAGCGCGAGGGGGCCATCGTGCCGCTGGAGACCCAGACCGTCGCGCCGGAGCGCTACGCGGTGGAGCGCCACCTCTGCATCGACACCACCGCCGCCGGCGGCAACGCCAGCCTGCTGGCCACGGCCGAGTAGGCTCACGGATCGACCGGTAGGAAATCGAAAGGGCCTGCGACATCGTCGCAGGCCCTTTTTTTGGATGTTTCGCAGCCCCTGGTGACGCCAGCGATGTGTGGGAGCGATGCTCGCCATCGCGAACCGCCGCGCAGCGGCGGCATGCGGCGTGCCGCTGACGCCGTCAGCCCCGCTTGAGCTTGAGCACCTCGGCCACGGCGTGGCTGCCCTGGTAGCGCGTGAACGCGGGCTCTTGCTGGTCGGCGCCGTACATCGCCATCCGGTCGGCCAGCTCGTTGCCCTCTACCCCGGCGTGGCCCTTGACGTGGGCGATGGCGACCTTCGCCTTGAGACGCTCGAAGAGGGCGTGGGTTGGCTGGATGATCTCCGGGTTCTTGATCGGCTGGCCGTCGGCCTTCTTCCAGCCGCGCTTCTTCCAGCCGCCGGCCCACTTGGTGATGGCGTTGATGGTGTAGGTGGAGTCGCAGTGGATGCGCACCGAGGCGCCCCGGGCGATCTCCTGTTCGGCCACTCGCAGCGCCTGATGAAAGGCATTGAGCTCGGCGGTGTTGTTGGTGCCCTGGGGGTTGTGCAGCCCATACCAGAGCTCGGCCAGCGCCCCCTCGCGGTAGACCACCATGCCCGAGCCGGCATCGCCGGGATTGGGCTCGCAGGCGCCGTCGCAGTAGATCTCGATATCGAAGCGCTGGGCCGGCTCATCGCGGGCCGGCGCCGCCTGGCGCGGGCGCGCAGCGCCCCTCGATGGCGTCGAGGCGGCCTCGCCCGAGGCCTTGGGCCGCTTGGCGGGCGCGGCGCCGCCCGGCCCCTTGGCGAAGGCGGCCTCGGCCTCCTCGCGGGAGGGGAAGGACTTGTAGCGGGCCTTGGGGTAGCCCTTCACCTGGCGACTGCACTCGTCCCAGCTGCTGAAGATGCCGGTCTGTCGCCCGACCCAGACGACATAGGACTTGGGGCCTTTCCGTGCTGCCATGCGGCGCTCCGTGGTGGTGTGGCTCGGTATCGATAAGGGCTGAGGCTGGCCGCACGCGATCCAGAAGGACCGTCGTTCGCCCTCGCTCGGCATGACGATCGGCACGCGGCGAGTCGCGCCGTCGCGACGCCGCTCATTCTACGGGAGGGGCGCGCGAGCTGCCGAGCTCGCTGCGCCGCCCTGGCTCTGGCGGGTGATTTTCGGGCAGTAATGTCGCTTTGTGTGTATTTAATGTCGCTTTAAGTCGAATCAAGCGGGTGGGATGCCCCCACACTGTCGCCATTCCCATCCTATAACCCCTGGAGGTCGACCATGAACCGCAACGTCATCCTGACCTGCGCCGTCACCGGCGCTGGCGACACCGCCGGCAAGAACCCCAATGTCCCGGTCACGCCGCAGCAGATCGCCGACAACTGCATCGAGGCCGCCCGCGCCGGCGCCAGCGTCGCCCACATCCACGTGCGCGACCCCGAGACCGGCGGCATCAGCCACTCCACCGAGCACTTCCGCGAGGTGATGGAGCGCGTTCGCGAGGCCGACGTCGACATCGTCATGAACATCACCGCCGGCGGCGGCGGCGACTGGGTGCCGGACGTCGAGGATCCGACCCGCGGCGGCCCGGGCACCGACATCCAGACCCCGGCCGAGCGCCATGCCCCGGTGGGCGAGCTGCTGCCCGAGCTCTGCACCCTGGACTGCGGCAGCCTCAACTTCGGCGACATGGTCTACGTCAACACCGCCGACTGGCTGCGCGAGCATGCTCGCCTGGTGCAGGCCGCCGGCGTCAAGCCCGAGCTCGAGTGCTTCGACCTGGGCCACGTCTGGTTCGCCCGCCAGCTGCAGCAGGAAGGCCTGCTCGACGGCGACCCGCTGTTCCAGCTCTGCCTGGGCATTCCCTGGGGCGCCGAGGCCGACACCGAGACCATGCTGGCGATGCGCAACAAGCTGCCCGAGACCGCCAACTGGGCGGCCTTCGGCATCGGCCGTCACCAGATGCCGATGGTCGCCCAGGCGATGCTGCTCGGCGGCCACGCCCGGGTCGGCCTGGAGGACAACCTCTACCTCGAGAAGGGCGTGATGGCCACCAACGGCGGCCTGGTCGAGAAGGCCGGCACCATCATCGAGAACCTCGGCGGTCGCATCATGACCCCGGCCGAGACCCGCGCGCACCTCAAGCTGCGCGACCCCAAGACCGGCAAGATCATGGGAGGTGAAGCATGAGCCAGCAGCTGACCGTCATCGGCACCGGCGTCATCGGTAACGGCTGGATCGCCCGGGCCCTGGCCCGCGGCTGGGACGTGGTCGCCTTCGATCCGGCCGAGGGCGCCGAGGCGCGCACCCGTGCCTTCGTCGACAACGCCTGGGGCTCGCTCGAGAAGCAGGGCCTGGCCGAGGGGGCGAGCCCCGAGCGGCTGCGCTTCGCCGCGAGCCTCGAGGCCGCCGTGGAAGGCGCCGACCTCATCCAGGAGAACGTGCCCGAGCGCCTCGAGCTCAAGCGCGAGATCCTCGCTGCGCTTGACGCCGCGGCTGCGCCGGACACGATCATCGGCTCCTCCACCTCGGGCTTCAAGCCTACCGATCTGCAGCGCGACTGCGCCAAGGTTCCGGGCCGGGTGATCGTCGCCCACCCCTTCAATCCGGTCTACCTGCTGCCGCTGGTCGAACTGGTGGGCGGCGAAGCCACCACCAGCGCGACTACTGACGCCGCCCAGGCGCTCTACCAGGGGCTGGCGATGCGCCCGCTGGTGGTCAAGCGCGAGATCGAGGGGCACATCGCCGACCGCCTGATGGAGGCGCTGTGGCGCGAGGCGCTGCACCTGGTCAACGATGGCGTGGCCACCACCGAAGAGATCGATGCCGCCGTGGTCTACGGCTGCGGCCTGCGCTGGTCGCTGATGGGCACCTTCCTGACCTTCCACCTGGCCGGCGGCGAGCAGGGCATGCGCCACATGCTCGAGCAGTTCGGCCCGGCGCTGAAGCTGCCCTGGACCAAGCTCGAGGCCCCGGAGCTCACTGATGAGCTGATCGACAAGGTGGTCGAGGGCTGCGAGTACCAGGCCGCCGGCCGTCCGGTCGCCGAGCTCGATCGCCGCCGCGACGACTTCCTGGTCGAGCTGCTCGGCCTGGTGCAGAAGTACTGGCCCGAGGCCGAAGGCCTGGAAGGGCGCATCTGATGGCCCTGATGGAAGTCCGCGTCGCCCCGGAGTGGGTCGACTACAACGGCCACATGAACGACGCCGAGTACGCGCGGGTGTTCTCGCTGGGCGTGGAGGCGCTGATGGACGCCATCGGCCTCGACGAGGCCGGTCGGGCGCGCCATGGCTACACCCTCTACACCCTGGAGACGCACCTCTGCTATCGCCGCGAGGTCCACGAGGGCCAGCCGCTGTCGGTCGAGGTGACGGTGCTGGCGCGCGATGCTAAGCGTCTGCACGTGTTCTTCACGATGCACGACAGCGAGGGCACGCTGCTGGCCACCAGCGAGCAGATGCTGATGGGCATCGACAGCGACGCCGGCCGCCCGGCGCCCTTCCCGGAGGCCGTGGCCGGCGTCATCGAGACGCTGCCCGCCGCCGCCGAGGGCGACTGGCCGGAACTCGCCGGCCGTCGCATCGGGCTGCCCGCCAAGCGCTGAGCGTCTTCGGCACCGACGCCAAGAATAACAATGAGGTACCGCCCGGCCGACGCCGGGCGGTTAACGGGATCGCCGGCCCGAGGCCCGGCTCAAGAGGACGACGTTATCACTACTCCAACTCCCCCCACTCCGCCGACACGCCGTGCCAGCCATGAGGTCGAGACCTCCACCGACTACATGGTCACCGAACTGTCCCAGGACGGCTTCTTCAGCGGCATGCACAAGGGCATGACCATCACCGCCGCGCTGCTGGTGCTCGGCTTCGTGCTCTTCACCGGCGTGATGCCGGACCTCGCCAGCGGCCTGTTCGGCACCACGCGTGCCTGGATCGAGACCACCTTCAGCGGCTACTACCTGATCACCGTGATGCTGCTGCTGGTGGTCTGCGCCTATATCGTGCTCAGCCGCCATGGCAGCGTGCGCCTGGGACCCGATGACAGCCGGCCCGACTTCAGCAACTTCGCCTGGTTCTCGATGCTGTTCTCCGCCGGCATCGGCATCGGCATCCTGTTTTTCGGCGTCGCCGAACCGATCTTCTACTTCGACAACACCGGTGCCTTCGGCTACCCCAACAACCCCCATGCCGACATGGCCGGCGCCGCCGCCATGAACCACGAGCGCGCCATCGATGCGCTGCGCGTCTCGGTGTTCCACTGGGGACTGCACGGCTGGGCGATCTACGTGATCGTCGGCATGTCGCTGGCCTACTTCGCCTACCGCAAGGGCCTGCCGCTGGCGCTGCGTTCGGCGCTCTATCCGTTCATCGGTGAGCGTATCTTTGGCCCCATCGGCCACGCCGTGGATATCCTCGGCGTGCTCGGCTGCGTGTTCGGCGTCGCCACCTCGCTGGGGCTCGGCGTCAGCCAGATGGCCGTGGGCCTGGAGCGCCTGGTCGGCACCGACCCGGGGCTCAATACCCAGCTGGTGCTGATCGCCGCCATCTCGGCGGTGTCGGTCATCTCGGCGGTCTCCGGGGTCCAGCGCGGCATCAAGATCATCTCGGAGATGAACATCTGGGTCTCGGTGGCCGTGGTCGCGACCTTCCTGATCGGCGGCCCGACCCTGTGGCTGATCGGCGCCTTCGGCGAGACCGTGCTCGACTACGCCATCAACTTCATCCCCATGGGGCTGTGGTTCGCCGACGACCCCGGCACCACCGAGTGGCAGCAGGGCTGGACCATCTTCTACTGGGGCTGGTGGCTGGCCTGGGCGCCGTTCGTTGGCATCTTCATCGCGCGTATCTCGCGCGGCCGTACGCTGCGTGAATTCGTGCTCGGCGTGCTGCTGGTGCCGACGATGATCATCTTCGTCTGGCTGATCATCTTCGGTGGCAACGCCCTGCACCAGGAGCTCACCGCCGCCGGCGGCCCGGGCAGCGGCGGCATCATCGAACTGGTCAACGCCTGGAACCTGCCCGCCGCGCTGTTCGCCAGCGCCGACGGCATCGCCGGCACCGGGGCCTTCGGCTGGGTGCTCTCGGCGCTGATGGTGTTCCTGCTGATGAGCTGGTTCGTCACCTCCTCGGACTCCGGCACCCTGGTGCTGACCACCATCCTGTCGCTGGGCAACGAGGAGCCGCCGCAGCGCTTCCGCGTGTTCTGGGGCGTGGTGATCGGCCTGGTGGCGGCGGCGCTGCTGATGGCCGGCGGCCTCAAGGCGCTGCAGACCGCGCTGATCGCCGCGGCCCTGCCGCTGAGCGTGGTGATCCTGGTGATGACCGCGGGCGTGCTGGTCTCGCTCTTCCGCGAGTCGCGTCGCCGCATCGGGGCGACCCAGCACCGGTAACCCGACGCCGCGTTCACGCGCGGGTCGAAGAAGGCGGCCGAGATCCCCCGGGATCTCGGCCGCTTTCGTTGCACCGTCCCGGCCGCCTACAATCGGCGCTCGATCCCGATTCCCTCTTGCCAGGTACTCCATGCGACTGAAGCCCCCCGCGTCCTCCCCGGAGCGTCTCGGTTTCCTGCTGCTGCCGCGCTTCGCCATGGTGGCCTTCTTCTCGGCCATCGAGCCGCTGCGCATTGCCAACCGCATCAGCGGGCAGACGCTCTTCCAGTGGGACCTGGTCAGCCGCGACGGCGGGCCGGTCGAGGCCTCCAACGGCATGACCCTGGCGGTCGACGTTAGCCTTTCGAACGCGCCGTTGGCACCGAGCCTGGCGGTCTGCGCGAGCTTCGCCCCGGACGCCGCCGTCGACGCCGCGCTGCTCGACTGGCTGCGCGAGCGGTCCGCGCACGGCGTCACCCTGGGCGGCATGGACACCGGCTGCTTCGTGCTGGCCGCCGCCGGCCTGCTCGCCGACCAGACGGTGACCCTGCACTGGGAGAGCCTGCCGGAGTTTCGCGAGCGCTTCCCCGACATCGAGGCGGTGGAGTCGGTCTTCGAGGTCACGCCGAGCGGCTTCTCCTGCGCCGGCGGCAGCGCGGCCATCGACATGAGCCTCGACCTGATCCGGCGGCGACACGGCGACGACCTGGCCGATCGGGTCCGCGAGCAGCTCGTCCACCACCAGGGCCGCCGGCCGGCGAGCCGCCAGCGCGGCCTGCCTGGCCAGGGCCTCGACCCGCTGCTCCATCGCGCCATCGTGCTGATGGAGGATCACCTGGAGGCGCCGCTGAGCATCCGCGCGCTGGCCGACGAGCTGGGGCTCGGCTGGCGCCGCCTGGAGCGCCTCTTCGAGCGGGACCTGGCCTGTTCGCCCCAGCGCTTCTACGTGGAGCGCCGCCTGGCCCACGCCCACCGGCTGCTGCGCGAGACGCGCCACCCGGTCACCCAGATCGCCCTGGCCAGCGGCTTCGCCTCTGCCTCGAGCTTCACCCGCGCCTTCCGGCGCCACCATGGCGTGACGCCCAGCCAGCTGCGCCGCGGCCTCGAGCCGAGCTGACTGTCGAATCCTGCACAGTGGGTGTCGAATCGGGTCGCATCGCGTCCCGCTTCGGCTGTCATCCTGTGGCCATGCTCAACGCCAACGGGAGTCACCCCATGACCACGCTACCGCTTACCCCCGATTACGACGCCTGGCCCATCGAGGCCGATCTCGAGAGCGTCTCTTTCACGCCGCGCCTGGTGACGGTGCAGTGGAGCGACGGCCGGGTCAGCCGCTACCACAGCGTCTGGCTGCGCGAGAACGCCGCCGACGACACCACCGTCAACCCGGCGACCCGCGAGCGCATCCTGGACCTCTCCACGCTGCCCGCCTGGCCGGAGGTCGAGGGCGCCGAGATCGACGCCGCCGGCGCGCTCTGCGTGGACTTCGCCGTGGAGGATCGCCGCCTGCGCTTCCACCCCGGCTGGCTGCGCGCCCACGACTACGACAACCTCCACGACGCCGACGCGCCGCTGGTGCCGGTGACTCACTGGCAGGGCGGCCCCGAGGCCGGCCCGGATACCCTCTCCGCCGCCGGGCTGCTCGACACCGCACCGGACAGCGAGGCCGAGGAGGCGATCCTCGCCCCGGCGCTCGAGAGCGTGCTCGCCAAGGGCCTGGTGCGCCTGCGCGACCTGCCCACCGAACCCGGCTCCCTGGAGGCCATCGCGCATCGCATCGGCCCGATCCGCGATACCAACTTCGGCGGCCTGTTCAACGTCCAGGCCAAGCCGGACCCGGATTCCAACGCCTATACCTCCATTGCCCTGCCGCCGCATACTGACCTGCCGACCCGCGAGTACCATCCCGGCCTGCAGATGCTGCACTGCCTGGAGAACAGCGTCGAAGGTGGCCAGGCGGTGATGCTCGACGGCTTCGCCGTGGTCGAGGCGCTGCGCGACCGCCACCCCGAGGCCTGGGCGACCCTGACGCGGGTGCGCTGGTGCTACGCCAACACCGCCAAGACCAGCGACTACGTCTGGTTCGAGCCGATGATCCGCCTGGATGCCCGGGGCGAGCTGCTCGAGGTGCGCATCGCCGACTTCCTGCGCGGCCCGTTGCAGACCGCCTTCGAGGACGTCGAGCCGGCCTACGAGGCGCTGATGACCCTGCAGCGCCTGCTGAGCGACCCGGCCTTCGCGATCCGCTTCACCTACCATCCCGGGGACCTGGTGATCTTCGACAACCGCCGCCTGCTGCACGCCCGGGACGCCTTCGAGGGCAGCACCGGCAGCCGCTGGCTGCAGGGCTGCTACATGGAGCGCGACGAGATCCGCTCGCGCTACCGCATGATCCAGCGCGCCCGGCGCCGTCGGCGGGTCACCGCCGAGGCCTGAGCCCCCCGGTGAACGCGAAAACGAGATCGCCCCGGCACTTGCCGGGGCGATCTCGTTGGGTGGCTGCTAAGAGTGGCGTTAAAGGCCGCGTCAGAGCGTCATGAAGGGCGCGTCCTGGCGGTCGGTGAACTGGTAGACCTCGTAGGGCGAGCGCTGGGGGCCGGGCATGCCGGGGGTACCGACGGGCATGCCCGAAAGGCCAATGCCGTCGATCGCCGGGCGCTCCTCGAACAGCCGCTCCACGGCCGCCATCGGCACGTGGCCCTCGATCACGTAGTCGCCCATCGTGACGGTGTGGCAGGAGCCGAGCCCGTAGGGCACGCCGGTGGCCTGCTTGACCTGGCCGAGCGGCCGGTCATCGACCACCGTGACCTCGACGCCCAGCGCCTCGAGGTGCCGGGCATAGCCGTCGCAGCAGGCGCACTGCGGGTTCTTGTAGAGCGTGGCCTGGGTCGGCAGGGCGGCCTGGGCGGTGCCGGCACCCAGCAGCAGGGCGGCGGACAACAGCAGCGGCGGGGTGAGGCGGCTCATGAGCGATCCTCCCGGGAACGGTGCGACGTGAACAGGTACTTGGCGAGGGAGGCGATGCCGAGGCCCAGCAGCAGCAGGACGGCGAGCGGCATCAGCCAGCCCATCCAGCCCATGGAGCCCATCAGGGCGAAGCAGTCGGTGGTCATCATGGTGTGACTCCTGACGAGAGTGCGGAAAGGTCCGGTGGCGGGCGAGAGGCCGGCGTCACCGAGGCGCGAAGGTGCCGTCAGGGTCTGGGAGGGGGCCGGGCCGGCAGGGGAATGAAGTCGACCAGTGCCGGGCCGGCGGTGTCGGCCAGGGTGTCGGCCGCGCTGGCGGCGATGAGAGGCACGGCGGCCATGGCCGCGCAGGCGCCGCAGTCGGCGTCACCGCCCGCCAGCATCTCGGCCTGGGGCACCGAACAGTCGTTGGCGCAGGCGTCCATCGCCGCGTGGCCCGAGAGGCTCGCCACCGACAGCAGCACCGCGAGCAGCAGCGCCAGCAGGCGTTGGCCTCGTCGGGGATGCGGGTGTCGAGCCGGTGCGGTCATGGGTTACCTCGTCGTGGTCGCCTCATTGTGGGCCCAATGGGCGACCGGCCATCTTGATCCAGCGCAAGGGATGGCCGCGTCGCCGGCGGGGCCCGCCGAGAGGCGGGATCAGGGCTGGCGCTGCTGGCCGGGGGTGCGCTGCTTGAGCTGCTCACGCTGCTCGTCGGTCAGCAGATCCTGCAGCTGATTGTGCAGGCGCACCTGGTCCGCCATCATCTCGCCCTGCAGCTCGGCCATCTGGCGTTGGAGTGCCTGGAGTTCCTCGGGATCCGGGCGCTCTGCGCGCATCAGCAGCGCCATGTCGTCGCGCAGGTTCATCATCTCGCCCATGTGCGCGAAGTGGGTGGTGCGATGCTGCTGACGCATCTCGCGCAGGGTGCCCAGCTGCTCCTCGTCGAGCAGGTCGGCCATGCCGCCCATCATCATGCCGGGGCCCATGCCGCCCTGGCCGCCCATCATCATGCCGGGGCCCATGCCGCCCTGGCCGCCCATCATCATGCCGGGGCCCATGCCGCCCTGGCCGCCCATCATCATGCCGGGCCCCATGCCGCCCTGGCCGCCCATCATCATGCCGGGGCCCATGTAGCCCTGGCCGCCCTGCATCATGCCGGGTCCCATGTAGCCCTGGCCGCCCTGTGGCGTGCCCTGGGCGGAAGCGGCACCGCTGGCGGCAATGCTCAGGCCGGCGGCCAGGGCGATGGCGATGACTCGTTGGTATTTGACCATGATCGTTCTCCTCATCGTGCGTATGGTAGGAACGTCGACTCCCCCTGAGGGGAAGACGCTGGCAACTTTCGTTATGAGCTTACAACCATTGGGTCGCCCAGAGGTCAAGGATCTCGCGGGGGCCCGATATCGATACCCGGTTTCAGTCTCGTTTCAGGTTGCTAGGGTACAACGGACACTCCCCGATACGACGCGAGAGGTACCCGCGATGCGCAAGACGCTACTGGCCCTGACCCTGGGGCTCGTCACCAGCACCGCCTTCGCCGCCGGCGAGCACGGTGGTTCCCATGCGCCGGCCGGCAACGCCGAGATCGACCGCACCATCCGCCTCGAGGCGGGCGACATGTGGTTCGACGCCGAATCGCTGGACGTGGCGCCCGGTGCCACGATCCGCTTCGAGATCACCAACACCGGTAATCTAGCCCATGAGTTCGTGATCGGCGATGCCGAGGCGCAGGCGGCTCACCGCGAGATGATGCAGCAGATGAGCGGCGGCCATGGCCACGAAGGGCATGGCGGTCACGACATGGCCGAGGGACAGCACGGCGGCCAGATGCCCGCCGTGACCCTCGCCCCGGGAGAGCGCGCCGAACTCGTCTGGACCGCCCCCCAGAATGTGGATAGCCTCGAATACGCCTGCAACATCCCCGGCCACTACGAGTCCGGCATGTCGGGTAACATCGATCTCCAGGGGTG
Organism: Halomonas pelophila; assembly: GCF_040196315.1. Taxonomy (NCBI): domain Bacteria; kingdom Pseudomonadati; phylum Pseudomonadota; class Gammaproteobacteria; order Oceanospirillales; family Halomonadaceae; genus Halomonas; species Halomonas pelophila. The sequence continues at coordinate 219,680 of NZ_JBEGCI010000001.1, forward strand.
ATGCACCATCCATGAAACTGTTGCTTCTCGAAGATGACGACCTGCTGGCCGAGAGCCTGGTCGAGTGCCTCAGGGACAACGGTTATCGCACGGATCTGGCCACGTCATTGCACGTGGCCGGCTCGCTCATGGCCACCGAGCAGTACGAGCTCGCGATCCTCGATCTCGGCCTGCCGGACGGTTCGGGACTGGCGCTGCTGAAGCAGTGGCGCCAGGCCGGCCATGACCTGCCGGTGCTGATCCTCACCGCCCGCGACACCTGGGAAGACAAGGTGATCGGCCTCGAAAGCGGCGCCGACGACTACCTGACCAAGCCCTTCCACGACGCCGAGCTCATCGCCCGGATCATGGCGCTGCTGCGCCGCAAGTCGGGGCGACTCTCCCAGCAGCTGACCCAGAGCGGCGTCTCGCTGGACGAGGCGAATCGCTGCGTGCGCCTCGACGACGGCCCCTGGCAGTCGCTCACCGGCACCGAGTTCCTGCTGCTGCGCTACTTCATGCACCACCCCGGGCGGGTGCTCTCCAAGGAGCAGCTGCTCCATCAGCTCTACGCCCTGGAGCAGGACGCCGCGGCACCCAACCTCATCGAGGTCTACATCGCGCGGCTGCGGCGCTACCTCGGCAAGGCGATCATCCAGACCCGACGCGGCCAGGGCTATGTCTTCGTGGCGCGTTGATCGGCGCAGTCTGCGCGTTCGGCTGCTCGCCTGGCTGTCGGGCATCGCCCTGGTGGTGACCGGGATGACCTGGCTCCTGCACGGCATCCTGCTCAACGACCTGGCCCGCGACTTCCTCGGCGCGCGCCTGGAGCGCGAGGCGGCCCACGCCATCGAGCAGCTGCGCCGCGAGGAGCGCGGCATTGCCGGCGTGCTGGAGTCGGCCAGTCGCGGCTTCCAGGTCTTCCACCATCTCTACGTGCTGCGCCTCGGTGACGAGCTGTCGGCCTCCGACCCGCACTGGCAGGCGGCGCTGGAGCCGCTGCTCGAGACCTCGACCAGGCGCCTGGTCGAGGTGCGGGAGGATGGCCAGCATCTGCTGGTCCATCGTCAGGCGTTCATGCTCGACGGCGAGCCCGGCGTGCTGCTGATCGGCGAGGACTTCTCCCAGGTCGAGGCGGGCCTCCACCGGCTGCATTGGTGGGTCGGCGGCATCGCCGCGGCGGTGCTGGTGATGCTGGTGGCGCTCAACCTGCTGGCGGTCAATCGGGGGCTGATCCCCCTCACGCGGCTGCGCGACCAGCTGGGGGAGCTGCGCCGCGGCGAGCGCGAGCGGCTCTCCCCGGACGTGCCCTCCGAGCTGGACGGCCTGGTCGTCCAGCTCAACCACTTCATGGACGAGATCGACGCCCGCCTGCAGCGCTCCCGCGACTCGGTGGCCAACCTCTCCCACGCCCTCAAGACGCCGCTGGCGGCGGTCACCCAGGTGCTGCGCGGCGCGCGCCCCATCGACGATACCCGTCGCCGGCGGATGGTGGAGCGGCTCGAGGCGGTGCACGGCCAGCTGGATGCCGAACTGCGCCGCGCGCGAATCGCCGGCCCCCAGGCCGGGCAGATGGCCGAGCTTCGCCGCGACGGCACGCGGCTGGTCGAGATGTTCCGCACCCTCTATCCCGACACGCGCTTCGACCTGCACCTGCCCGCCCAGCGGGATCTTCGGGTCCCGATCGAATCCCAGGATCTCTCCGAGATGCTCGGCATCGTGCTGGACAACGCCGGCAAGTGGGCCGCCGGCGAGGTCCACTGCCGGCTGTGCCTGGCGCAGGGCCTCACCCTGCGCGTCGAGGACGACGGGCCGGGGGTGGCCGAGGCGGACCTGGCGCGCCTGGGGCAGCGCGGCACCCGCCTGGACGAGCGCCGTCCCGGCTACGGCCTGGGGCTCTCGATCCTGCACCAGCTGCTGGCCCGCTACGCGGGGCGGGTCGACTTCGCGCCGAGCCCCCTGGGCGGGCTGCGCGTGACGATCAGGGTGCCGCTCGAGGCGAGCCCGCCCTGATCGTCTCGTCGCGCGCGATTCAGCGGCGATTCAGCTTGGTCCGTCAGGATGGCGGCATCAGCCATCGACGGGAGTTCCCCCCATGCCAGGTTCCGGAGTCATCCATCACCCGCTGACGCGTCGGCAGATCCTCAAGGGCGGGGCGGCGCTGGGCCTGGGCTCGGCCGCCGCCCTGGGGGTTGGCCCCAGCTGGGCCGACCCCTGGGGGCGCAGCAGCGTCTATGCCCAGGGCGCGGAGGAGGGGCCCGAGGTGGCGCTGGCCATCCGCCAGGAGACGCTGCCGATCGACGGCCGCTCGGCCCGGCCGATGACCATCAACGGCACCAGTCCCGGGCCGCTGATTCGCCTCCGGGAGGGGCAGGAGGCGGTGCTCAAGGTCACCAACCTGCTCGAGGAGCCCACCTCCATCCACTGGCACGGCCTGATCCTGCCGCCCGGCATGGACGGCGTGCCGGGGGTGAGCTTCGCCGGCATCGCCCCCGGCGAGACCTTCACCTACCGCTTCCCGGTACGCCAGAACGGCACCTACTGGTACCACAGCCACTCCGGCCTGCAGGAGCAGCTGGGCCATGCCGGTCCGCTGATCATCGATGCCGCGAAGCGCGAGCCGTTCCGCTACGACCGCGAGCACGTGCTGCTGCTCACCGACTGGACCTTCGAGGACCCGATGGCGGTCTTTCGCAACCTCAAGACTGCCGAGGGCTACTACAACGACCAGGAGCGCACCGTCGCCGACTTCTTCGCCGACGTGCGCGAGCAGGGCTTCGCCGCCACCGCCGAGATGCGCAGCATGTGGGCGAAGATGCGCATGAGCTCCCGTGACATCGCCGACGTCACCGGCAGCACCTACAGCTACCTGCTCAACGGCCACGCCCCCGAGGAGAACTGGACGGCGCTGTTCAAGGCCGGCGAGCGGATCCGCCTGCGGGTGATCAACGGCTCGGCGATGTCCTACTTCGATGTGCGCATCCCGGGACTCAAGATGACCGTGGTGGCGGCCGACGGCCAGCCCGTGCAGCCGGTCCCCGTCGATGAGTTCCGCATCGGCGTGGCCGAGACCTACGACGTGCTGGTCGCCCCCGAGGACGACACGGCCTACACCATCTTCGCCGAGACCATGGATCGCAGCGGCTACGCCCGTGCCACCCTGGCGCCCCGCGAGGGCATGAGCGCGCCACTCCCCGAGCGTCGCACCATCGCCGATCGTGGCATGGAGGCGATGGGCGCCCACGCCATGCCGGGCATGGATCATGGCGCCATGGCGGGCATGGAGGATTCTGGCGTCGAAGGGATGGCGGGGATGGACCACGGCGCCATGGCGGGCACGGGCACCGCCGGCGCCCAGGGCATGCCGGGCATGGATCACGGCACCATGGCGGGCATGGCCGGGGAGCGCCGCCGGCTGGGCGCCAACGGCCTGCTGGCGGCCGGCACGGCACAGCCGGGCTCGCGCTATGGCCAGGCGGGCATCGGCATCACGCCGGGTGAGCGCCGCACCCTGGTCTACGGCGATCTCAAGGCCTTCACCCCCTGGCCGGACCGCCGCGAGCCCGAGCGCGAGCTGGAGCTTCACCTCACCGGCAACATGGAGCGCTACATCTGGTCCTTCGACGGCAAGACCTTCAGCGAAATGACCGGGCCCCTGCACTTCCGGCACGGCGAGCGCCTGCGCCTGGTCCTGGTCAACGACACCATGATGGAGCACCCGATCCACCTCCACGGCATGTGGATGGAGCTCGAGAACGGCCACGGCGCGCTCATCCCCCGCAAGCACACCCTGAACGTCAAGCCCGGCGAGCGCGTCTCGGCGCTGATCACCGCCGATGCCGAGGGCAGCTGGGCCTTCCACTGCCACCTGCTCTACCACATGAAGGCCGGCATGTTCCGGGTCGTCCAGGTCTCGTGAGCCCGCTCTCGTCCATCAGGTTTCGCAAGGAGAACGCATGAACACCAGACACCTCATGATCGCGACCGGCGGCGCCCTGGCCCTGCTGGCGCTGCCCGCCGCCCAGGCCGAGGATGGCTATGCCGCGCCCGCCGACTGGCCGCCCCCCATGGTCAAGCATCCCCTGGGCATGGTGCTGGTCGACCGCCTCGAGTATGCCCTGCCCGATGAGGGGCCGCAGGCCCTGGTATGGGATCTGCAGGCCTGGTACGGCGGCGACGTCAACCGGGTCTACCTCAAGTCGGAGGGCGAGAACGTCCAGGGCGACGGCGAGGACGCCGAATTCGAATCGCTGGAGCTGCGCTACAGCCGGCTGATCGCCGACTTCTGGGAGCTGCAGGGCGGCCTGGGCTATCAGGGCGGGGTGGTCTCGGACGACCACGCCGAGCGCGGCTATGGCGTGGTCGGCCTGCAGGGGGTGATGCCCTACGGCATCGAGACCGACGCGGCGCTGCGCCTCAGCGACGCGGGCGATCTCTCGGCGAGCCTCGAGGGTGAGTACGACCTGCACCTGACCCAGCGCCTCAGCCTGCAGCCGCGCACCGAGATCCTCCTGGCCGCCAGCGAGGTCGAGGAATTCGGCGTCGGCGAGGGGCTCAATTCGGTGCGTCTCGGCCTGCGCCTGGGCTATGCGGTGACACGACGCGTCACGCCCTACCTGGGGGCCTACTGGGAGAAGCAGTATGGCGATACCGCCGACCTGTCCCGGGCCGACGGCGATGCCACCGAGGACAGCGGCGTCGTGGCCGGGGTCCGGCTGCTGCTGTGACCCGCCGCGGCGCGCTCCGCCTTGACCCTTGGGTCACGCAAGGGTTCTAGGCTAGGGATATCGTGACGGGCGCCGCTCTTGCCGGGGGCGAGTCGTGCCCCCTGGTGGCGAGAAGCGCGCGCCCCGTCGAGCACTTCGTGTTGGCAAGGAGACCGATGATCATGAGCCACGCTACTTCGGCATCGTCTTCCACGCTCGAGACCGCGCACCTCTACCGCATGCAGACCGACGAGCACCTCTGCCCGTTCGGCCTGAAGACCCTGGACCTGCTCCAGCGCAAGGGCTACCGGGTCGAGGACCATACCCTCGACTCGCGCGAGGCGATCGAGGCGTTCAAGGAGGAGGCCAGCGTCGACACCACGCCCCAGGTCTACATCGGCGAGACGCGGGTGGGGGGCTACGAGGAGGTCCGCGAGTATCTCGGCATGCGCGTGCCCGGCGAGCAGGAGACCAGCTACCAGCCGGTCATCGCCATCTTCGCGACCGCCCTGCTGATCGGCCTGGCGGTGAGCTGGACGGCCGACGGCACCCTCGTCTCGGGGCGCATGGTGGAATATGCGGTCGCCACCGCCATGGCCCTGCTGGGGCTCCAGAAGCTGCAGGACGTCGAAAGCTTCAGCACCATGTTCCTCAACTACGACCTGCTCGCCCAGCGCCACGTCCGCTACGGCTACGTCTACCCCTTCGCCGAGACCCTGGCCGGGGTACTGATGCTGGCCGGCGCCTTTATCTGGCTCGCCGCGCCCCTGGCGCTGTTCATCGGCACGGTGGGCGCCGTCTCGGTCTTCAAGGCCGTCTATCTCGACAAGCGCGAGCTGAAGTGCGCCTGTGTCGGCGGCAACAGCAACGTTCCCCTGGGCTTCGTCTCGCTGACCGAGAACCTGGTCATGATCGGCATGGGGCTGTGGATGCCCCTGAAGTCGCTCATCCTGTGACGCGAAGCAGCCCCGGTCGTCGATGATGGGAGGTGCCGCATGTCGAGGTGGGAACATCGCCCGGGCGTGTCGGCGGCCAAGAGGTTCACCCGGACGCGGGCGGTGCCGCGTCCCATGACGAGATGAGGTGCGCATGGATAGATTGCCCGAGTATCAGGCCAACAGCCTCTCGCTCACCGGGGCCATCGCGCTGGACCTGGTCGTGCTGAGCGGCTTCCTCTGGGTGAAGGCGATCACCGATCCCCTGGTGCTGCTCGTCGCCGCGGGTGCCATGGCCGTCATTCTGGTCGCGGAATACGTGTTTCTTTCCGGGCGTCCCGCACAAGACGCCGACCACCATGCTCCTTCGCATGAGGCGAAGGGGTATAGCAACAGGGAGGATGGAACATGACTCAGGAACACGCGCATGAGGTGACGGATCCCGTATGCGGTATGAAGGTCGATCCTCACCAGGCCGAACACCGCGCCTCCCACGAAGGGAAGACCTGGTACTTCTGTTCTGCCAGGTGCCGGCAGAAGTTCGAAGGAGACCCTGACGCCTACCTTCAGGGCGACGATGCGCCCTCCGAGCCGGCGCCGCCCGGCACGATCTACACCTGCCCGATGCATCCCGAGATTCGTCAGGAGGGCCCCGGCGACTGCCCCATCTGCGGCATGGCGCTGGAGCCCGAGACGGTCAGCGCCGATAGCGGACCTTCCGAAGAACTGAAGGACATGACCCGGCGCTTCTGGATCGGCCTGGTGCTGGCCCTGCCGGTGCTGGTGCTGGAGATGGGCGGGCACCTGGTCGACCTCGATCCGTTGATCGCCCCGCAGGTGTCGAACTGGATCCAGCTGGTGCTGGCCACGCCGGTGGTGGCCTGGGCGGGCTGGCCCTTCTTCGTTCGTGGCTGGCGTTCCCTCGAGCGGCGCAGCCTCAACATGTTCACGCTGATCGCCATCGGCACCGGAGCGGCGCTGGTCTACAGCCTGCTGGCGACGATCGTGCCGGGCATCTTCCCCGCGACCTTCCGCCAGGCCGATGGCTCGGTGGCCGTCTACTTCGAGGCATCGGCGGTGATCGTGGTGCTGGTGCTGCTGGGCCAGGTCCTGGAGCTGCGCGCCCGGGAGAAGACCTCGGGGGCGATCCGTGCGCTGCTCGACCTGGCCCCGGCCACCGCCCGACGCCTCGACGAGGGGGGCCAGGAGGAGGAGGTCTCCCTCGACCAGGTCCAGGTGGGGGATCACCTGCGGGTGCGTCCCGGCGACAAGGTGCCGCTGGACGGCGAGGTCCTGGAGGGGCGCTCCAACATCGACGAGTCGATGGTCACCGGCGAGCCGCTGGCGGTGCGCAAGGCCGCCGGGGACGGCGTGATCGGTGGCAGCATCAACGGCCAGGGCGCCTTCATCATGCGCGCCGACAAGGTGGGCCGCGACACCATGCTGTCGCAGATCGTGCAGATGGTGGCCAACGCTCAGCGCAGCCGCGCGCCCATCCAGGGGCTGGCCGACAAGGTGGCCGGCGTCTTCGTGCCGGTGGTGATCCTGGTCGCGGTGGTGGCCTTCATCGCCTGGTCTCTGTGGGGGCCGGCACCGCCCATGGCCTTCGGCCTGATCGCTGCGGTCAGCGTGCTGATCATCGCCTGCCCCTGTGCCCTGGGGCTGGCGACGCCGATGTCGATCATGGTGGGCGTGGGACGTGGGGCCCAGGCCGGGGTGCTGATCCGCGACGCCGAGGCGCTGGAGCGCCTGGAGAAGGTCGACACCGTGGTGGTCGACAAGACCGGCACCCTGACCGAAGGCAAGCCGCGGGTGACCGAGCTGCGGCCGGTCGCGGGCGGCGACGACGCCGAGCTGCTGCGGCTGGCCGCGGGGCTGGAACGCGGCAGCGAGCACCCCCTGGCGCAGGCGATCGTCGACAGGGCCAAGGAGGAAGGGCTCGCGCTCTCCGAGGCCACGGACTTCGATTCGCCCAACGGCAAGGGCGTGGTGGGCCGGGTCGAGGAGCGGCGTGTCGCCCTCGGCAATCGCCTGCTGATGGAGAGCGAGTCGGTGGATCTGGCCGAGCTGGAGGACGAGGCCGAGCGGCTGCGGGGCGATGGTGCCACCGTGATCTTCGCCGCCGTGGATGGGCGTCTGGCCGGCCTGGTGGCGATTGCCGATCCGGTCAAGGAGACCACCGGCGAGGCCATTCGCGCGCTGCAGGCCGACGGACTCCGCGTCGTCATGCTCACCGGCGACAACCGCACCTCCGCCGAGGCCGTGGCCCGCCGCCTGGGCATCGACGAAGTGCAGGCCGAGGTGCTGCCCGAGGACAAGGGGCGCGTGGTGCAGCGGCTGCGCGAGGAGGGACGGATCGTCGTGATGGCCGGCGACGGCGTCAACGACGCGCCGGCCCTGGCGACCGCCGACGTGGGCATCGCCATGGGCACCGGCACCGACGTGGCCATCGAGAGCGCCGGCGTGACCCTGCTGCGCGGCGACCTCACCGGCATCGTCGAGGCGCACCGCCTGTCCCGGGCCACCATGCGCAACATCCGCCAGAACCTCTTCTTCGCCTTCGTCTACAACGCCGCGGGGGTGCCGATCGCCGCCGGCATCCTCTATCCCGTCACCGGCCTGCTGCTGTCGCCGATCATCGCGGCGGCGGCCATGTCGCTCTCCTCGGTCAGCGTGATCGCCAATGCCCTGCGACTGCGCATGGTGGCCCTGAAGGCGGGCTGACGCTGCGCTATCGAGCCATCGACGGCCCCCGCCTGCTGCATGGCAACATCGAGACTTGATATACTCCCCCACCGAGGACGGCGGGACACCCCGCCGATCCTCCCTACCCTCGTTGGGGAGTAGCCGGTTCACGGTCAGCGTGAGCATGCCTGTCAACACAGTCGGCCAGATGCCGTGGCAGGTGTACCTCCGGGTTGGCGAGACCATCGATGGTGCGGTGCCCCAGGCCGGGCGCGCCGTGCCGTCGTGGTGTTCGCCCGGCCAGGATGTGATACAGGATGACGCTGCTCTCCACGACCTTGCTGGCCTTCTCCATGTCGACCGATGCCTTCGCCGCCGCCATCGGCAAGGGCGCCGTGCTGCGCCAGCCCCGCTTTCGCGAGGCGCTGCGCACGGGGCTGATCTTCGGCGTGATCGAGGGCGTGACGCCGCTGATCGGCTGGGTGCTGGGCTACGGGGCCTCGCGGCATATCGAGGCCTGGGACCACTGGGTGGTCTTCGCCCTGCTGCTGCTGCTGGGCGGGCGCATGATCCTCGCCGGCCTCTCCGCCCCCGAGCCGGAAGCGCAGGCGAATGAGCAGCCGCGCCGTCATGGCGGCTGGCTGCTGGTCGCCACCGCGGTGACCACCAGCATCGATGCGCTGACCGTGGGGATCGGCCTGGCCTTCATGGAGGTCAACATCCTGGTCACCGCCCTGGCCATCGGCCTGGCCACCACCCTGATGGCCACCCTGGGGGTGATGCTGGGGCGCCGCCTCGGGGCGCTGATCGGCAAGCGGGCGGAGCTGCTCGGCGGCGTCGTGCTGATCGGCATCGGCACCGCCATCCTGCAGGATCACATGGGCCTCTGGTAGGCCCGGCCAGTCGGCGCATCCCGCCGGTCCTCGCAAACGAAACGCCCCGGCTTGGTGCCGGGGCGTTGGCGTCTCTGGGCCGTCCTTCGCTCAGGGCGCGATGCGCGCGCTGGCGTCGGTGAAGCCCATCAGCGAGATGTCCAGGTCCATGCGGTTGCCGCGCGGGCCGACCAGGCTCAGCGTCGCGCTGCTGCCGCCGCGCAGGTCGCTGAGCAGCGACGGCGGCACCGGCAGGTCGGCGCGGCAGCCCTGCTGCAGGCAGACCTGATAGGGGAACTGGGCCGGCTCGCCGCCGCCCACGCTCAGCTGCAGGCCCGCGGCGAGGCGCACGCCCAGCGGCAGCAGGAAGGTCATCGCCGGGCGACCCTCGAGCTCCGGCGGGTAGCCCAGGATCACCCGCATCAGCGGATCGTTGCTGTTCGGGTTGGTGACCAGCTGGCTCATGGTGCAGGGGCCCTGGTTGCCCTCGGGCGGGCAGAGCACCTGCCAGTCGCGGAACTGCTCGGTCTGGACATTGGCCCCGGCGGCGCCCGGCGTCGCCTGTTGGGCGAAGGCGCTGGGCGCGACGGCCAGCAGCGACAGCAGCAGGGTCGTGCACAGGCGTCGGGTCAGACGGTTCGACATCGGTGTTTCCTCCTTGGCCTTCGGGGCCATCAATGCTCGGTGGGGCGCGGCGTTCGGGTCTTGCCCGCTGCGGAGAAGAACTCCATCGCGGCGAGAATCCCGAAGCGAGAGCACAACCATGCCTGTTCGGCCTGGCGAGGTCGAGCCCGGACGCCGCCCGGACTCGATGTGCGGGCGCGATGCGCGAGCCTGGCTCGCGCATCGCGCCCCGGTGAAGGAAGTGGCCCTTCCCCGGCACGGCCGGGGAAGGCCAGGGTCAGCCTCGCGGCTCGGAGAGCAGTCCCTTGATGATGGCGTAGCAGGCCGCGAGCAGGACCAGCGTGAACGGCAGGCCGGTGGTGATCACCGCCGTCTGCAGCGCGGCCAGGCCGCCACCCAGCAGCAGGGCGATGGCGATCACGCCCTCGATGATGGCCCAGAACATGCGCTGCGGCTTGGGCGCATCGACCTTGCCGCCGGCGGTGATGGAGTCGATCACCAGCGAGCCGGAATCCGAGGAGGTGATGAAGAACACCATCACCAGGATGATCCCCACGAACGACGTGATCGAGGTCAGCGGCAGCTGGCCCAGCATCGTGAACAGCTGCAGCTCGAGCGCCGCATCCTTGACGCCCTGGAAGTTGTCGGTGATCACCTGATCGATGGCGGTGCCGCCGAAGGCGGTCATCCACAGCACCGAGACCAGCGACGGCACCAGCAGCACGGCGATCAGGAATTCACGCACGCTGCGGCCGCGGCTGACGCGGGCGATGAACATGCCGACGAACGGGGACCAGGAGATCCACCAGGCCCAGTAGAAGGCGGTCCAGCCCTGGCTGAAGTTGGCATCCTCACGCCCGAAGGGCATCGACAGCGCCGGCAGGTGGACCAGGTAGGCGCTCAGGTTCTCGAAGAAGCCGGTGGCGATGGCCAGTGTCGGGCCGACGGCAATCACGAACGCCAGCAGCAGGAAGGCCAGCACCATGTTGAGCTGGGAGAGGCGCTGCACGCCCTTGTCGACACCGGCCATGACGGACAGCAGCGCCACTGCGCTGATGCCGATGATCAGCAGCACCATGGTGACGTTGTTGTTGGGAATGTCGAACAGGAAGCCCAGGCCGGCAGACGCCTGTGAGGCCCCCAGGCCGAGCGAGGTCGCCAGGCCGAACAGGGTCGCGAACACCGCCAGGATGTCGATCACATGGCCCGGCCAGCCCCAGATCCGCTCACCCAGGATCGGGTAGAAGATCGAGCGCATGGTCAGCGGCAGGCCCTTGTTGAAGGAGAACAGCGCCAGGGCCAGTGCCACCACCGCATAGATGCCCCAGGGGTGCAGGCCCCAGTGGAAGATGGTGGCCGCCATGGCCAGCGAGATCGCCCCGTCGGTGTCACCGGCGGCGGCGGCCAGCGGTGCCCAGTCGGTCCGCGCGCCGTTCTCCATGCTGGTGCCGCCCAGAGCGGTACCGAAGTGGGTCAAGGGCTCCGAGACGCCATAGAACATCAGGCCGATGCCCATGCCGGCGGCGAACAGCATCGCGAACCAGCCCGTGTAGCTGAAGTCCGGCGTGGCGTGCGCCCCGCCGATCCGGATCTTGCCCAGGGGCGTGAAGATCAGCCCCACGGCGAGGATCACGAAGACGTTGGCGGCGAGCAGGAAGAACCAGGACATGTTGCCGGTCAGGAAGGCGAAGACCGCATCGAAGATCGGCTCGACCTGGTCCTGCAGGGCCAGGGTGATGAAGACGAAGAACAGGATCGTCAGGGCGGATATCGAGAACACCTTGCCGTGCAGATCGACGTCGAGGCCGAATCGGCGAGTGGTCACGTTGTCCTGGCCGATCACGTAGTCGGTATCGATCATGTTCGCCGGGCCTTCCGGCTTGGGCACGCCGTCAGAGACGGGGGCAGCCTTGCCCTTGGGCGCATTGGGGGAGTCATTTTCCACGGGGAAATCTCCGATGGGTGAACGAAAGGGGCGCGCGCACGTATTCGCGGTCACGCCGACGTGGCGAGTGTCGGGCTGCTATCGCCCGGCGAGAGCGGCCGCGAGGCCGATGGAAGGCTGTACAAGTGCCGTGTGTGCCACGTCCACGGGGACCATGATTGTCTTGAACATGTTCGGGACTCCTTGCGGGCTGTCTCTAGAACTATGTTAGCTAAGGTTTCTCTACGTCACGATCTGTGAGTCCGAATAGCCGATTTAGTCTGAGGATTCGCCAGGAAAAATGCCACTTTGAGGCCTCAACGCTCGGCGCCGGCGGCCGGTGCCACGATGACGGCTAAGCGCGACACGGGATCGCGCGGGCCGCGATCCCCCTTCACGAAGCGGGGGCGGCCCGTTACGCTGCTCTACATGTTTCTCAGCCCTATACGTTTCAGTCCCATACCCGTCAGCCCCACACCCGTCATGTCATCTTGAGGAGGCCCCGTGGCCATTTCCTGCTATGCCGACCTGCTGGACGAGGCGCGCGCTCAGCCCGAGCCCCAGCGCCTGCTGTTCGTCTTCACCCGCGCCGAACTGCCCGACCACCCCAGCGAGGAGCAGCGGCGCCGCTTCGAGGAGGGCGAGGGCGGCGTGCTGCCCCCGGTGGTCTGCGTCGACAAGGCCCCCGAGGAGCTGACCGACATGGCGGCGCTGGTCGCGGAGTCCCGCGAGACCGGCGCCGAGTGGGACATCGTCTTCGTGGCGGCCCTGGCCGGCCAGAACGCCGAGGCAGAGGCCGAGCAGCACCTCAACCGCATGGTGGAGTCGCTGAAGATGGGCAATGTCGCGTCCTTCCTGGCCTTCGACCGCCAGGGCGAGGCGGTGAGCCTCGGCTGACCCCCCCCCCCTTACCATGGGTCATAGGGTTGAATTATCAGATCCATGGCACCATTCAATTTACGCTATCAAAAGATACGGGCTACCATGCGCCTCGTATCGCCGCCAATCACTCAACGAAAGTCGAAAGGAGCATCACCGAATGTCCCTGCTGAACACCGAAGTCAAGCCGTTCAACGCCACCGCCTACCACAACGGCGAATTCGTCGACGTGTCCGACGAGAGCCTCAAGGGTCAGTGGAGCGTCTTCTTCTTCTACCCGGCCGACTTCACCTTCGTCTGCCCGACCGAGCTGGGTGACCTGGCCGACAACTACGAAGAGTTCAAGAAGCTGGGCGTCGAGATCTACAGCGTCTCCACCGACACCCACTTCACCCACAAGGCGTGGCACGACAGCTCCGAGACCATCAACAAGCTGACCTACCCGATGATCGCCGACCCGACTCACGCCATCTCGCGCAACTTCGAGGTGCTGATCGAGGACGCGGGCATCGCCGAGCGCGGCACCTTCGTGGTCGACCCGGACGGCAAGATCCAGATCATCGAGCTGAACGCCGGCAACATCGGCCGTAACGCCGAAGAGCTGCTGCGCAAGGTCAAGGCCGCCCAGTACGTGCGCGCCAACCCGAACGAAGTCTGCCCGGCCAAGTGGGAAGAAGGCGAAGCGACCCTCTCTCCCTCTCTGGACCTGGTTGGCAAGATCTAAGCGATCTGCCCCTGCCGGCGAGGCCCCTCACGGCCTCGCCTGTCCCCACCCGGGCATCCCCTGCCCGGGTCCCGATTCAGAAGCTTGAGTAAACCGAGGCGCCCCGCGCGGGCAGCCACGGCACCCTCATGCCTCCGCCCCGACACCCGAACATGAAGGAATGCCGCTGTCATGTTGGACGACAATCTGAAAAGCCAGCTCAACGCCTATCTGCAGAAGGTCACTCAGCCGTTCGAGATCGTCGCGTCCCTCGATGATGGCGACAAGTCCCGAGAACTGCACGGCCTGCTGACCGACATCGTCGGGCTGACCGACAAGATCACCCTCAAGCTCGACGGCCAGGATGCCCGCACGCCGTCCTTCGCCCTGAACCGTCCCGGCGAGGAGAGCGGCGTGGTCTTCGCCGGCATTCCCATGGGTCACGAGTTCACCTCGCTGGTGCTGGCGCTGCTGCAGATCGGCGGCCATCCGCCCAAGGCCTCCGAGGAGGTGATCGAGCAGATCAAGGGTCTCGACGGCGAGATGCGCTTCGAGACCTACTTCTCGCTCTCCTGCCAGAACTGCCCGGATGTGGTCCAGGCGCTGAACCTGATGGCGATCCTCAACCCGAACGTCCATCACGTGGCCATCGACGGCGCGCTGTTCCAGGACGAGGTGAAGGCGCGCGAGATCATGTCGGTGCCGAGCGTCTACCTCAACGGCGAGCCCTTCGACCAGGGGCGCATGAGCCTGGAGCAGATTCTCGCCAAGGTGGACACCGGCGCCGCCAAGCGCGAGGCCGCCAAGCTCAACGACAAGGACACCTTCGACACCCTGATGATCGGCGGCGGTCCTGCCGGTGCCGCGGCGGCGGTCTATGCCGCGCGCAAGGGCATCCGTACCGGCGTGGCCGCGGAGCGCTTCGGCGGCCAGGTGCTCGATACGATGGGCATCGAGAACCTCATCTCCGTGCCCCGCACCGAGGGCCCCAAGCTGGCCGCGGCGCTGGAGGAGCACGTCAAGGAGTATGAGGTCGACATCATGAACCTGCAGCGGGCTGTCCAGCTGGTGCCTGGCCAGCCGGGCGAGGAGCACGAGGTGGCGTTCGAGTCCGGTGCCCGCCTCCGCGCCAAGACCCTGGTGCTCGCCACCGGCGCCCGCTGGCGCGAGATGGGCGTGCCCGGCGAGGCCGAGTACCGCAACAAGGGCGTGGCCTACTGCCCTCACTGCGACGGCCCGCTGTTCAAGGGCAAGCGCGTGGCGGTGATCGGCGGCGGTAATTCCGGCGTCGAGGCGGCCATCGACCTGGCCGGCATCGTCGGCCACGTCACCCTGATCGAGTTCATGGACGAGATGCGCGCCGACGCGGTGCTGCAGAAGAAGCTCCGGAGCCTGCCCAACGTCGAGATCATCCTCGGTGCCCGCACCACCGAGGTGAATGGCGACGGCAAGCGTGTCGACGGCCTGACCTATGAGGAGCGCGCCACCGGCGAGCTGCGCCGGGTCGAGCTGGAGGGCATCTTCGTGCAGATCGGCCTGGTGCCCAACACCGAGTGGCTCAAGGAGTCGCCCATCGAGCTCTCCGAGCGCGGCGAGATCGTCGTCGATGCCCGCGGCATGACCTCGATCCCCGGCATCTTCGCCGCCGGCGACGTGACCACCGTGCCCTACAAGCAGATCGTCATCGCCATGGGCGAGGGCTCCAAGGCCGCCCTCGGCGCCTTCGATCACCTGATCCGCAGCTGATCGCGGCCGGGTGCCAGTCGCCCGGGCACGTCACGCCGCCCCTGCCGGCCCTGCCGGCGGGGGCGTTGTCGTTGTTCAGTCCAGAAATCGACCCAGTGGCCGGCGCTCAGCCGTGCAGCCAGAGAAAGGGCAGCAGCGAGACGGCGAGCACGCCGGCGACCAGCAGGGCCAGCAGCAGCGTGCGGATCGGCCGGCGCTTGAGGCGCCGCCACAGGGTCGGCGCCTCGCCTTGGGCGGCGAGGCGGGCGTGCTCGTCGCGCATCCGCTCGCCGAGTGTCTGCTGGTAGGCGTCGATCAGCGACCGGGCCTGCTCGCGCTGGGCCTCGTCGCGCAGCCAGATGGCCGCCACGCCGAGCCCCCAGAAGCCGGCCCGCGTCTCGTAGGTCGCGATGGCGTGCTCGTCGAGCAGCCGACGCACCTCCTCGGCCTCCTCGTCGGGCACGTTGCCCAGGTGAAACAGCAGTTTGGCCATCGTGCCCTCCGTCAGTCGTTGCGTTCGTCGCCGCCCGGGGCGGGCGCCTGTGCGCAGAGGCGGCGCATGCGCGCGATCGCCTCGCCGGCACCCGTCAGGTCGAAGGCCATGTACCAGGGATCGTCCTCGCCGCGCATGATGCGCAGGCGCAGCAGCTCGCCGTCTGCCATCTCGTCGAGCAGCAGGTCCAGTTCGGGCAGCGCGATGCGCACGTAGAAGCCGCGGTCGCCGCGCTCGGTGACGAAGGCGGCACGGCCGCTGTGGATGGGCGCATGATCGACGCGCAGGTCGGCGGGCACACGGTTCACCGTGGCGCTCTCGGGCTGGTAGGCGTCGAGCTCCACGCGAAGCTCCAGCCAGGGCAGGTCGCAGGCCCCGGCGCTGGCGTTGACGCTGAAGATTGAATCGCCGTAGCTCTGCTGGTCGATGGCGCGGAAGTGGCGCGCCTCGCCGAGCGACAGGGCCAGGGAGTGCCAGCCGCCATGGGCCCGGGTGTCACTGGTGTTGTAGTTCGTGGCCGCGGCGGGGCCGGCCAGCAGCAGGCATAGCGTAAAGAATAGCGCCAGCAGCAGGGGCGGGGTGAGACGGGAACGGCGCGGCATGACGGGGCTTCCTCGGACCGGGAGGTGCCCGAGGCTAGCATGGCGCGGCGGGGCTGTCTTGCGCTCCGCCGGTGGTAGCAGGGCAAGTGCAGTTGGATATCACGAGGAGCGCCGGGGGCAGGTCAAAGAGGAGGTCTTTTGCCAAGGAGGGCAAAAGTAGCGCCCAGGGACGGGTCCACAGCGCCTCCTCGCAGACCTGTCGACGGATCAGCTTCGAGCGACAATGCTAACGGCGATAGCCCTACCGGTGACAGGGCCGCCTCGCTCAGTGGGCGCTGTGCGCGTCCCTGTTGGCCATGGTGCCGCCTAGCTCGCCGCGCCCCAGGCGCCCCAGCAGGTCGAGATCGATCTCATCGAAGGCCACCAGCCTGCCGCCATGCTCGTCGCGGAAGGCCTCGGCATCGCCGCGTTCGGCGAAGGAGGCCAGGGTGTGGCCCATGGCGCCGCGGCGGTCGTGGCCGACCACGTACCAGGCGTCGCTGGCCGACACGAAGGCCTCGTCGGCGGGCTGCTCCCAGGTCGTCTTGCCGATGTCGTGGACATAGGCGTGGGAGAGGCGGGTCTCGTTCTCGGGCTGCTTGAGGAAGGTGAAGAGCTCCAGGGTGGAGCAGAACTTGCTCGGCGCCTCCTGCCCCTTCAGGAAGGCCTCGCCCTTGGGGCCGGGAAAGGTCTGGATCAGCATGCCGCAGACGTGACAGCTGTCGCCGTCCTCGAGGGGCACCGGGGCGGCGAGGGTCTCGGGACCGGACTCGCTGCACCCGGTGAGCAGCACGAGGAGCAGCGTCAGCAGGATAGATAAACGGGGCATGGGAAGACTCCGGAGCGCAGGGGTGGCCTCAGGCCGAACGGTGGCGGAAACGCAGCAGGGCCAGGCCCAGCGGGACCAGTATCCAGGCCATCAGGATCGGCACCAGCACGGCGGGCTGGAAGGCGCCGCCCTCGGCGATGGCGGTCAGGCCGATGTAGCTGCGGGCCGCCTCGAAGCCGGCCAGATTGATCAGTCGGAAGCACTCGGTGGGATTGAGCAGCAGCAGCCAGGGCAGCCAGTCGCCGCCCTGCTCGACGCTGACCAGCAGGGCCAGCAGCCCCAGGTCGAAGACCAGCACGAAGAGAAACCACACCACCAGGGCGAGGCCGGCGGCCCGGGCCTTCTCGGTGACACAGACGCTGATCAGGTAGGCGAAGGCGATGAAGACCCAGCCCAGCAGCACGCTGCTGGCGATCAGCAGGCCCATGCCGGTGACCAGTTCGGGGAGCGGCACGCCATCGGCGGCCAGCGCGATCACCGCCCCGGCGATACCGAAGCCCAGCGTCGTCGCGGCCCCGAGGATCAGGCCGTGGCCGAGGAACTTGCCGAGCAGCAGCGAGGTGCGACTGATGGGGTAGGTGAGCAGCAGCAGCAGGGTGCCGGCCTCCTGCTCGCCCACCACGGCATCGTAGGCCAGCAGCAGGGCGATCAGCGGAATCAGAAACACCGCCAGGGTGGCCAGGCTGACCAGGGTCGTGGCCAGGGAGGTGAAGCCCAGCCCACCGCTGGCCGCGGCCCCGAACCAGGCAATGCCCACGGCCAGCAGGGCCAGCACCAGGGCGATGGCCAGCACCCAGCGGTTGCGCAGGCCGTCGCGGAACTCCTTGCCGGCGATGGTCAGGATGGCGGTCATCGGGCGTCTCCCGAGGCGGGCCCCCGCGGGGCAGGCGGCGCCGCGGAGAAGTGGGTGTAGAGGTGCTCCAGGGTCGGTGGCAGCAGCTCGATGTCCTGCACGCCGGGCAGGGCGGTCAGGCGGCGCAGCACGGCGAGCTTGGCGTCGGTGGGCACCGAGAGCGTCACTTCGTGCCCGTTGACGGGCCTGGCCTCGATACGTGGATCCTCCCAGCCCTGCCGCCAGTCGTCGTCGCGCATGGCCCCCCAGGCGCGGATGGTCAGCGGCAGCGACGCCTGCCGGCGCAGGGCCTCCATGTCGCCCAGCGCCAGGCGTCGTCCCCCGCCCAGGATCAGGGCGCGATCGATGTAGGGCTCCACCCCGGGGAGCATGTGGGAGGAGAGCAGCACCGTGCAGCCCCGCTCTCGCAGCTCGCGCACCGTGTCGTAGAAGTCGCGGGTGGCGGCGGGGTCGAGCCCGGTGGTGGGTTCGTCCAGCAGCAGCAGGCGCGGCTCGCCGAGCAGCGCCTGGGCCAGCCCCAGGCGCTGGCGCATGCCCTTGGAGTAGGTCTTCACGCGCCGGTGGGCGGCGGGGCCCAGGCCGACCCGCTCGAGCAGTGCCTCGACCTGGCGGCGATCGACGCGCTTGAGGCGGGCGAAGTAGTCGAGCACCTCGCGGCCGCTGAGCTGCTCGTAGAAGCTGACGTTCTCGGGCAGGTAGCCCAGCCGTCGGCGCAGGGTCTCGGCATGGGGGCCGTCGGGGGCGCCACCGAGCACCGAGACGCGCCCGGCACTGGGCGAGAGCAGCCCGAGGATCAGGTGCATGATGGTGGTCTTGCCGGCGCCGTTGTGGCCGAGCAGGGCCAGCACCTCGCCCTCGTTGACCGAGAGGTCGAGGGCGTCGAGGCGGACCAGGTCGCCGTGGCGCTTGGTCACGCCCTGAAAATCGATCACCGCGGTCATGCGTCGGCGTCTCCGAGGTTGTGGTGATTCGAGCCGGGGGCAGCCGTGTCGGGTTCCGTCATCAGGGGGGCGCTGTCCTTGACCCCCTGGGGGCGGAACACCGGGAACTGGCGCTGTATCCAGCGCAGCGCGAGCACCGCGGGGCTGTCCATCAGCAGGCGGGCGACCGGGTAGCGCCACAGCAGACGGTCCATGGCATCGTTGGGCTCGAAGGGGGTGTCGCCGATGCCGTCGCCGGCGAGATCCCAGCCCAGGTAGTTGCTCCAGTAGTTGCCCTGGCCCGCCTCGGACCACTCCTGGGTGCGGGTGGCCACGTACATTACCTGCTGATGGTTGTCGACGAAGGCGTTGCCCACCACCGTGTTGTCCTCGGAGCCGGCGGTGAGATGGATGCCGATGTCGCTGTCGGCGAAGCGGTTGCCCTCGAAGCGATTGTACTGGGCGTTGTAGACGAACAGCGCCTTGCCCTCGCCGCCACTGACCAGCCCCTGGCCCTGGGCATCCCGGCGCTGCTGGATGCCGGTGACGCGGTTGTCGCGCAGCGTGGAGTGGGTGATGTTGTTCATCAGGATGCCGTAGTGGCGGTCGTTATCCGAGCGGTTGCCGATCACCGTCAGCCGCTTGGACTGCATCAGGGCGAAGCCGGTGCGGGTGTCCCGGGTGACATTGTCCACCAGACGATTGTCGTGGGCGTACATGTAGTGCACGCCGTAGCGCAGGTCTTCCATGTGATTGCCGCGCAGCAGGCTGTCGCGGCTGGTATCGATGTAGATGCCGTCGCGGGTGCGGCGGATGTCGTTGCCCTCCACCCGGACATCCACGACGTTGAACAGGTGGATACCGTTGCCGCGATCCTGGGAGCGCAACGTGGCGTCGCCGCGAATGACGTTGTCGAGGACCTGCACGTCTCTCACGCCGTCCAGCCAGATGCCGAAGGCGGGGCCCGTGAGGCGCGAGTCGCGTATCACGCTGCCGGCGGCGCGCTCCTCGACGAAGATGCCGGCATCCATTTCGGTCAGGTTGGCACCCCAGTTCTCGATGGTCAGGCCCTCGAGCACGATGCTCGGGGCGGCGAGCACCATGGCGTGACCCTCGCCGCCGCCGTCGATCACCGCCCCCGGCTCGCCCGAGAGGGTCAGCGTACGGTCGATGGTCACGGGGCCGGGGTAGCGGCCTTCGGGCAGCATCAGGCGGTCGCCGCCGCTGGCCTGGTCGACCAGCGGCTGCAGCGGCTCGCCGGGGCGGGCCGTCCAGTCGGCGGCCAGCAGGTCGCCCGGCAGCCACGCGAGCAGCCAGGCGACAAGAAACAGTCGGGGGACGACGCGAGTCTGTCGTCGGGTCATGCGTCTCTCCGGGAAAGGGGGCCGGGCGTGCCCGGCCCCTTGTCACGAGGCCTGGCGATCAGGCCTTCTCGACCAGCATGCGGCCGGTCATCTCCATGTGCATGGCATGGCAGAACCAGGAGCAGTAGTACCAGTACACCCCGGGCTTGTCGGCGGTAAAGGTGACGCTGGAGGTCTGCTGCGGGCCAATCTCCATGGAGGCGCCGTGGTTGACCATCACGAAGCCGTGGGTCAGATCCTCCACCTGGTCGAGGTTGGTGACCACCACGGTCACCTCGTCGCCCTGCTTGACCTTGAACTCGGTCAGGCCGAACTGCGGGGCTACCGAGGTCATGTAGACCCGCACCTGGTTGCCGTCGCGGATCACCTTGTTGTCGCTCTCGAGGGTGACCCCGTCCGCCTCGGCCATGGCACGCGTCTCGGCGAAGAACGGATCGTCGCGCGTCCAGGTCCGGCTCGGGTTGAGCTGATCGGCGCGCAGCAGGATGCAGTCGTGGGGCTCGGCGAAGGTGGGGCCATCGTGGACCAGCTTCATCTCCTCGCCGGAGATGTCGATCAGCTGATCGTTCTCCGGGTGCAGCGGACCCACCGGCAGGAAGCGGTCCTTGGAGAACTTGGAGAGCACCACCAGCCACTTGCCGTCGGCGTCCTTGGACTCGGTGAGGCTGGCATGGTTGTGGCCCGGCTGATAGTGGACGTCGAGCTTCTGGCGCAGGTAGTTCACGTCCTCGCCGTTATAGGCGCGGATGGCGTCCTCGATGTTCCACTTGGCCACCTGGCTGTCGATGAACAGCGTGGTATAGGCGTTGCCGCGACCGTCGTAGGTGGTGTGCAACGGTCCCAGGCCCAGCTCCGGTTCGCCGACCACGGCGTCGCGGGGCTCGATGGTGTCGTCGAACAGCTCGGGCAGCTTGTCGATGGCGATGATCGAGCAGGTCGGCGAGAGCTTGCCGTTGGCGATGAAGTACTTGCCGTCCGGCGAGGTATTCAGGCCGTGGGGGTTCTTGGGCACCGGAATGTAGCGGGTCAGCTTCGAGCCCTTGCGGCCGTCGAGGACCGGCACCTCGCTGTCGCCGAGGGTCTCGAACTCGCCGGCGGCCACGGCGGCCTCGATGGCCTCGACGTCGAACACCACCACCCAGTCGCGCTCGGCGCGCATGGTATCGGCCAGCGTCATGCCCTTCTCGGAGTTGTAGCAGGTCGAGGCCACGAAGCGGCCGGTGTAGTCGGCATCGGTGTTATCGAGGTTGCCATCGACGATCACCTGCCACGCCACGTCCATGCTCTCGGCATCGATGGCGTTGAACATGGTGAAGTAATTCTCCGGGCTCTCCAGGTCGCGGCCGTCGTTGATCTGCGGGATCGGCAGCTCGGCATTGGCGAAGACGTACTTGGTGTGCGGCACCTTCTGCAGGCGCAGGCCGTGGATCGCCTGCACGTTGGGAATGCTGGTGATCTTGTCCGTCTTCATGATGTCGAGACGGATGCGCGCCACCCGGGTGTTGGCCTTGTCGTTGATGAACAGGTACTTGCCGTCGTAGCTGCCATCGGTCATGGAGATGTGCGGATGATGGCAGTCGCCGTTGAGGAAGCGTGACGAGTCGCCGAGGATGCGCTTCGACTCGTTGGTGATGCCCCAGCCGGTGGCGCTGTCGACGTTGAAGACCGGAATGCGCATCAGCTCGCGCATGGAGGGGATGCCCAGTACCCGCACCTCCCCCTGGTGGCCGCCGCTCCAGAAGCCGTAGTACTCGTCGAGTTCGCCGGGGGCGATCTCGATGCCGTTCTCGGCGGCGTGCGCCTCGCGGCTGCTCATCAGCGCGCTGGCACCGAAGCCGCCGGCGAGGCCGGCGCCGGCGACGCCGGTCACCGCGCTATTACGCAGGAAGTGGCGGCGGCCGAGGCTTTCGATCTCTTTTTTCTTGTCTACCATGGTTCACTCCTCCTGAAGAGTCGGGATTCGCTGCAGCTTGCGGTCTCCGGCGGTGCCGGGGTCATGGGTCTCCACGCCGCCCTTGCCCGCGGCCAGGCGCGCCGCCTTCTCATAGCGCTTGCGGCGCTTGATCACCGGCGGGCAGCGCTGGTCGTCGTGGTAGGTGATCTGGCAATCGAGACAGTAGTGACACTCGTTGGCATTGATGTGGCCGTCGGGGTGGATGGCGGCCACTTCGCATTCGTTGGCGCAGATCTGGCAGGGGCTGCCGCAGTCATTGCGGTGCCGCTTCAACCAGTCGAACAGTCGCAGGCGGGCGGGGATGGCCAGGCCGGCTCCCAGCGGGCAGACGTAGCGGCAGTAGAACTTGTGGTTGAAGGCCGAGATCGCCACCAGCGCCAGGGCGTAGAGCAGAAAGCCCCATTCGCGCTGGAAGCGCAGGGTGATGGCGGTCTTGAAGGGCTCCACTTCGGCGTAGCGCTCGGCGGTACCGAGCGAGTGCAACGAGACCGCGAACAGACCCAGCAGGAGGATGTACTTCACCGCCCAGAGGCGCTCGTGGAGCCCGAAGGGCACCTCGATCTGCTTCACGCCCAGCTTGCGGGCGGCCTTGTTGACCAGGTCCTGCAGTGCCCCGAAGGGGCACAGCCAGCCGCAGAAGACGCCGCGGCCCCACAGCAGCAGGCTGACCGCCACGAAGGACCAGAGGATGAACATCATCGGGTCGATCAGGAAGGAGCCCCAGCTGAAGCCGCTGATCAGCGAATTGGTGAACGTCAGGATGTTGACCACCGAGAGCTGGGCCAGGGAGTACCAGCCGATGAACACCAGGGTGTAGACCAGGAAGCCCAGGCGCAGCGGGCGCAGGATCCGCGGATGGCGCGCCAGCACGTCCTGGAACAGCATGACGATCGTCAGCACGATGAGGCCGGCTCCCAGCACGCCGATCTGGAACGCTTTGTCGCGCCACACCTGGACCCAGATCGGCTCCTCCACCGGGGGCTCGGGGCGGTCGATGTAGGCCTCGGGGACGCTATAGTCGGCGCTGAAGCGGCGGAACTCGGTGTCCAGGGGGCCGGAGGCACGGCGCACCAGCAGCTCCAGCTGCCAGGGCCGGCCGGGATCGAAGGCGACGTCCTCACGGACGATGAAGATGTCGCGCTCGTCGAGGCGCGGTGCCCCCGCGATGTCCAGCCTGCCCAGGCGGATATGGTCGCGGTCGTGAAAGCTGACCCTGGTGTTGCCCTGAGAGAGCTCGATGCGATCGAAGATGCCGCCGCGCACGTAGCCCGAGCCCTTGAAGGAGTAGTCGCCGCGGCCCATGACCGCGATGGCGTGCTCGCCCTCCTCCAGCTCGGCCATCAGCTGGTCGTACTCGGTGTCGCCCAACAGATTGCGGCCGGCCGTGGGCGGGTTCAGGTAGGTGGTGAAGAGTTCGATGAAGGTCCGATCGGCCGGCTGCGGGGTGTGCAGGTAGTCCTCGGCGGGGCTGCCGGCGAAGGCGGAGTCGACCTCGCCATGGGTCAGGTGCAGGCGGCGGATGGTGCCGTCGCCGGTGAGCGTCGCCCAGTCGGCGGGCTCGAAGACGTCTTCCCGGACCGTTGCCGCCGGGGCGGCGGAGGGGTCGGCGATCAACCCCTGTTCCGCGGCGACCTGCCGTGCAGCTCGGGTGATGGTGTCGCTGACGACGATGACGGTGACCGTGGCGCCGGAGATGGCGTCCAGTTCCTCACCGATCTTGAGACGGTCGTTGACGTGGGCGGGCACGTGGGCGTCGGCGAAGCCCTCGAGCTTCGACTCGGGGATGCCCACCAGCATGATGGGTTCCTCGTGGCCGAGGATGTCGGCCTGGACGATACGCCCCTCGAGGTCGATGCCCAACAGCAGGTTGACCGGCTTGCCCGAGTAGGCCGGGATCGGCGCCACGTCGACGCTCTCGAAGGCATAGCCGATGAGCTCGTCGCCGGCGTACACCT
Organism: Halomonas pelophila; assembly: GCF_040196315.1. NCBI lineage: Bacteria > Pseudomonadati > Pseudomonadota > Gammaproteobacteria > Oceanospirillales > Halomonadaceae > Halomonas > Halomonas pelophila. The sequence continues at coordinate 243,661 of NZ_JBEGCI010000001.1, forward strand.
CGCTCACCGGCCACTGGGACTCGGCGGCTGCGAGCCGATCACTCTCCGGGAACCCCTCGCGAACCTGCGCCAGCTCGAGGGCGTGCAGCGATGAGGAGAGCAGCAACAGGCCAAGAGTAGCTAACAGCCCGAGCCAACGGGCTGCGATTCTGCGGCGTATCGACATGGCGGCTCCCCGAGGAAAGAGCTTGGGAAGGGCGGGCATGCCGCCCTTCGGGCAGTGGGCCGGCCCGAGGCCGGCCGGGGCTTCAGGGCGTGAGGCTGGCGTAGTAGGCGGCAATATCGGCGATATCCTCGTCGGACAGCGCCTGGGCCTGGGGGGTCATCATCGCGGACATGCCGCCGCCGCGCTCGCCGGCCCGATAGGCCTTGAGGGCGCTCACCAGGTAGTCGGCGTTCTGACCGGCGAGGTTCGGATAGATGGGGGCGGTGGCCTTGCCGTCGGTGCCGTGACAGGCGGCGCAGGCGGCGACCTTGCCCTCTCCGGCGGCGGCATCACCGGCCGCCTGAGCGTCCAGGGCGAGGAAGGCGCTGCCCAGCAGGGCCACAGCGATTAACGACTTCATAATGTACCTCCAAAATGCATCTTTAGCTGTTTGAAAAAGGCCTGTCCCGGGCAGACGCCGCGCCAGGCGAGTCATTTCATGATGCCAGCTGCCATCGAGATCCGGCTTGACGTGCATCATGTTCAGCCTAGACACCCGGCAGCGACTCGGCCCGTCAATTCAGATTCCCGCCCACCAACGGTAGCCGCGATCCTCCCAGTAGCCGCCCCGGCCTCGGCCGAGGTGCGCGAAGCTCGACACCAGCTCCAGGCGCATCACGTACTTGGCCATCTTGTAGCCCAGCTGGCGCTCGGCGCGCAGGCGCAGGGGCGCGCCGTTGGCGATGGGCAGGTCGCGGCCGTTGAGGTCATAGGCCAGCAGGGTCTGCGGATGGTAGGCCTCGCGCAGGTCGAGGCTCTCGTAGTAGGGCTCGCCCCCGCGGTAGCGATCCGCAGAGTGGAAGACCACGAAGCGCGCCTCGTCACGTACCCCTACTCGGGCCAGCACCTCGCCGAGCACCGCGCCGGTCCACTGGCCGATGCAGCTCCAGCCCTCAACGCAGTCATGGCGGGTGATCTGGGTGCGGGCGGGCATCGCCCGCAGGTCGTCGAGGGAGAAGGCCTGGGGCCGCTCGACCAGGCCGTCGACCTCGAGGCGCCAGTCGCGGAAGTCGTTGGCGGCCAGTCGCTGGTAGTCGGCTTCCCGGGGCATTGTCGTGCCGTTGGCGCGAAAGGTCGGGGCGATGTCGTCGGGGGCGTATTCCCGCGCCAGGGCCTCCCGGGAGGCCAACAGGCGATGGGCTTGCTGGGTCACGCCTTCGCTGGCGGCGAACAGGCGCTGCATGGCGTCGCTGCGGGAAAGTTGGTCACAGCCCGCCAGCATCAGCGTGCCGCCGGTCAGCAGGCCGCGGGTCAGGAAGCGGCGGCGGCCGGGATCAGTGGGATGCGTCATCGCGGGTCTCCTTTTTCGTCGGCAGAGCATGGTCCGGAGGCAGGGCATAGCGCCCGGTGATCATCGAGCGCAGGTTGTTGCCGAGGCCGGAGACCAGCACCAGCAGGATATGCACCACGAAGAAGGCCAGCAGCGCGGCGGCGGCCAGGAAGTGCAGGGTACGGGCACTCTGCCGGCCGCCGAAGAGATCCAGCAGCCAGGGCCAGGCGGCATCCATGGTCGGCGACATGGTCAGCCCGGTGAGCACCACCAGCGGCGCGACGACGAACAGCACCACCAGGTAGGCCAGCTTCTGCAGCAGGTTGTAGTGACGCGCCTCCTCGCCGCGCGGGAAGCGCAGCCTCAGGTGATCGGTCACGGTGGTACCGACCTGGCGCCACTCCCTGCGTCGCGGCAGCAGGCGACGCCGAAGCTGGCCGCTGGCCACCAGGTACAGCAGGTAGGCGGCGAGCAGGGGGGCGAAGACCCAGCCGGCGAGGAAGTGCCACTGGCGCCCCATGGCCAGCCAGCGGGGGCCGGGCAGCGTGGCCCAGGCGGGGAAGGCGCGACGCTCGCGATCGGTGCTTGGCCCCGAGACGCCCAGCACGCCGGTGGTGTCGACGCGCAGGTCGCCGATACGGGTGATGCCGCGCAGCGAGCCGTCCTCATCGCGCTCGGCGCCGATCGACAGCGCCGGGGCCTCGAAGGTGGAGTCCTTGCCCCAGTACAGGGCCGGATGGGCATTGAAGATCTGCAGGCCGCTCATCAGCAGGATCGCCAGGCAGACGACGTTGATCCAGTGCCAGAGGCGGGTGAAGGCCGAGTGACGCTTGATCACCGTCGGCCGGGGAGCTTTGCGGGTGTCGTCGAGGAGTCGCACGGGAATGGCCCTCCATCAGTGAGGCGGGAAGCATGACCGGCCGCCAGTCGATCCGGCCGGTCAGGGGGCGGTGAGCCTCACTTCTCGCCGTCGTCTTCCATCATCGAGTCTTCTTCCTCCATCATCGAGTCCTCTTCCTCCATCATCATGCCGTCGTCGCTTTCCGATGACATGGCGTCGCCGGCCATGGCGTCATCTTCGCCCATGGCATCCTGCTCCATGCCTCCACTCTCCGACATGGCCTCGCCATGGGAGTCCGCCAGGGCAGCGGTCGGCAGCAGCAGAGCGCCGAGCAGGATGGCGAACAGGGCAGTCCTGGAATGGGTTGGCTTGAACATTTCACACCTCCGGGGGTGGTCTGGCCGTCGGCGGGATGCCGTGACGGCACCTGTCACGCTAGTCAGTCCCCCTGGGCGATTCATCACGAAATCATCACGGGCCGAAGATTGGCGTGAGGGTTGCGTGATGCAGCCCCCGGCCGGTCGCTCTACAGTAGAGACCGAGCCTGACTTCGGAGTCCGTCTGCATGCCCTACCGGATCCTCTGCGTCGAGGACAATCCCGAGATCGGCAAGCTGCTCAGCGAGCGCCTCGCCGAAGCCGGCCATCGCTGTGACTGGGTCACCGACGGTGAGACGGCCCTGGCGGCCCTGGAGGATGCGACGTCGGGCAGCGCCTATGACCTGGTGATGCTGGACCTGATGCTGCCGGGCATCGACGGCCTGGAGGTGTGCCGCCGGCTGCGGCGTCGCGACAGTCATACGCCGGTGCTGATGGTGACCGCCAAGGCCGCCATTCGCGACGTGGTGCTGGGGCTCGAGCTCGGGGCCGACGACTATGTCACCAAGCCCTTCCACATGCCGATCCTGATGGCTCGGGTCCAGGCCCTGCTGCGGCGCGGGTCGCGCCAGGCAGAGGGGGACGACGGCATCGTCGATACTCCACCGCTGGTCTGCGGGGCCCTGGTCATCGATGCCGCCCAGCACCGGGTCACTCTCGACGGCCATCCGGTGCAGCTCACCGGCAAGGAGTTCGCTCTGCTCTCGCTGTTTGCGCGTCATCCCGGCCATGGCTTTACCCGCGCTGAGCTGCTCGACCGGGTCTGGGGTGAGGAATTCGATGGCTATGACCATACCGTGAACACCCATATCAACCGACTGCGCAAGAAGATCGAAGCGGATCCTGCCCGGCCGTGCTTCATCCAGACCGTCTGGGGCGTGGGCTATCGCTTCGTCGACCCGACGACGGAGGACGAGGAGGCATGAAGAACCTGCTGCGGCGCCTCGGGCACAGCCTTTATGCGCGTATCGCTGTGGTCTACCTGACCAGCCTGCTGCTGCTGTCGGTGGCTGCCGCCTGGATCGCCATCAGCCAGTTCGACCAACTAGGGCGCGAACTCCAGCAGCGCCAGGCGCTCGATCTGGCCGACAACCTCGCCCGCGTCATGCGTCCGGGGCTCGACGCCGGGGCCGACAGTGACGCCGCCCGGCAGATCGCCCGGCACATCGCCTCGATCAACCCCTCCCTGTCGCTGTACGTGCTCGATACCGAGGGAGAGGTGATCGCCGACTTCACCGAGTCGGCCTGTGGTTCCGGGTATCGGGTGGAGCGCGAATCGCTGGAGGCCCTGCTCGGCGAGGCCCCCATGCTGCCGGTGCTGGCCGCCACGCCCTGCGGCGAGCGGCCCGGTATCTTCTCCGTGGCCCGGATCACTCATGGCGAGGCCCGGCGACCCGGCTACCTGTATGTCGATCTCAACAGCGCCAGCCATGCCTCGATGATGGCCATGCTGCGCACCAGCTCGATCACCCGCACCCTGGTTGCGGCCGGCCTTCTGGCACTGCTGATCTCCGGCGTCTTCGGCCTGGTCTGGTTCGCCCTGCTGACCCGGCGCTTCTCTCAGCTGACCACGGCGGTGCAACGCTTCGCCGAGGGCGACTATGGCGAGCGGGTCGCGGTGCCCCGCGACGACGAGATCGGCCATCTGGCGGGGGCCTTCAACGACATGGCGGGCACCATCGAGGCCCAGCTCGAGGCCCTGCGCGAAACGGACCGGCAGCGCCGCGAGCTGGTTGCCAACCTGTCCCATGACTTTCGCACGCCGCTGACCTCGCTGCGCGGCTATGCCGAGCTGCTGCTGGCGCGTGACGAGGTATCCCCCGGGGAGCGGCGACGGGCGCTAGGTGCGATTCTCGACAATGCCGATCGACTGACGCGCCTGGCCCAGCAGCTGTCCACTCAGGCTCGGCTCGATGCCTATGACAGGCCGCTGCAGTGCGAGCCGTTCTCGCTGGCGGAGCTCGCCCATGACATCGTCGGCGAGTTCCAGCAACAGGCCCGCCAGCTTGGGGTTTCGCTCGAGGTGATCGGGGACCCGCTGCAGCCCTGGGTCGAGGCGGATCTCGGCCTGATCGATCGTGCCCTCTCGAACCTCGTCGAGAACGCCCTGCATGCGACCCCCGAGGGGGGCAGTGTCAGGCTGGAGCTCGGCGAGGAAAGAGAGGGGATCAGGCTGTCGGTCGTCGACAGCGGGATCGGCATCGCCCCCGAGGAGCTGTCGCTGGTGACGCAGCGGTTCTATCGCACCCGGGGCAGCCAGGCGCGGGGGGAAGGCTCGGGGCTCGGCCTGTCCATCGTGCGCGAGATCTGCGAGCGCCACGGCACCACCTTGTCCATCGACAGCCACGAGGGGGTGGGCACCCGGGTCAGCCTGCTGCTGCCCTATGTCGTGGAGCCAGGGGCCTGAGCGGACGGCGGGGTCGGGTCCTCGATCTGCAGTAGCTGGATCAGCCCGCTGCGCTGGGGACCGAGCAGGTCGGCCAGGGTGTAGCGATCGAGCACGGCGAGAAAGGCGGCGAGGGCCTCGGCCAGGATCGGCTTGAGCCGGCAGGCGGGGGTGATCACGCACTCATTGCTGTCACCGAAGCACTCGACGAGCTCGAGGTCGCGCTCGGTGGCGCGTACCAGTTCGCCCAGCGGAATGCTCTCGGGGCTGCGCTTGAGCACCAGGCCGCCGTTCTTGCCGCGAATGGCGGTGAGGTAGCCCTGGCGGTTGAGGTCCTGCACCACCTTCATCAGGTGGTTGCGGGAGATCTCGAAGCGTTCGGCGATCTCGTTGATGGTCGAACGCTCCTCGCCCTTCACGGCCAGGAAGAGCAGTACTCGCAGCGAATAGTCGGTGAAACGGGTCAGGTGCATGGAAATCCCGGCGCGTCGGGCGCCTTGCTGGGCTGGATGGGCGGAAAAGCGCGCCATTCTATCACTATGCCAATCTGAGCTGCTGCGCGGCGGCATTCGGTCACGGGGGCTTCCGCTCGGGCAGGATTGGCAAGGCCACTTTTAAGATGTACTTTACATGCATGTTCAAGCTCCCTGTCAATGCGCCAGGTCAATTTTCGGGCGTGCGCCGGCCCGAGCGGCGTACCGCCTGGTCGCTGTTCTTTCCGCTCGCCGCCCTGCAGGCGGCGCTGTCGCTGCCGCTGTCGCTGGCGGCGATGGTCACCGGGTCGGAATGGCTGTCCGGGCTGGCGACGCCGGCCGCCCATGGACGGGAGCTGCTGTTTGGCTTCGCCCTGGCGGTGATCGCCGGCTACCTGCTGGGACCGCTGCCCTCACGGCGACTGACCCTCCTGGCGGGGCTGTGGCTGCTTGGACGCCTCGGGTGGCTGGCCCTGCCCATGGCCTGGCCGGCGCTGCTGGCCGATGCGGCCTTCGCCCTGCTGCTGGCCGTGGGGGTGGTGCCGCGCTTCATGGCCGCGAAGAAGTGGCGAAACCGCCTGCTCTCCCCGCTGCTGGGGCTGCTCTGCCTGCTGGCCGTGGCCAGTCTCGCGGTGCGCGGGCTCGCCCCGGGGCTGCTCTCGCCGCTGCTCCATCAGGGCGTGCTATGGCTGCTGTTGCTGATGGTCTTCATGGGGGGACGGGTGATCGCACCGGTGGTCAATGGCCACCTGATGGTTCGCGACCGGGCGGCGGGGAGCGGCGTGCAGCCGCGGTTGGAAGCCGCCCTCCTGGGCCTGCTGGTGGCCGTCGGCGTCACGTTCACTCAGCGCGCGCTGTGGCCGCTGGCCGGCGTATTGCTCGCCCTGGCGGGCCTGATGATCCTGGTGCGCCTGTGGCGCTGGGCGCCCTGGCGGCTGCGGGACCGCCCCGACCTGCTCGCCTTGCTGCTGGGCTACGCCTGGCTGGGAGTGGGGGCATGGCTCATGGCGGCCGATCTGCTGGCCGGAACCGCGCCGGCGGCTCGACTGCATGCCGTGACGGTCGGGGCGCTCGGCACCCTGGCCAGCGCGATCATGCTGCGCCAGGCCATCCTGAGGGCCAAGGGGCATCCGGCTGGTGAGCCTTGGCTGGCGGTCCTGGCGGGTCTGTTTGCCCTGGCGGCCGGGCTGCGGCTCGCCATGCCCCTGGCGGGGAGCGGCTGGCACCTGCTGCTATGGGGCTCGGCCGGCTGCTGGAGCCTGGCCTGGCTGCTGGTGGCCTGGCGACTGCGGTACTGGTCACGCCGGGCGGCGATGCGCACCGCGGCGCGAGCCGCGACGCCGACGGCGGCAACTTGATCTGGGTCAGCTACCCCTTCGAGGGTACCGACGCGCGCGGTCGCGGCTGGCATAATTCGCCCAACGGTGACGGCTGCGGCCGCCGCCCTTCGGTTCAAGAGGCTCGATTCGCTCATGCAAGATACCCTGCCGTTCATCCGTCCGCTGGTCGAGAAGTACGATCGCCCCGGCCCGCGCTACACCTCCTATCCCACGGCGCCGCAGTTCCAGGCGGCCTTCGCCGAGGATGACTACCGGGCCGCCGCCGAGCGCAGCAACGCGGCACAGTCGCCCAAGCCGCTGTCGGCCTACGTGCACATCCCCTTCTGCGAGAGCCTCTGCTACTACTGCGCCTGCAACAAGATCATCACCCACAATCGCGAGCGGGCGGCGGAGTACCTGGCCTGGCTCAAGCGGGAGATCGAGCTGCAGGGGGCGCTGTTCGACGAGACGCGGCGCATGACCCAGCTGCACCTGGGCGGCGGCACCCCGACCTACCTCGACAACGACCAGCTCGGCGAGCTGATGGCAGCGCTGGACGCGGCCTTCCACTTCGCCGCCCCCGAGGAACGGGAGTTTTCCCTCGAGGTCGACCCGCGCACCGTGACCCCCGCGCAGATCCATGAGCTTCACGCCCTGGGCTTCAATCGCCTGAGCTTTGGCGTGCAGGACTTCGATACCCGGGTGCAGGAGGCGGTCAACCGTATCCAGAGCGAGGAGCAGGTGCTGGAGCTGGTGGCGGCGGCCCGGGAGGCGGGCTTCAAGTCGGTGAGCGTCGATCTGATCTACGGCCTGCCGCTGCAGACCGTGGCGAGCTTCGACGCCACCCTGGACAAGATCATCGCCCTGCGCCCGGATCGCATCGCCACTTACAGCTATGCCCACCTGCCGGAGCTGTTCAAGGCGCAGCGGCTGATTCGCCCCGAGGACATGCCGCCCCCGGAGCGCAAGATCGAGCTGCTGGAGCTGATCATCCGCCGCCTCACCGCGGCGGGCTATGTCTACATCGGCATGGATCACTTCGCCCTGCCCGAGGACGAGCTCTCCCTGGCCCGCGAGAACGGCACCCTTCAGCGCAACTTCCAGGGCTACTCGACCCACGCCGACTGCGACCTGATCGGCCTGGGCAACACCGCCATCGGCAAGGTCGGCGACAGCTACAGCCAGAACGTCAAGGAGACCGCCCAGTACCAGGCGCGCCTCGAGGCGGGTCGGCTGCCGGTGATGCGCGGCTACCGCCTCAACGCCGACGACGTGCTGCGCCGGGACGTGATCAACGCCCTGATGTGCCATGGCCGCATCGACTTCGCCGAGATCGAGGCGGCCCACGACATCGTCTTCCGCGACACCTTCGCCGAGGCCCTCGAGGAACTCGAGGAGATGGTCGATGACGGCCTGCTGGCCATCTCCGACGCCGCCATCGAGGTGCTGCCCGCCGGGCGGCTGATGATGCGCAACGCCGCCATGGCTTTCGACGCCTACCTGAGCCACAGCACTGGGCGCTACTCGCGCACCGTTTGATTCCGGCGGTCCATCACGCTTTCAGTGATTTAGCTCGCCCAACGCAGCGCGGCGCCCCTCGGGGCGCCGCGCTGCGTTTCGGCCTTTCGATCTCGCGCCCAGGGCTCAGCAGACGCCCTGCTCGATCATGGCATCGGCGACCTTGCGGAAGCCGGCGATGTTGGCGCCCAGCACCAGGTTGGTGGGGTCGTCGAACTCGGCGGCGGTCTCGGCGCACTGGCGATGGATGTTGGCCATGATCTCCTTGAGCTTGGCGTCGACCTTCTCCAGCGGCCACTGCTCCATGCTGCTGTTCTGCGCCATCTCGAGCTGGCTCGTCGCCACGCCGCCAGCGTTGGCCGCCTTGCCAGGGCCGTAGGCGATCTTCGCCGCCAGGAAGCGATCCACGGCCGCGGCGGTGGAGGGCATGTTGGCGCCCTCGCTGATGCAGGTCACGCCGTTGCCCAGCAGCGTCTCGGCGTCGGCCTCGGTCAGCTCGTTCTGGGTGGCGCAGGGGAAGGCCACGTCGCCCTGGAGCCGCCACACCGCATGGCCATCGGCCGGGTAGTCGTCCACGGAGATGTAGCGGGCCTGGGGGTGCTGTGCCAGGTAGGCCTCCAGCGAGGTGCGCTGGACCTCCTTGAGCTCGCACAGCAGCGCCAGGTCGATGCCGCGCGGGTCATGGAGGGTGCCACGGGAGTCGGAGCAGCTGACGGGAATCGCGCCGAGCTCAAGGAGCTTCTCGATGGTGTAGATGGCCACGTTGCCGGCGCCGGAGACCAGGCAGGTCTTGCCGGCGAGGGTCTCGCCGCGCGCCTCGAGCATGTTCTCGGCGAAGTAGACGGCGCCGTAGCCGGTGGCCTCCTTGCGCCCGATGGAGCCGCCCCAGTTAAGGCTCTTGCCGGTCAGCACGCCCTCGTAGCGGCCGGTCAGGCGCTTGTACTGGCCGTAGAGGAAGCCGATCTCGCGCGCCCCCACGCCGATGTCGCCGGCCGGCACGTCGGTGGTCGGGCCGATGTGGCGGTAGAGCTCGCTCATGAAGGCCTGGCAGAAGCGCATGATCTCGCCGTCCGAGCGCCCCTTGGGATCGAAGTCCGAGCCGCCCTTGCCGCCGCCGATGGGCAGGCCGGTGAGGGCGTTCTTGAAGATCTGCTCGAAGCCCAGGAACTTGATGGTCCCCGAGGTCACGCTGGGGTGGAAGCGCAGCCCGCCCTTGTAGGGGCCGAGGGCCGAATTGAACTGGATGCGGTAGCCCTTGTTGACCTGCACCCGGCCGGCGTCGTCGGTCCAGCAGATGCGGAACATGATCTGCCGCTCGGGCTCGACGATGCGCTCGATGATGTTGTGATCGAGGTAGTGGGGGCTGCGCTCGAAGAGCGGGCGCAGGCACTCGAGCACCTCCTCGGCGGCCTGGTAGAACTCGGTCTGTGCCGGGCTGCTCTTGCGCAGGGCCTCGAGGGTGTCGTGAACGTAGGGCATGGGGCGATTCCTGTGCGCTGGAAAAAGGTTCCACGCACTATAAGGCAATGCACCATTATGCAGCAAGCGCATGGGTCATGCGGGGATTGGGCATGGTATTGACGCGAAATACCTTCAAAATCGCAAAAAACTGTGCACCAAGATAAAGCATTAGGGTTTTTTAATTAATGATGAGTCAACGCAGGTGCCCGATTTGGGGCGCGTGAGTCATCGAGGAGCCGGGTAGACGCCGGGGGTGGCGAGAGAGAGGCGAGGGAGGCGCCGGCGCCGGGCGAGGCAAGCGTCGGGAGGGACTCGGAGGGCGAGGGCAGGTGACGCAGCGCGCGGGGGTGACCCCCTTCTTGGAACCGGCCCGCCGCCCCGTCGCGGCCCATTCGAGGCGCGCCGTGAAGGGGCTGGGGCGCCCGAAACGGCCGCGAGGCGTCATCGCCTGCGTTGAGGCAATTCCTGCACATCTTGTGCTTGAGTCTTTGCGGTGGTCTATATATGGTACGCAGCCCTCGGGGAGCGCGGTGCTGGCGACGGCTTGACGCACGTCAGTGCAGGCGGTTTAGATGCCCCCTAGGATGAGCGCTCCGGCGGCCCAGTCGCCTCGACGTCATCAGGAGAATTCTCATGTCTCTGCCCCATCCGCCGTTGTCGCTTTTGCGCCCGCCCGCCCCGAGCCGCCTGATCCGCGCCCTGGACCCCCGGGTGCCGCTGGGCGTCAAGCGCCGGCTGGTGGAGCCGCTGCTCAACCGCACCTTCGCCGAGCCGCTCGCGGAGGGCGAGTTCGATGCCCTGGAGGGGCGTCGGATCAGCCTGACCCTCGAGGATCTCGGCGTGACGTTGACCCTGAGCCTCGCGGACCAGCGCCTGCTGCTCTGCCGTGAGCCCGGCGAGGCGACCATCCGCGGTGGCTGGCGCGAGTTTTTATGCCTGGCCACCCGGCGCGAGGATCCCGATAGCCTGTTCTTCCAGCGTCGCCTGCTGATCGAGGGCGACACCGAGCTTGGCCTGACGGTCAAGAACCTGCTCGACGGGCGCGAGGAGGGCCTCGCCCAGGGTCGCCTCGGCGAGTGGCTGCTGCGCCTGGAGCGTCTCACGGCACGCGATCGCTGATCTCGCCGCCCGCGTCCGCCGCGCAGGCCCGACTTTTCTATTGATATCGACTCACCAAGACACCGCTCTGGAGACCCCGACATGAGCACATCCGCCAAGGCCGTCAAGACCTCCAACGAGGTGCCCCTGCAGGTGCCTTCCCGCGATATCTGGGACGCCAAGTATCGCCTCAAGGACCGTCACGGCCACCCCGTGGACAAGGACGTCCACGCCACCTGGGACCGAGTTGCCAAGGCCCTGGCGGCGGTGGAGGGCGACCAGGCCGAGGCGTGGCTGCCGAAGTTTCGCTGGGCGCTGGAGAACGGCGCCATCCCGGCCGGGCGGATCATGTCCAACGCCGGCGCCGAGGCCTACAAGCCGGCGGTGAGCCTGATCAACTGCACCGTCTCGCGCACCATCCGCGACTCCATGCACGACATCCTCGACTCGGTGGTGGATGCCGGCATGACCCTCAAGGCAGGCTGCGGCATCGGCTACGAGTTCTCGACCCTGCGCCACAAGAACGCCTTCGTGTTCGGCGCCGGCGCCGGCACCAACGGCCCGCTGGCGTTCATGGATATCTACGACAAGATGTGCTTCACGGTGGCCTCGGCGGGCGGGCGCCGCGGCGCCCAGATGGGCACCTTCGACGTCGGCCATCCCGACGTGAAGAGCTTCATCGAGGCCAAGCGCGAGGCGGGCCGGCTGCGCCAGTTCAACCTCTCCTTGCTGATCACCGACGAGTTCATGGAGGCGGTGAAGCAGGACGCCGACTGGCCGCTGGCCTTCCCGCTCCACCCCGGGGAGAAGGACGACGTCGAGGAGAGCGAGCTGATCTACCGCGACTGGCCGGTGATCGAGGAGGGCTACACCGTCGATGACGAGGGGCGCGTGGCCTGTCGCATCGTCGAGGTGATCCAGGCCCGCGAGCTGTGGGACACCATCATGGCCTCGACCTACGACTTCGCCGAGCCGGGCTTCATCCTGATCGACCAGGTTAATCGCATGAACAACAACTGGTTCTGCGAGGAGGTGCGGGCGACCAACCCCTGCGGCGAGCAGCCGCTGCCCCCCGAGGGCGCCTGCCTGCTCGGCTCGGTGAACCTGACCCGCTTCGTCATCGAGCCCTTCGGCAAGAAGCCGCGCTTCGACTGGGAGCGTTACCGCCAGGTGGTGGCGATCTTCACCCGCATGCTCGACAACGTGGTCGAGATCAGCGGCCTGCCGCTGCCGGGCCAGCGCCGTGAGATCGAGGCCAAGCGTCGCCACGGCATGGGCTTCCTGGGGCTGGGCTCGACCCTGACCATGCTCAAGATCCCCTACGGCTCGCCGGAGTCGCTGGCCTTCACCGAGGAGGTCAGCCGCAACCTGGCCCTCGAGGGCTGGAAGCAGGCGTTGGAGCTCGCCCGCGAGAAGGGCGCGGCGCCGGCACTCGCTGAGGACTACGAGATCACCCCGCGGATGATGCGCGAGCGCCCCGAGCTCAAGAAGGACGGCTACGAGGTCGGCGACAAGGTGCCGGGCCGCATCCTCCACGCCCGCTACAGCCGCTACATGCAGAAGGTCGCCGAGGTGGAGCCGGAACTGGTGGCGCAGCTCGCCGAGCACGGCGCGCGCTTCACCCACCACAGCTCGATCGCCCCCACGGGCACCATCTCGCTGTCGCTAGGCAACAATGCCTCCAACGGCATCGAGCCGTCGTTCTCGCACCGCTACTTCCGCAACGTCATCCAGTCGGGCAAGAAGACCAAGGAGCAGGTCGAGGTGGTCTCCTTCGAGCTGGCCGCCTATCGCCACTTCATCGCCGCCGAGGCGGTGGAGAGCGACCTGCCCGACTACTTCATCACCGCCGACGCGGTGAGCCCCAAGCAGCACGTGGCGGTGCAGGCGGCGGCCCAGGTGTGGGTCGACTCGGCGATCTCCAAGACGGTCAACGTGCCCACCGAGTTCCCCTTCGAGGAGTTCAAGGACCTCTACCTGGACGCCTACGCCAGCAAGCTCAAGGGTTGCACCACCTTCCGCTTCAACCCCGAGGCCTTCCAGGGCGTGCTGGTGCGTGAGGACGATCTCAAGAACACCACCTACGTCTTCGAGCTGGAGAACGGCGAGACCGTCGAGCTCGCCGGCGACGAGAAGGTCATCTACGACGGCGAGGAGCACAACGCGGCGAACCTCTATGACGCGTTGAAGGAAGGCACCTATGGCAAGTGGTAAGCCGCGACCTACTTCGCTAGCCGAGGCGGCCGTGAGTGGCCGTCACTCGAGCGTCAACGCACACTGTTCCGGAGGAGCCTCCTGATGGCCGTCGAGATCAATTCCAAGATCGTGTCCTACAGCGTCAAGAAGGCGGTGGAAGAGCCGCCGCTGGCCGAAGAGAACCCGCTCACGGTGCGCATCCCCTCGCGCCCCGAGGGCACCCTGGAGGCCGTGTCGGAGAAGATCTCCTACGTCGGCGCCGAGGGGCGCAAGAAGGTCTACCTGCTGGTGTCATTCATGCCGGTGGAGGGCGTGGTCAACGGCAAGCGCGTGGTGATCGAGCGCCCGGTGGAGTTCTTCTTCCCCTCGGGTCAGCTCTCCAGCGAGCACCAGTGGATCACCGCGACCATGCGCAGCCTGTCGCTAGCCGCCCGGGGCGGCTACGTCACCCAGGCGGTGGCCGACCTGCGCAAGGTGGCCTGGGACAAGGGCCTGGTGCGCTGCGGCATGAACCGCTGGGGCAAGCCGGTGTTCCACGACTCCGAGGTGGCGGCCATCGCCTGGTCGATCCAGCAGATCCTCTACCGCCGCGGTTTCCTCGACCAGGACGGCAATCAGGTGCCGGTGGAGGAGCTGGTCGCCCGCTACGCCCAGCGCCTGGCGAGCGGCCATCCCTGGCACCCGCCCACCCCGGAGGAGCTCGAGCAGGCCGAGCGCCAGGCGCAGGAGCACAGCGGCGGCGGCCCTGCCGTGGTCGGCCACTGCCCCGAGTGCAACGGCGAGCTGATCATGATGGACGGCTGTCCCACCTGCTACTCCGGCTGCGGCTGGTCCAAGTGCGGCTGACAGCAGTGCAGTCAAGATGGGCGCGGCTTTGCCCTGAATGCTGATGGCGCATCGCTGACCGTCAGCCGTTGGAACGCAACGCCCCGGGTCACGAGAGTGGCCCGGGGCGTTGTGGTTCGATGAGTTGTGGTTCGATGAGTTGTGGTTCGATGCGTGGTGGCTCAATGCTCAGTGGGCACTGGCATCACCTGCGACCACGCTGTGCACCTCCTCGAGGTAGTGCACGTAGTTCACGTAATGGTCGACGAACTCCCGGCCGAGCTCGGGGCTGTCGTCGGCTCGCTGCTTGGCTGCGAGGGTAGCCTCGAAGTCCGAGCGGGCCTGCTGTTCGAACGTCTCGACCACCCGCGCCAGGAAGGCATCGATCTCACCCTCTTCCAGCGCGCGGTCGGCCGCCTGGATGGCAGGATCGATGTCGCCTGCCGGTTTGATGCCGGTGAAGGGGGCGCCTTCCGAGGCACGGTGAATCTCGACCAGGGTGGCAAAGAACTGCCGGTCGGCCAGCTCCCGGGCGTCGTCGCCGAGCTCCCGGACTTCCAGTGTCTTGTCGAAGCTCTCCGATAGTGCGGTTTCCTCCTTGGCCGGTACCCACTTCAGCAGAGGGCTGATATCGCCCGAGTCGAGCGCCTGTTGCGCTTCCGTGAGCAACGGGCCGTCCATGGCGTCGCAGTGGGCGAGCGCCGGGGTCGCCAGCGGCAGGGCAAGGGCGGAGGCGGTGATGATGGCCAGCAGATGCTGGCGAAGGGGAAGGGTCATGGTGTGGTGCTCCGAAGTCATGGATGGGCCAGTCGAGTGGCTGATCGACCGTGCCTTCATGCTAGGGAGTCGAGGGGCCCGGGTCGTTCGGCAGCACGCGGTCGAACTTTCAGAAATTTCCCGTTTATCAGCGGGTTGAAGGTTCTGTTATCGGTTTCGCAAGGTCGAACGCCGAAGGGGGATGGCCATGACCCCCAGGCGGCTGTCACCGGGCTCGGTAGGCGCTTGGGGTCATGCCGGTGGCCTTCTTGAAGGCCGTGTTGAAGACCGACTTGGAATTGAAGCCGGAGTCGTACATCACCTGCAGGATGGTGGTGCTGGCCTCGGCTGCCTGCAGTCGCCGGCGAGCCTCGGCGACGCGGTAATCGCTGACGAACTCGAAGAAGTTCTTCTCGAGCCCCCGGTTGATCGTTTCTGACAGCTCACGTGTGGGCACGCCCAGCTGGCGGGCCAGCTGTTCCACGGAAAGGTTGGCGTCCAGGTAGGGCCGCGCCTCGCTCATGTGGGTCGCGAGGCGGCTCAGCAGTGCATCATCCACGTCTTCCTGTGGCGCGCCTCGGTCGTCGTCGCTCCGGGTGAGGCGTGCTTCCTCGGCGCTCAGCCCCGAGAAGACGACGGGCTGGCGCAGGGCGTGGATGAGCAGGTAGTTGATGAACAGGAAGCCGGTCACGGCACCAGTGGCGGAGACCCACTGGGCGCTGGCGCTGCTCTTGAAGACATGCGCGGAGAGGCAGTAGAGCAGGCTGAGGGTCCAGACAAAGGCATAGCCGATCAGTAGCGTGCGCAGCCAGGCCAGCTGCTTGTTCTCCAGGTTGGAGAAGAGCTGGCGCAGCGTGGTGCCGAAGCGGCCGAGGGCACGAATGGTGGCCCACAGGTAGCCCAGGAAGACCAGGTGGATGGCCGCGGCCAGCAGGGGAGAGGTCAGCACGCCCGGATGGTCACGACTCATCAGTATCTGGAGCTTCACCTCGCCTGGCTGCAGGTAGTACTCCACCAGGAAGATGGCCGAGACCACCCAGAACGGCAGGGTATGGATAGCGTGCTCGGGAACGAGCCGGAAGTCCCGGTACATCAATGATTGCGCATATAGATAGAGCAGGCCCGCCTGGAGCAGGCCGACCAGGGTGCCCAGATAGGCCAGGTTGGGGTGCCGCAGGGCGACCCCGGTGGAATAGAGGAAGATCTCGCCGAGGCCGGCCGCGAAGGTGAGCACGCTGGCCGCCAGCAGGCGGTTGCTGATCAGCCGAAACGTCCCCGGCAGCAGCAGGAAGGCGGCCAGCCCCAGCGACTGGATGATGCTGGTGGCCAGCAGGATATCGGCTAATGTCAGGTACATGTCGACCGCCCGCCTCCCGCGTTCTCTGGTTGGGCAGCTCGAGGCTGTCGATCGAGCGGCATGGTTCGCTTGAAGCGCCGGGAAGTCAGATCAGGCTAGTTGACTATTCGCCGGTGTCTTTTGACGAGCGTCACATGACCAGATGATTCCCGTGTCTTGATGCCTAGTGGCGCAGTTCCAGGGTCTCGAAGCGTGGCGCAAGCCGGGCGACCAGCGCCTCGAGATCGACCCGGGAGAGGCCGTCGGGCACCGGCGCGGCGTAGCGCGGGTCCAGGCACTGGTTGTGGCGGGCGAGCTGCAGCGCATAGTGGCGCACGCCCCGCTCGGCCAGCGTCAGGGCCAGGCGTTCCACGTCGGCGAGGCTAAAGTCGCGCCCGTGCAGGGTGGTGCGACACTCGAAGGCGACGCCGCTCTCGAGCATTACGTCGAGGCTCTGGGCCAGCCGCGGGGCGATACCGGGGCGCCCGACGATCGCCTCGACCCTGGATGCCTCACCCTTCACGTCCAGCCCCACCCAGTCCAGTGTCGGCAGCAGCGTGGCCAGTCGGTGCGGATAGGCGCCGGCGGTATGCAGCCCCACGGCGAAGCCCAGCGCCTTGACCTCGCGCACCGCCGCGGGCAGGTCTCGGTGCATGACGGGCTCGCCGCCGCTGAACACCACCCCCTCCAGCAGCCCCCGTCGCGCCATGAGGAAGTCGCGCACCGAGGCCCACTCCGCCGCCTCGCCACGTCGCGGGGCGAGCATCTGGGGGTTGTGGCAGTAGCCGCAGGCGAGCGGGCAGCCTTGCAGGAAGATCACGCCGGCCAGGTGCTCGGGAAAGTCCAGGGTGGTCAGCCGGGTCAGTCCGGCGACCGGCAGGTGAATCTCGCGGGGGGCATCCATGGCGTGGCTCTGGTGTGGCGAGGGGGATGTGAACGCCGCCGGGGGCGACCCCCGGCGGCGCGGGATCAGCGAGCGGCGGCGCGCTCGGTGAAGGGGGTGCGCTCGCGGTGCTCGCTGCGCTTGCCGAGGTTGAACTGGCTGACCGGGCGGTGATAGCCCATCACCCGGGTCCACACCTCGCAGGGCTGGCGGCGGTCGGTGGGCAGGGCATCGCGCTGGGTCTGGATCGTTTTCATAAGAATCTCCTAACTTTTTCTGGGCTCCTTCCACACTCCTGCAGGGAGCTGGGCTTTGCCGGCGTTAAGCCTCGGCGAGGGCGCTGTGGCCCCATCCCTGGGCGCTACCTTTGCCATCCATGGCAAAGGATCCTCGCTTCGCCTTGCCCCCGGCGCCCGGCATCACTGGAAGTCTGGCAATAAGAGCTCTCAGTGGGTCTCGGCGCCGGCCACGGCGGCCTGCGCCTGTTGCTCTGCCAGCAGGGCGTCATCGCACGTCGGGCAGAATTCATGCTCGCCGGCCAGGTAGCCATGGACCGGGCAGATCGAGAAGGTCGGGGTGATGGTCAGGTAGGGCAGCCGGAAGCGCGACAGGGCGGTGTGCACCAGCTGCCGGCAGGCGCGCGCCGAGGAGAGCCGCTCGCGCATATAGAGATGCAGCACGGTGCCGCCGGTATAGCGGGTCTGCAGCGGGTCCTGGTGGAGCAGCGCCTCGAAGGGGTCGTCGGTGTGGCCCACCGGCAACTGACTGGAGTTGGTGTAGTAGGGCGCTTCCGGAGTGCCGGCCTGGAGGATCGCCGGGTAGCGCTTCAGGTCCTCCCGGGCGAAGCGATGGGTGGTGCCCTCGGCCGGCGTGGCCTCGAGGTTGTAGAGGTGCCCGGTCTGCTCCTGGAAGTCGCGCATCCGGTCGCGCACCCGGTCGAGCAGCTCGAGCGCCAGCGCCTGGCCCTCGCGGTCGGCGATGTCGTGGGTGTCTTCGCTGAAGTTGCGCACCATCTCGTTGAGGCCGTTCACCCCCAGGGTGGAGAAGTGGTTGCGCAGGGTGCCCAGGTAGCGCTGGCTATAGGGGTAGAGGCCGGCGTCCATCCACCGCTGGATGCACGTGCGCTTGATCTCCAGGCTGTCGCGGCCCAGCGCCAGCAGGCGGTCGAGCTCCTCGAAGAGCCCGTTGCGGTCGCCGGCAAAGCGGTGGCCGAGCCGCGCGCAGTTGATCGTCACCACCCCCAGCGAGCCGGTCTGCTCGGCGCTGCCGAACAGGCCGTTGCCGCGCTTGAGCAGCTCGCCGAGGTCGAGCTGCAGCCGGCAGCACATGGAGCGCACCATGTGTGGCTCGAGGTCGGAGTTGAGGAAGTTCTGGAAGTAGGGCAGCCCGTACCTGGCGGTGAGCGCGAAGAGGCGCTCGGCGTTGTCGCTCTCCCAGTCGAAGTCCTGGGTGATGTTGTAAGTGGGGATGGGGAAGGTGAAGACCCGTCCCTGCCGGTCGCCCTGTGCCATCACCTCCAGGTAGGCGCGGTTGAGCAGGTCCATCTCGGCCTGCAGCTCGCCGTAGGTGAAGGGCTGCTCCTCGCCGCCGATGATCGGCACCTGGTCGCGCAGGTCCGCCG
The DNA here is from genome assembly GCF_040196315.1 of Halomonas pelophila. Taxonomy (NCBI): domain Bacteria; kingdom Pseudomonadati; phylum Pseudomonadota; class Gammaproteobacteria; order Oceanospirillales; family Halomonadaceae; genus Halomonas; species Halomonas pelophila. Next base: position 262,226 of record NZ_JBEGCI010000001.1, read on the forward strand.
GGCAGGTCCAGTCGAAGGTCAGGTTGGTGAAGGGCGTCTGGCTGCCCCAGCGGGAGGGCACGTTGAGGTTGTAGATGAACTCCTGGAGCGCCTGGCGCACCGCGGGGTAGTCCAGGCCGTCCCGTCGCACGTAGGGCGCCAGGTAGGTATCGAAGGAGCTGAAGGCCTGGGCGCCGGCCCACTCGTTCTGCAGGGTGCCGAGGAAGTTGACCATCTGCCCAAGCGCGCTTGTGAGGTGGCGCGGCGGGGCGCTCTCGGCCCGGCCGGGCACGCCGTTGAAGCCCTCGATGAGCAGGGTGCGCAGCGACCAGCCGGCGCAGTAGCCGGTGAGCATGTCCAGGTCGTGGATGTGCAGGTCGCCCTCGCGATGGGCCCGGCCGACCGCCTCGGGATAGATCTCGTCGAGCCAGTAGTTGGCGATCAGCTTGCCGGAGACGTTGAGGATCAGCCCGCCCAGGGAGTAGCCCTGATTGGCGTTGGCATGGACGCGCCAGTCGGCGCGCTGCAGGTATTCATCGACGGTGCTGGCGACATCGACTCGCGCCTTGTCGCGACGGGGAGAAGTCGCGGATTTGTCTATATGTGCCATTAACCTCTGCCCTAAACACTATATATGGTGTGTGAAGGCTAATCGCTCGCGCCGGTGAGGGACATGATCCAGGTCAGCAAAGCGTCGCTCGGGGCGCGTGGCGGAAAGATAACGACGGGCAGGGGGAGGCGCTGCCGGTCACGGGGCCGTCGGCAAGCCGTTCAGGCGGGGGAGGGCGTCAGGGGCGCAGCTCGAGCCGCGCGAAGTGGGGGGCGAGCCGGCGCACCAGCGCCGCCAGGGCCTCACGTGGCGGTGCGCCGGCCACCGGCAGGCAGTAGTCGGGGTCGCGGCAGCGTTCGAGGCGGGCCAGCTGCAGGGCGTAGTGGCGCACGCCGCAGTCGGCCAGGGTCATCGCCAGGCGCTCCAGGTCGTCCAGGGCGAAGTCCCGCCAGTGCACCGTGGTGCGACACTCGAAGGGCGTCGCGCCCTCCAGCAGCATCGAGAGGCTGCGGGCCAGCGGCTGCCAGATGCCGCGGCGCCCGCAGATCCGGTCGAGGTCGCGCCCGCGCCCCTTGACGTCCAGGGCCACCCAGTCGAGTTGCGGCAACAGCGCGGCCAGGCGCTCCGGGTAGGGGCCGGCGGTGTGCAGCCCAACGGCCAGTCCCAGCGCGCGGGCCTGCTCGACGGCGCGCGGCAGGTCGGCATGCAGGGTGGGCTCGCCGCCGCTGAACACCACGGCGTCGAGCCCCTCGGCCCGGGCCTCGAGGAAGGCGTGCATCGCCGGCCATTCGCCGGGATCGCCGCGGCGGGGCGTGGCCATCTCGCTGACCTCGCAGTAGCCGCACTGCAGCGGGCAGCCCTGGAGATGGATCACCGCGGCGCGCCGGCCGGGGAAGTCCGTCGTGCTCAGCGCGGTCAGGCTCGCCACCGGCAGGCGGATGTCGCCGGGGCCCGGCTCGCTCACGGCGCGGTCACGGCGCGGGTGTTGTCCATGCCGGGGCGGCCGTACCAGTAGCCGTCGCAGACCTCGGCCTCCACCAGCGCCAGCGGGCCGGGGGCGGGAAGCGCGCCGCGCCGCGCCGCATCGAAGGCCGCGACCACCTCGGCCATGCTCTCGGCGCGGGGGCTCAGTCGGGCGCTCGCCACGCCCATCTCGGCCATGGTCGGCAGCTCATGGCGCAGGTCCTGGCAGGCGCCGGAGAGGGTCTGGATGCCGTTCAGCGTGAACACCTCGCGCGACTCCTGGGAGCGCAGGGCGAGGCCCTCGGGATACTTCTGGCAGACGAACTTGCAGCGGTCCTTGGGCTTCTGGTGGCGCCGCGCGGTGAAGCAGCGCGACGACCAGGCCAGCGGCAGGTGACCGTAGGCGAAGACCTCGCAGGGCGCCTCGAGCCCCTGTTCGTGGCAGTCGGCCAGCAGCCGGGTCAGGTCGTCTCGGGACATCTCCACCGGCGCCTGCCAGCCCTGCATGCCGGCCCGCGCCAGCACGGCGAGCGAGGCCGGGTTGTAGAGGTTGAGCGCGGCCCCGGCGACGAAGGGTAGCCCGGCGGCGGCGAGGCGCTGCACCGCGCTCTGGTCGTTGGCCTCGACCGTGAACTCGCCGTTGTCGCAGAGCTTGCGCAGGTCGCGCAGGTCGGCCTCGGACTCGATCAGGGTCTGGCTCGCCAGCACCACCCGCTTGCCGCTCTGGGCGAGCTCGCGACCGATTCCCAGCCAGTCGTCGAGCTTCATGTCGCGGCGCCGGGAGCAGACCGACTCGCCCAGGGTGACGGTCTCGACGGGCCAGTCGGCGGCCGCGCGGTAGAAGTCGGCGTAGTCCTCGCGGGTCCAGTAGAAGAGCACCGGGCCCAGGCTCAGTTCCAGGGTCGTGGCGGTCATGAAGCCTCCTATTTCCAGCGCCGCTCGTAGGCGCCCAGGGTGGTGGTGGCGCCCTCGGAGAGCTCGCCGAGGCCGGCCATCCAGGCGGGATCCGCGCGGAAGTGCCCGGGCGCTCGCTCGACACGGTCCAGGGCCTGGCGCCAGATGCCGGCGACCTTCGAGACGTAGGCGGGGCTGCGCTGGCGGCCCTCGATCTTCACCGCGCTGATGCCCAGCTCCTTGAGCTCCGGGAGCAGCTCCAGGGTGTTGAGGCTGGTGGGCTCCTCGATGGCGTGATAGGTCTCGCCCCCCACCGCGAAGCGCCCCTTGCAGAGGGTCGGGTAGCCGGCCCGCTCGCCCTCGGCGTAGCGGTCGATCAGCACGCCGTTCAGGCGCGACTCCAGGCCCTGGGGCGTCTCCTCCCAGCGCACGTGGGCCGCCGGCGAGCAGACGCCGCGGGTGTTGGGCGACTCGCCGGTGAGGTACGAGGAGAGATAGCAGCGCCCCTCGGCCATGATGCACAGGCTGCCGAAGGCGAATACCTCGAGCTCCACCGGGCTCTGCTTCGCCAGGTCGCGGACCTGGGTGATCGAGAGCACCCGGGGCAGCACGGCGCGCTTGATGCCGAACTGCTCGTGATAGAAGCGCAGCGCCTCATGGCTGGTCGCCGAGCCCTGCACCGAGAGATGGCGGTCGAGGCTCGGGTGGCGCCGGGCGGCGTAGTCGAGCAGCCCCATGTCGGCCATGATCAGGGCGTCGACGCCGAGCTCGGCGGCCTGGTCCACGGCGCGGGTCCACATCGCCCAGCCGTCCGGCTGCGGGTAGGTGTTGATGGCGCAGAACACCCGCTTGCCGCGGGCGTGGGCGTAGTCGATACCCTCCCCGGCGCGCTTGTCGGTGAAGTTGAGCCCGGCGAACTGGCGCGCGTTGGTGGTGTTCTGGAAGCCGAAGTAGACGGCATCGGCGCCCTCGTTCACGGCGCGCTTCAGGGCGGGCAGGTTGCCGGCGGGGCAGACGAGCTCCATGGCGCGACTCCTCTCGATGAAAACCCGATCATGCTAGTCGACCCACCCGGCCCCGCCCTTGACGGGCGTCATGCCGGGCGGGCATTCGCGGCCGGCATGACCCAGGTCATGTCCTGCCCACCGTTCGGCCCCCGGCCATGGCGGGCGCGCGCACCTGGCCTAGGCTGTGATCAGGCCTGTTCACCATGCGGGGTGGCCATGGATATCGAACGCCTCTTCGATGAGAGCTACGTGCGGGTGCTCGACCGCGAGGTCGAGGGGCGGGCGTTCTTCGCGGCCTTCTACGACCGCTTCCTCGCCGCCTCGCCCCAGGTCGCCGAGAAGTTCCGTCACACCGACATGGCGCGCCAGCAGGCGATGCTCAAGAAGGCCTTCTATCACCTGCTGGCGTTCTATGCCTCGAGCCACGCCGACTACTACCTGCAGCAGGTGGCGATCAGCCACGATCGGGCCCACCGGGATATCCCCCCGGCGCTCTACGACCTCTGGCTCGAGAGCCTGATCGACACGGTTCGCGCCTTCGACGAGCAGTTCGACGACGACGTCGAGCTGGCCTGGCGGCTGGTGATGACGCCGGGCATCGTCTTCATGACGTTCCATTACGACCGCGGCACCGATCTCCACGGCGGATCCCCGAGGCCTTGAGGGTCCGTCCGCCCGGAAGGCCCTGGTGGGCGTCCTGCCAGTGCATCCCTTCGATCGCCGAATCACGAAGAGGGGGCCGGCCTGGCCTCGCAGAGGGGACAGAAGTCGGCCTGCTCGCCGTGGCCCAGGCGTAGCCCGGTGTGGTGGTCGGCAATCTGTCGGTAAAGCGTCAGGAAGCCGGGGCTGCCTTCGGCAGGGCGCGAGAGCGGGATGTGGGGCGACATCTCGTCCAGCTCCGCGGCAGGGATACAGCGCTCGATGAGCGGATAGATGTGGCGGTTCTCGCTATGCAGGTGATGGTGGTAGAGCTCGCTGAAGGCTCGAGCCAGGTTGAGCCGGCCGAAATCGAGCTCATCCTCCGGCATGTCATCCGCCTGACGGCGGAAGGTCGCCTCGAGCGCGTTTCCATCGCGGGTGATCCGCCGATGCTCCTCGGTGAGCACCGCGAGCAGTTCGGCGCTCTGTGCATGGCAGCCGGCCAGGCGGGCGAAGAGGACCTCCTCCACGGGGTGGTGCCACTCCTCGGGCTGGCGGGTCAGGTAGTGGCATAGCCTGGCCAGCAGCCGGTAGTCCGGGAGTTCGTCGCAGGCCGCGATATGCAGCTGGCGGTCGAGGATGCAGAGCAGCGCCGCATAGCGATGGTGGTCGGCGTGCAGGCGTTCCAGAATGATGGCTTTCATGGTGGCCTCCTATACGCACCGCCGGGTGGCGGTGCGTCGCGGCTGGGCGCCGGCCGGGGTCAGCCGGCGCGTTCGAAGAGCAGGTTGTTCTCCAGGTGGATGTGCTGCATCAGGTCGTCGCGGAACTCACGCAGCCCGGTATAGAGGGCTCGCCAGGTGGTGCAGGCGCCCTTGGGCGGGGTGATGTCGTCGGTGAACACCTCGATGGGCCCCTGGGCCTGGGCGCCCAAGCCCCGGCGAAGCATCGGGAAGAGGATCTGCTCTTCCTTCTGCATGTGGCTCTCCATCTCCTGGTGGATCGTGGTGAGCAGGTCGGCCAGGCCGTTGGGGCAGGTGTCGCGCTCGCCGTGGACCTGCTCGACGCGACGGGCCATGCGCACCAGTTCGGGCAGCTGCTGGCGATGGACGTCGTGGTAGCGGGTCAGGATATGCTCGATCAGTTCGTCGTTGCTGGCCGACGGCCAGTCGCGCTCGTCGCTGGTCCCGGCCGGCAACGCCTCGAGCTGTTCCACCAGCGCCTGGGCTGACAGGCCGATGCGCTCGGCGGCCTCGCGCAGGCTGATGCGGCCCCCGCAGCAGAAATCGATGTTGTGGTCTCGGAACACCCGGGTGGCGCCGGGCAGGGTCAGGGCGGTACGGCCGACGGTCTGTTCGATCAGGCTCATGGCTGGAGTTCCTTGGTCAGATAGGTGACGGTCTATATGGAGCAAGCGGCGTGCCAGTTTCCAATGGCTTGTTTTATAAGGCGTTGATGCCAAGATGGTGAAAAGTACCAGCATCGATTAGGGTAGATAGGACCCTTAAAGGTGAATATCACCATGCTCGACGAGACCCTGCTGGCGGACCTGGTCGCTGACTTGCCCCGCGCAGTGCGCCTGCAGCGCCTGGTGCGGACCCTGCGCGAGGGCTTCCGCTGCGGCGCCGTCTGCCTGCTGCGCCTCGAAGAGGGCGCCCTGGTGCCGCTGGCCGTGGACGGCCTGGTGCGCGAGGCGCTGGGACGGCGCTTCGAGGTGGCCCAGCATCCACGCCTCGCCACCATCCTCGCCAGTCGGCGCACCACCCTCTTTCCGCCGGATGCCAGCCTGCCGGACCCCTACGACGGCCTGGTGGAGCAGCGGCCGGGCCAGCCGCTGCATGTCCACGACTGTATGGGCATCAGCCTGCACGTGGAGGGGGAACCCTGGGGCGTGCTGACCCTGGATGCGCTGGAGGCGGGGACCTTCGATGCCGCCGACCGGACCGCCCTGGAACGCTATGCGCTGCTGATCGAGGCGGCGGTGCGGGTCAGCCGCCTGGAGCGTGACCTGCGCGCCCTGCGCATGGCCCACCAGGACAGCGGCCTGCCGCTGGCGGCGCCCGAGGCGCGGGATATCCTCGGCCACAGTGCGGTGCTGTTGAGACTGCTGCGCGAGCTCGACGTGGTGGCGAGGGCCGACCTGCCGGTGCTGCTCAGCGGAGAGACCGGAGTGGGCAAGGAGCTCTTCGCCCGCCGCCTCCACCGTTGCTCCGCTCGCCACGCCGCGCCGCTGGTGCAGGTCAACTGTGCCGCCCTGCCCGAGTCGCTGGCCGAGAGCGAGCTGTTCGGCCATGTGAAGGGGGCCTTCTCCGGCGCCACCGCCGAGCGCGCCGGGCGCTTCGAGGCGGCCGACGGCGGCACCTTGCTGCTCGATGAGGTGGGCGAGCTGTCGCTGCCGGTCCAGGCCAAGCTGCTGCGCGCCCTGCAGGAAGGCGAGGTGCAGCGGCTGGGCGAGGATGTCCCGCGGCGTGTCGACGTGCGCATCATCGCCGCCACCAACCGTCGCCTGGCCGAGGCGGTGCGCGACGGCAGCTTCCGCGCCGACCTCTATCACCGCCTCTCGGTCTATCCGGTGGTCATCCCGCCGCTGCGCGAGCGGGGCAGCGACGTGCTGGTGCTGGCCGGACACTTCCTGGAGATCAACCGCACCCGGCTCGGGGTGCGCAGCCTGCGCCTCTCGTCCGAAGCCGAGGAGACGCTGCTGGCCTACGCCTGGCCGGGCAATGTGCGCGAGCTGGAGCACGTGATCAGCCGCGCGGCGATCAAGGCCCTGAGTCGGGGCGCGCGGCGCGACGATATCATCACCCTGGTGCCCGAGTGGCTCGATCTGTCCGGTCCGGTGGGGGAAGGGGCCAGCGCGTCGGAGGTGCCAGGTGGCGTGGGTGAGGCCGCGTCATCGAGCCTGCGCGAGCGCGTGGAGAAGGCTCAGCGGCGGGCGATTCGCGAGGCCCTGGACGCCTGCGACGGCCGCTGGGCGGCGGCGGCTCGGCGCCTGGAGCTGGACCCCAGCAACCTGCACAAGCTGGCCAGGCGGCTGGGGCTGAAGCCGGGGCGCTGAGCCTTTCCACTGTCTTTTGATCGACGTCATCCTGGGGTGGCTTTCTGCTGGCGGAGACGTCGTGTTCGTCCTAGAGAGTAACTGATTACTATCTTTTGAGACTCGAGCATGTTGCAGCGCCAGCATCTCCCCGCCGCGAGGTGCAAAAGGCGCAGCGCCCCCAAATGCGGAGGATGCCGACGGCCTTATCGCGGCGTCTCACGTCATCACGACCCACTATCAGACCGTCGCGGCGGCCAATAAGGACTGGCGAGAGTGAGTCGGATGAGGCGGCCCTGTCGTACCTTGCCGGCAGGGTGGCGGGATCCGCGAAGGGGCAATCGGGAGCGGAGGTCGGTCATGATCAAGGTAAGGCTCTATCGCTACCATCCCGAGGAGGATGACCGGCCGCGGCTCGAGACGCTGGAGGTGGACGAGCTTTTTCGCAAGAGGATGGTGCTGGATGTGCTCGAGCACCTGAAGCAGCGCGATGCCACTCTGGCCTATCGGCGCTCCTGTCGGGAAGGGGTCTGCGGCTCCGATGGCATGAACATCAATGGCAAGAATGGCCTGGCCTGCATCACGCCGGTAGAGGAGGTGCTGGGACGCGGCGATACCCTGACCCTGCGGCCGCTGCCGGGCATGCCGGTGATTCGGGATCTGGTGGTCGATCAGACGCTGTTCTTTCGCCAGTTCGAGAAGATCCGCCCCTGGCTGATCAACGACGCCCCGCCCACCGCCCGCGAGCGCCTGCAGAGCCCCGGCGAGCGCGAGAAGCTCGACGGCCTCTACGAGTGCATCCTCTGTGCCTGCTGCAGCTCGGCCTGCCCCTCCTGGTGGTGGAACCCGGACAAGTACATCGGTCCGGCGGGCCTGATCCAGGCCTATCGCTTCCTGATCGATGGCCGCGATACCGCGACGGACGAGCGGCTGGCCGAGCTCGACGACCCCTTCAGCGTCTTTCGCTGTCGGCAGATCGCCAATTGCACCTGGGTGTGCCCCAAGGGCCTCAATCCGATGCGCGCCATCGGCCATATCAAGGCCATGCTGTTGAAGCGGGGCACGTGAACCCCCGACGAGCGATCTTGCGGTTCAAGGAGATCGGCTGACAGAAGAGGACATTGTGACCCTCGACGATCCTGGAGGAATCCAGGCAAAGAGGCGTCCTCGAAGAGGGCGCGACACCGATAGAGTGAGGCGTATCGCGATGAACACGCGCACCGCAGTGAGTAGAGCGATCGGAGTGGCCACCTCGTGGGGCCACCCACGGCGATGCCTGCGTGCTATCGCAGTTGCCGTGATGCTGGGCACCGTGACGGCGGGCAGCGTCGCGGGGGCCGCGGAGCCGGTGGGCCCTGACCTGACCGAGAAGCTGCGCGGGCTGTTGGTCAAGGAGATGGTCGAGATCGAGGCGGCGATGCAGGAGACCTATAGCGCCATTATCCAGGGCAGGCATGACGAGGTGGCACGCCATGGCCAGGCTATCCATGACAGTTTCATCCTTGAACAGTCCCTTACCCAGCAGGACCGCCGGGACCTGAAGGAGGCGGTGCCGGCGGAGTTCCTGCAGTTGGACGCGAGGTTACATCAGCTGTCGGCGTCCCTGGCGGAGGCGGGTAGACAGCAGAACACGCCGCAGCAGGTGGAGGTCTTCAATCACATGATCCAGGCCTGCGTGGCCTGTCACAGCCGCTATGTGACGGATCGTTTCGAGGGGCTGAAGGCGCAGTCCGTGCCCGAGAGTTGGGGTGTCGAGACGCCATAACGCGAGGGCGTGCGCCGATCCGCGGCGACGGTGAGGCCGATCAGATCCTGCTGGCTCACATACGACGACGCCCCGGCCATGCCGGGGCGTCGCGGTGTCAGAGCGTGTTCCTGGGCCGTGCTCTGGTGCCAACCTCAGGCGGCGTCGAGGGGGCGCGAGGGGCCGAAGTGCTCGTAGTGGCGGCGCTCGTCGGGCACGCCGAGCGCGGCCAGCGCCCGGTCCACGGCGGTCATGAAGCCCTGGGGGCCGACGAAGTAGCAGCGGGCGCCCTCGGGCAGCAGGCGCGCCAGCAGCTCGCGGTCGATGCGCCCGATATGGTCGGCGTCGGCGCCGCGCTCGTGGACGCTCACGGCGCGCAGCCGCTGCGGATGCTCGGCGGCCAGGGCCGCCACCTCGTCGCGGAAGGCGTGGTGCTCGGCGTCCAGAGCGGCGTGCAGATAGATCACCCGGCGCCCCGCGGCCAGGGCGTGGCGCGCCATGGGCAGCAGCGGGGTCTGGCCGACGCCGCCGGAGGCCAGCAGCAGCGGCTCGTCGCCGCCCTGCAGGGTCAGCTCGCCGGCGGGCGGCAGCAGCTCCAGGGTATCGCCGATGCTCATCGCGTCATGGAAGTGTCGGCTCGCCCGGCCCTCGGGCTCGCGCTTGATCGAGATCCGATAGGCGCGGCCGTTGGGCACGTCCGAGAGGCTGTAGTGGCGATAGACCGGCTCGCCGTCGATAATCAACCGCACGCCGATGAACTGGCCCGGCGCGTGATCGGCCACCGGGCCCCCGTCCTCGGGCTCCAGCACGAAGGAGCGGATCACCGCGCTCTCGTGTCGAATGTCGGCGATGCGAAAGTGCCGCGTGCCGCGCCAGCCGCCGGGGCGCTTTGCAAACTCGTGGTAGCGATGGTCCTCCAGCTCGATGAGCAGGCCGGCGAGCTCCTCGTAGAGGGCGCTCCAGGCCGCGGCGATCTCCGGCGTCACCGCCTCGCCGAGCACCTCGCCGATGGCGGCCATCAGGCACTCGCCGACGATGGGGTACTGGTCGGGTTGGATGCCCAGGGCGACGTGCTTGCCGACGATGGTGCCCATCGCGCCCCGCGCCTGCTGGGGATCCTGGCGCAGCTGCACGTAGGCGAGCACCGCGCCGGCCAGCGCCCGGGGCTGGCCGCCGTCGCGCTGGTGAGTCTCGTTGAACAGCGGCTTCACCTCGGGATAGCGCGAGAACATCAGCGGGTAGAAGCATTGGGTGATGGCGTCGAGATGTTCGGCCACCACGGGGGCGGTGGCGGCGATCAGGCGTTCCTGGTCTGGCGTCAGCATGGCAGGGTTCCGGTCAGGGGGTGTCTTTTAAGATGTAAGTAAAATACATCTTTATGATCGCCGCCGACACCCCGCGGGGCTGACGCAAAATGTCGCAGGGGGTTAGTAGGCCCAGACCATGGCCATCAGCATGCCCCAGGCCAGCACGCCGGCGGCCATGATGGTGTAGGTGGCCGACATGGTGGTGACGTCGTTGTCGCTGCGCTTACACAGCGCCTGCAGGCCGTGGTAGAGCAGATTGCAGGAGATGCCCAGGGCGACCAGCACCGCCAGGGCGTTGAGCAGCAGGCTGGGGATCAGCAGCACGATGGACGCGGACCACAGCGGCAGCGGCGCCAGGGCGGCCAGCAGGTAGGCGTCGTGGTAGCTGAGCGACAGCTCGCGGGTGGCATTGACCACGGCGTGGATGAGCCAGCCCATCAGGAAGAAGGTGAGCAGCTCGGCGAGGAACAGGATGGTCGTGATAAAGCGCCACTCCCTGCCGGCGAAGCCGGCCACGAAGTCATCGCCATAGTGGGTGCCGGCGTAGTAGAGCAGCAGCGGCGGCAGCAGCGACATGGGCAGCACCAGGCACCAGGCCAGCACGGGAATCGGGATCTGGCGCTGCTGCAGCGACTTCCAGCCTGCCTGGCGGGTGAAGGGCAGCGTGAATATCGTCACGGGGTTCATGGAGAGCCTCCTCGTGTCCTCGGGGTGATAAAATATCACGGCGTGATATGATTGCTTAATCTGTAGGTCCCGTCTCATTCTCTGTCAAGCCGAGGCGGACCCTGAGATGCCGCCGGGTTCCGCCCACACCGGATCGAGAACTGCCCATGAGTGACGATGCCTTGACCAAGCAGGACTTCCAGCGCCTCTCCCATTTCCGCTATCAGCTGCGCTGTTTCCTGCGTCAGAGCGAAGACATCTGCCGCGAGCACGGCCTGACGCCGCTGCAGTACCAGCTGCTGCTGCACCTGCTGGGATTCGAAGGGGGGGAATGGGCCTCGGTGGGCCAGCTGGCCGAGCGCCTGCAGGCCAAGCATCACGGCACGGTGGCGCTGGTCGATCGCTGTCAGCAGCTGGGGCTGGTGGAGCGACGCCCGAGTCGCACTGATCGTCGGCGCATCGAAGTGCATCTGCTGCCTCGCGGCAGCGAGCTGGCACGGCGTATCGCCGAGCTGCACCAGCCCGAGCTGCGCCACCTGCAGGAGGAGTTTCATCTCCCTGGCTGGCCTGAACTGTTCTGAGCCGCGCTCGTCAATGCCGTCCCTGGCGCCGGCGCGTGGCGCTTCACAGCCCGATACGGTGGGCCCGGTCGGTGAAGAAGATGCCGCTGGGCGATTCGCTGTCAAGCGTCGCCAGCACCTCGAAGGTGCGGGTGTCGTAGACGGTGATCCGGTCGCTGTCGCGGGCCGAGACCCAGGCGTGCTCGCCCTTGGGGGTGAACTCCATGTGCAGCACCGCCTCGCCCGGGGAGAGGGTGCGGATGACCTCGCGCGTCTCGGTATCGATCACCTGCACCACGTCGTTGTCGGGGTGGGCGAAGTTGACCCACACCTGGCGTTCGTCGGGGCGGCTCATCACGAAGATCGGCTGGCCGTGGACGGGGATGCGCTCCACCAGCGACCAGTCGTCGGCGTCGGCGACCAACACCTCATGGCGCCCCACCGCCGGCAGCCAGGCCTCGTCGCCGGCCACCGACCAGCCCTCCAGGTGCGGCATCTTGTAGACCGGCAGGCGCGCCTCGCCGCGGCCGTAGTCGGGCAGGATGCGCGTGACGCCCTCCTCGAGATGCCACAGGTCCAGCAGCGCCAGGCCGTCCTCGCCGAAGAGCCCGGCGATGTAGTAGCGCCCGTTGGGGCCGATCAGGGCGTCGTAGGGCGCCTCGCCGATATCGGGGAAGCGCGTTACCTCGGGCGCCTCGCCGTTCATGTCGATCATGGCGATCTCGCCCGCCTCGAACAGGCTGTAGACGAAGCGGTTGCCCGGCGCGTCCACCAGCCCCACCACCTTGGAGCGCTGTGCCTCGCCGTTCTCGTCCCGGTAGGTCGCCGGGATCTCCGCCACTTCCACCAGGGTCTGGCTGTCGAAGAGCTTCACGCCACCCGGTTCGTAGTTGGCCACCGCCACCAACGAGCCGTCCTGGGAGATGGCGCCGCCGATGCTGTTGCCGGACTGCATCACCCGGTGGGTGATCTCGCCGCTGAGCAGGTCGACCCGGCTCAGCCCTCCGTCGCGGCCGAAGACGAAGGCGAAGCGGGCGTCGCGGGAGAACTTCACCGAGGCATGGGACAGGTCGCCAAGCCCCTCGACGCGGGTGAGGATCCGCCGCTCGCTGGTGTCCACCACCGCCAGGCTGCCGGTGGCGCGCTCGACCACCACGCCGAGATCACCGGTGCCGCGTGGCTCGACCGGCGGCGTGGCCTGGCAGCCGGCCAGCAGGGCGGCGAGGCCGATAGCGGTCAGGTGCGTGCGCAGTCCGGAGAGCATCATGGCGATTCCTTGTCGAGTCGAGAGCCGAGTTGAGTACTGAGTCGAGTGCCGAGTCGATGACCGATCACTCATCCAGGGGGTTGTCGTTCTGCAGGTGATCGGCGAGCCAGCGGGCCTCCTGCTCGCTGAGCAGTCCCGCCCAGCCGGGCATGGCGGTGCCGGGCACGCCGTTGAGGATCAGCGCGGCCAGGCCGTCACGATCGTAGGCGTTCATGCGCGATCGCGGCAGGGGCGGCCCCAGCCCGCCGCGCAGGGTCATGCCGTGACAGGAGCCGCAGTCCTGGTAGAGCAGCGTCTCGAGCTCGGCCTGTCGCGCTGTTGAGAGCGCGCTATCGGCGAGTGCCGCGACCGGCAGCCAGCAGCAGGCCAGCAGCAGAAGGCGGGGGGCGGGCAGGGGCATGGCATCTCCTCGATCAGGGCTCCTCGGGCAGGGCTCCGCGGGCAGGGCTGTCTCCAGTCTCGTGACGCACGGGGCGCGGCGCCATGACGGCCGTCAAGGCGGCGTCCCGCTGGTCCCATCAAACACGATGCACGGCGACTGGCAACGCCTCTTTGGAGGTAGGTGCCGATGGTCGTTGACGCAGGTCAATGCCGGGCGGGAAAGCGCTGCGCGAATCGCTAAAGATGCATGAATTATGCGCGTTCATGGGCCACGCTCAGGGCCAGGAGGGTCATCGACCATGCGTTCGCGTCGGCTGGCCGTCCGTCGAACAACAACCGCGGCATGGCCTGGCGGCAGCGCATCCGAGGATCATGACAGAGGTGGAACGATGATGAAGAAAGACTGGTATCTCAAGCCCCTGGCGGTGGCGGTGACGACCGTCGCCATGGGTATCACGCCGGCCCAGGCCCAGGATGGCCACAAGGATGTCGACGGGTCCAAGAGCGCCTATCAGGGCACGGCGTCGACCGTGGATCCGGGCTCCGCCAAGGTCGTGCGCACGCCCGGCGCGCCGGACCTGACCGAGGCGGAATTCGAGAAGGCCAAGGAGATCTACTTCCAGCGCTGCGCGGGCTGTCACGGCGTGCTGCGCAAGGGGGCCACCGGCAAGCCGCTGACCACCGACATCACCCAGGAACGCGGCCTGGACTACCTGAAGGCGTTCATCACCTACGGCTCGCCGGCCGGCATGCCCAACTGGGGCACCTCGGGGGATCTCACCGAGGAGGAAGTCGAGCTGATGGCCAAGTACGTCATGCACGAGCCGCCGGTGCCGCCGGAGTTCGGCATGCCCCAGATGCAGGAGACCTGGGAAGTGAAGGTGGCCCCGGAGGATCGCCCCACCGAGCAGATGAACGACCTGGCGCTCGACAACCTCTTCTCGGTCACCCTGCGTGACGCCGGCCAGGTCGCACTGATCGACGGGGGCAGCAAGGAGATCGTCAAGATCCTCGAGACCGGTTACGCGGTGCACATCTCGCGCCTCTCCGCCTCCGGTCGCTACCTGTTCGTGATCGGCCGCGATGCCAAGGTGGACATGATCGACCTGTGGATGGAGGAGCCGTCGATCGTCGCTACCATCAAGGTCGGCATGGAGGCCCGTTCGGTCGAGACCTCCAAGTACGAGGGCTACGAGGACAAGTTCGCCATCGCCGGCGCCTACTGGCCGCCCCAGTACGTGATCATGGACGGCGAGACCCTGGAGCCGAAGAAGATCGTCAGCACCCGCGGGATGACCGTGGATACCCAGGAGTACCACCCCGAGCCACGGGTCGCAGCCATTGTGGCCTCCCACCAGCACCCCGAGTTCATCGTCAACGTCAAGGAGACCGGCAAGGTCCAGCTGGTCAACTACGAGAACCTCGAGGCGCTCTCCACCGTGGAGATCGAGACCTCGCGTTTCCTGCATGACGGCGGCTGGGACGCCTCGGGTCGCTACTTCCTCACCGCGGCCAACGAGTCCAACCAGATCGTGGTGATCGACGCCCAGGAGCGTGAACTCGAGGCCATCGTCGACGTGGGCAAGATCCCCCACCCGGGGCGCGGCGCCAACTTCGTCGATCCCGAGTTCGGGCCGGTGTGGGCCACCAGCCACCTCGGCGATGCCACCATCCAGCTGATCGGCACCGACCCCGAGGGCCATCCCGACAACGCCTGGCAGGTGGTGCGCACCCTCGACGGCCAGGGCGGCGGCTCGCTGTTCATCAAGACCCACCCGGAGTCCGACAACCTCTACGTCGACACCGCCCTCAATCCGGGCGAGGCGATCAGCCAGAGCGTGGCGGTCTTCGATGTCAACGACCTGGAGGCCGGCTACGAGGTGCTGCCCATCGCCGAGTGGGCCGACGTGGGCGAGGGGCCCAAGCGCGTCGTCCAGCCCGAGTACAACCAGGCCGGCGACGAGGTGTGGTTCTCGGTGTGGAACACCTCGGACAAGACCTCCGCGCTGGTGGTCGTGGATGACGAGACCCGCGAGCTGAAGAAGGTGATCAAGGACGAGCGCCTGGTCACCCCGACCGGCAAGTTCAACGTCATCAACACCCAGCACGACATCTACTGAGCCGAGCGGTACACGGCGGCGGGCCCTTCAGGGTCCGCCCGCCTTCCCCGCCTTCCCCGCCTTGAGTGAGCTGTGCCGATGCATTGCCGACCCCAACCTTGTCAGGTTCAAGCGCTCGATGCGCTGGACCGTCGCCTGATCGACAGCTACCAGCGCGGCCTGCCGGTCTGCCCCCGGCCTTTCGCGCGGATCGCCGAGCGCCTGGGCGCCGCCGAGGACGAGGTGATCGCGCGCCTTGAGCGCCTGCAGGCGCTGGGCGTGCTGAGCCGCGTGGGGCCGGTCTTTGACCATGCCCGAGCCGGCGCCAGCCTGCTCGCCGCTGTGGCCGTGCCCGAGGCCGAACGCGATGCCTTCGCAGAGCTCATCAACGCCGCCCCCGGCGTCAACCACAACTATGCCCGTGAACACGACTACAACCTGTGGTTCGTGATGACCGCCCCCGATGCGCCCGAGCTCGATGCACGCCTCGACGCCCTCGAGGCGCGCCTGGGCGTGCCGATCCTGCGCCTGCCGATGCTCGAGAGCTTCCATATCGACCTGGCGTTTCCCATTCCCTGGGCCGAACTGGAGCGCACATGACGACCGCGACCCCGCTCTCCCTCGAGGCCGCCCGCTCGCCCGACGAGCCGGCGGCCCACCGTCGCCTGCGCGCGCTGCTCGAGCAGGGCCTGCCGCTCACGCCACGGCCCTGGCAGACCCTGGCCGAGCGGGCCGGGCTTGCCGAGCAGGAGGCGATGGCCTGCGCGCGTCGCTGGCAGGCCGAGGGGCTGATCAAGCGCCTCGGCCTGGTGGTGCGCCATCGACGGCTGGGCCTCGAGGCCAACGCCATGGTGGTGTGGGACCTGCCGGACGAGCGGGTCGCCTCGGTGGGCCGGCGCCTGGCCCGCGAGACCGCCGTGACGCTCTGCTATCGGCGCCCGCGACAGCTACCCGACTGGCCCTACAACCTCTTCTGCATGATCCATGGCGCCCGCCGCGAGCGGGTGCTCGAGGAGCTCGCGGCGATCGTCGCACGGCTCGACCTCGAGGAGATCCCCCATCGGGCGCTGTTCAGCACCCACGCCTACCGCCAGTGCGGCGCCCGCTATGCCCGGGAGGAGGACGCATGAGCCTGGACGAGCTGGACGGCGTGGATCGCCGCCTGATCAATCGCCTGCAGGAGGGCCTGCCGCTGGTGGCGCGCCCCTATGCGGCCGTCGCCGAGGCGCTGGGCATCGCCGAAGGCGACCTGCTCTACCGCCTCGAGCGTCTGCGCGAGAGCGGCATGCTCAGCCGCTTCGGCCCCATGTACCACGCCGAGCGCCTGGGCGGCGGCCTGACCCTGGCGGCGCTTGCGGTGCCGGAGCCCGACTTCGAGCGGGTCGTCGAGGCGGTCAACGCCTTCCCGGAGGTGGCCCACAACTACCGTCGCGAGCACGCGCTCAACATGTGGTTCGTGCTGGCCACCGAGACCCCGGCGCGCATCGGCGAAGTGATCGCGGCCATCGAGGCGGCCACCGGCCTGCCGGTCTTCAACATGCCCAAGGAGGAGGAGTTCCATGTCCGTCTCCATCTGCCGGTCTAGCCAGGGCTCCGTCCGCGATGAGCAGGGCCTCGACGAACGTGACCGCGCCATCGTGCTGGCCACCCAGGCCGGGCTGCCGCTGGTCCCCGATCCCTGGGGCGCGGTGGGCCGAGAGCTGGGCCTCGAGGGCGAGGAGGTGCTCGCGCGCATGCGGGCGATGCACGAGCGCGGGGTGATCCGGCGCGTCGCCGCGGTACCCAACCACTATCGCCTGGGCTACGTGGCCAACGGCATGACCGTCTGGGACGTCGATGACGCCGAGGTCGAGCGGCTGGGCCGCGAGGTGGCCGCCATCGAGGGAGTCAGCCACTGCTACCGTCGACCGCGCCACCGGCCCCACTGGCCCTACAACCTCTTCGCCATGCTCCACGGGCACAGCCGGGAGGAGGTCGAGCGCCAAGCCGAGGCGCTGCGGGCCCGCCTCGGCGAGGCCTGTCGGGATCACCGCATCCTCTACAGCTCGCGCATCCTCAAGAAGACCGGGCTGCGCCTGGCGCGCCGCGCCCCGCAAGCCTAACGAAGGCAGGAGAACGCCATGTTTCGCGTCACCCGCTATATTCAGAGCCTGATGGAGTCGGCGCCTCCGGGGCATGCGCCACGAGGAGGGGCCCGCAAGCCGCCCGGGCCGGTGGTGATCTGGAACCTGATCCGCCGCTGCAACCTGACCTGCAAGCACTGCTACACCACCTCGGCGGACATCGACTTCGCCGGCGAGCTCACGACCGCCGAGGCGCACGCCGTGCTCGACGACCTGAAGGCCTTCAAGGTGCCGGCGCTGATCCTCTCCGGGGGCGAGCCGCTGATGCGCCCTGACATCTTCGAGCTCTCCCGCCGGGCGCGCGAGCTCGGCCTCTATACCGGACTCTCCACCAATGGCACCCTGATCACCGAGGCCAACATCGACGCCATCGCCGACGTCGGCTACGACTACGTGGGCATCAGCATCGATGGCCTGGAGGCCACCCACGACGCCATCCGCCAGCGCAAGGGGGCCTTTCGTGAGTCGATGCACGCGGTGAAGCTGTGCAAGGCGCGCGGCATCAAGGTGGGGCTGCGCTTCACCCTGACCCGCGAGAACGTCGAGCAGCTCGACGACATCCTGGCGCTGATCGACGAGCACGACGTCGACAAGTTCTACCTCTCGCACCTCAACTACGGCGGGCGCGGCCGGCGCCACAGCAAACAGGACGCCTGGTACCGCATGACCCGCGACGCCATGACCCGGCTGTTCGACCACTGCCGCAACGAGCTCGAACGCGGCATCCGGCGCGAGTACGTCACCGGCAACAACGACGCCGATGGCCCCTTCCTGCTGATGTGGGCCCGCGAGCACTTCCCCGAGCGGGTCGAGGCCCTGGAGCGGCAGCTGATCGACTGGGGCGGCAACGCCTCGGGCGAGCACATCGCCAACATCGACAACCTGGGCAACGTGCACCCCGACACCTTCTGGTGGGACCACCACCTGGGCAACGTCCGCGAGACGCCCTTCTCGGCGATATGGCGCGATACCCAGGATCCGCTGATGCAGGGCTTTCGCCAGCGGCCGCGGCCACTCAAGGGGCGCTGCGGCGAGTGCCGGTTCCTGCCGATCTGCAACGGCAACACCCGGGTGCGGGCCTGGAAGGTCACCGGCGACCCCTGGGAGGAGGATCCCGGCTGCTACCTGACCAACCGCGAGATCGGGGTCGCCGAGGCGGACGAGCGTCGCATCGGCGCGCCCTTTGCTCCCATCCAGGCCATCGAAATCCAGTAAGGCGAGGACACCTCCATGCCGTCACGTCGCGTTTCCTATGATCTCGCCGAGGCGCCCATGGCGCCCGGCGAGGTGGCCATCGTCGGCGCCGGCCCGGGTGACCCCGGGCTTCTGACCCTGCGCGCCCTGTCGCTGCTTGAGCAGGCCGACTGCCTGGTCTTCGATCGCCTGGTCTCCAGGGAGGTGCTGGCCCTGGCGAACCCCAGGGCCCGGCGCTTCTACGTCGGCAAGGCGTCGCGCTGCCACGCCCTGACCCAGGACGAGACCAACGCCCTGCTGGTGCGTCTGGCCGAGGAGGGCCGGCGGGTGGTGCGGCTCAAGGGCGGCGACCCCTACATCTTCGGGCGCGGCGGCGAGGAGGCCGAGGTGCTGATCGAGCACGGCATCGACTTCCGGGTGGTGCCGGGCATCACCTCCGCCCAGGGCTGCGCGGCCTATGGCGGCTTCCCGCTGACCCACCGCGACCACGCCCAGAGCGTCACCTTCGTCACCGGCCACTGCAAGGCCGACGGCGAGCTGGCCCTGGACTGGAGCGCCCTGGCGGTGCCCCACCACACGGCGGTGTTCTACATGGGCCTGGCCAATGCCGGGCTGATCAGCCGGCAGCTGCAGGACCACGGCCTGCCGGCGAGCCACCCCGTGGCCCTGGTGGAGCGCGGCACCACCCCCGAGCAGCGCCGGGTGATCACCTGCCTGGGCGAGCTGGTCGAGACCATCGCCCGCGAGGAGCTCAAGCCGCCGACGCTGATCGTGGTGGGCGAGGTGGTGCGCCTGGCCACGACCCTCGCCCAGCCCACCCCGACCGAGGCCACCTTTATCGAGGGCGAGACGCTGGAGCTGGTGCCCCAGCGGGTGGCGCTCTGATGCGCTCGCTCTCGTTCCCCCGCGGCCTCGCGACCCTGGCCGGCGCCGCACTGCTGACGATCATCGCGCCGGCGCTGGCCGAGGACCCCGAGGCGCTCTACCGGGCCCAGTGCGCGTCCTGCCACGGCGAGGATCGCCTGGGCGGCATCGGGCCGGCGCTGCTGCCGGGCAACCTCTCGCGGCTCACGCCCGAGGCCGCCCAGGCGGTGATCCGCGATGGTCGGGCGGCCAGCCAGATGCCCGGCTTCGGCGAGCGGCTGGACGACGCGGCGATCGCCTCGCTGGCCGAGTGGCTCTACCGCGAGCCCGAGGTGGCGCCCACCTGGGGGCGCGACGAGATCCTCGCCAGCCAGGCGGTCCCGCACCCGGACGGCTCGCTGCCCGACGCGCCGCGTTTCGAGGCCGACCCGCTCAATCTCTTCGTGGTGGTGGAGACCGGCGACCATCACGCCAGCGTGCTCGACGGCGACACCTTCGAGCGGATCCACCGCTTCCCGACCCGCTACGCCCTGCACGGCGGGCCCAAGTACACCCCGGACGGGCGCTACGTCTTCTTCGGCTCCCGAGACGGCTGGATCACCAAGGTCGACCTCTACAACCTCGAGGTGGTGGCCGAGGTGCGCGCCGGCATCAATATGCGCAACATCGCCGTCTCCGCCGACGGCCGCTACGTGATGGCCGCCAACTATCTGCCCCACAGTCTGGTGCTCTTCGATGCCCACAACCTCGACCTGATGAAGGTCTACCCGGTGGCGGGCGAAGGTGGCGAGAGCTCGCGGGTCAGCGCCGTCTACGCCGCGCCGCCGCGGGGCAGCTTCATCGCCGCGCTCAAGGATATAAAGGAGGTGTGGGAGATCCCCTGGCCGCTGCCCACCGAGCCGGTGGTCGCCACCGGGCACATGGCCACCCCGCTCGAGCCGAGGCGCCGCCACGACACGCAGAGCTTTCGGGTGCGCCGCCTCCCGGTGCCGGACTACCTGGACGACTTCTTCTTCGACCCGGCCTATCGCCACGTGATCGGCGCCTCCCGGGGCGGGCAGGGCGGGATGGTGATCGACCTGGACAGCGGCGAGAAGGTCGCCGACCTGCCCCTGGAGGGCATGCCGCACCTGGGTTCCGGCATCACCTGGGAGCACGAGGGGCGCCGCGTCATGGCCACGCCCCACCTGACCCGGGCGGCGGTGTCGATCATCGACATGAGCGACTGGACGGTGATCAAGACCCTCGAGACCGACGGCCCCGGCTTCTTCATGCGCAGCCACGCCAACTCCCCCTACGCCTGGGTGGACGTCTTCTTCGGCCCGAACCGCGATCGGGTGCACGTGATCGACAAGGCGAGCCTCGAGATCGTCGAGACCCTGATCCCCGAGCCCGGCAAGACCGCCGCTCACGTGGAGTTCGACCGCGACGGCGAGAAGCTGCTGCTGAGCCTGTGGGAGGAGGACGGCGCGGTGATCGTCTATGACGCCGTCACCCTCGAGGAGGAGCAGCGCATCCCGATGAGCCGGCCCTCGGGCAAGTACAACGTCTGGAACAAGACGCGCTACGAGGAGGGCACCAGCCACTGAGGCGCCTCATAAGAAGTATTCTTGATACCTGTCAAGGAAGGGGACGGAAGAGTGGGCCACAATGGCCATCACCAAGCGTTTTAGTCGGGTATAGCGCCATGCAATCGACCACCTCCTCCGTTCGCTCCTCCTCGCTGTCGCGCCTGCCGGTGGCGAGGCTGGCCTTTCGCCCCTTCTTCCTGCTGGCCGCGCTTTACGGCGTGGTGGCGATGGTCGTGTGGCTGGCCTTCTGGCACGGCGATATCCTGCTGCGCCCCGTCGGCGGGCTGATGTTCTGGCACCAGCACGAGATGCTGTTCGGCTTCGCCACCGCGGTGGTGGCGGGCTTCCTGCTCACCGCGGTGCAGAACTGGACGGGGCTGCCAAGCCTCAAGGGCGGGCCGCTGCTGGCGCTGGTCGCGCTCTGGCTGGCCGGGCGGGCCCTGATGGCCTTTCCAATGGGCATGCCGGAGTGGCTACCGATGCTGGTCGACCTGGCGTTCCTGCCGGTGGTGGCCGGCGTCATGGCCCGGCTGGTGATCGCCGCGAAGCGCTGGCGCAACCTGATCTTCCTGCCGGCGCTGGGCCTGTTGACCCTGGCCAACCTGGCCATGCACTTGGGGGTGCTCAACGGCGATGCCGAACTGATCCGCCAGGCCGCCTACCTGGCGGTGCTTACGATCACCCTGCTGATGGTGGTGGTGGGCGGCCGGGTGATCGCCATGTTCACCGCCAACCGCCTGGGGCTGACCCGCCGGCCGGCGATCCCCGCCCTGGAGACTCTTAGCCTGGGCAGCGTGCTGGCCGTGGTCCTGGCCCAGGGGCTCGCCGTGCTCGGCGTGGCACTGCCGGGTGCGCTCTTCGCCATCCTGCTGGGGCTGGCGGCGCTCGCCAACGCCTGGCGCCTGGCGCGCTGGGGCGGCCAGCACAGCGGGCGCGAGCCGCTGCTCTGGGGCCTGCACGGCAGCTACGCCTGCATCCCGCTGGGGCTGGCGATGTGGGCGCTGGCGGCGCTGGGCGTGTTCCGCGCGGAGCTGGCCGTGCATGCGCTGACCATCGGCGGCATGGGCACCATGATGCTGGCGATGATGTCGCGGGTCGCGCTGGGCCATACCGCGCGCCCCATCCGCACCCTGCCGGGCATCGGCGTGGCGCTCGGCCTGATGCTCGCCGCCGCCGTGCTGCGCTCGCCGGTGCTGGCGCTCGTCCCGCAGATCACCCACTGGACCTACAACCTGGGCATCATCTTCTGGTGCCTGGCCTACGCGATCTTCCTGTTCCACTATACGGGGCCGCTGCTGTCGGCCCGGGCCGACGGCAAGGACGGATAAGACTCACCGCCCCGACACCGACGACAAGGACGCCGCGCCCCGTGGAACACTACGCCCTGATCAAGCACCTGCACGTCACCGCCGCCACCCTGAGCCTCGCCTTCTTCCTGCTGCGGGCCTGGTGGTCGGTGCGCGAGGCCCCCCTGCTGCAGCGACGCTGGGTGAAGGTGCTGCCCCACCTCATCGACACCGCCCTGCTGGGGCTCGGCGTGACGCTGATGGTGCTGCTCTCCGCCTGGCCCCATCAGCAGCCCTGGCTCGCCGCCAAGCTGATCGCCCTGCTGGGCTACATTGGCCTGGGCACGCTGGCGATCAAGCGCGGCCGCACCCCGGCGGTGCGCGGCGTCGCGGCGTTGGCCGCGGTGGCGGCCTTCGCCTACATGCTGGGGGCGGCCGTGACCCACAGCCCGCTCTCCTGGCTGGCCTGAGGCCAGGGGCGCCTGCGCTGAGCCCTATGCGCTGAGCCCTATGTACTGACCTATACTGACCCCGCCACTCGTCTGCAGAAGGATGCTCTCATGTCGAAACAGGAACTCCCCTCCGGTGCCGGTCAGGTGGCCGAGCAGTATCCCGAGGTCTGGTCGGCCTATGCCGAGCTCGGCCGGGCCTGTGCCGAGTCCGGCCCGCTGGACGCGCGCACGCGCCGCCTGATCAAGCTGGCGCTGGCCGTGGGGGCGCGCTCCGAGGGAGCGGTGCACTCCCACGTGCGCCGCGGCCTGGAGGAGGGCGAGTCCGCCGAGGCCCTGAAGCAGGTGGCCATGCTGGCCATTCCCACCCTGGGCCTGCCCGGCGGCGTCGCGGCCCTGACCTGGATCGAGGACATCACCGAATCCTGATCGCCAGCGGCTCTCGGGCCACTGGGACAAGCGTTTAATTGTGAGTTGGTCACGCCGCTCCGGGGTCTGCTAGGTTCGAGGCTGCTGTATTGGCAGCACTCGATCTACCAGACCCCGGAGTCATTTCATGCGGTACAACAACAAGACACTGCTCTCCCTCTCCGCCGCCGCCCTCTGCGTCGGCATGGTCTCCTCCGCCTCGGCGGCTACCCTGGAGGAGGTGAAGGAGCGCGGCGAGCTGCGCTGCGGCGTCAACGTGGGCCTCTCGGGCTTCTCCTCGCCCGACGAGGACGGCACCTGGCAGGGACTCGACGTGGAGACCTGCCGCGGCATCGCCGCCGCGATCTTCGACGATCCCGAGGCGGTCTCCTTCACGCCGCTGACCGCCAAGGAGCGCTTCACCGCCCTGCAGTCCGGCGAGATCGACGTCCTCTCGCGCAACACCACCTGGACCGCGACCCGCGACAACTCGCTGGGGCTGAACTTCACCGCCACCACCTTCTACGACGGCCAGGGTTTCATGGTGGCCAAGGACCTGGGCGTCGAGGGACCCAAGCAGTTCGACGGCGCCTCGATCTGCATCCAGTCCGGCACCACCCACGAGCTCAACCTGGCCGACTACTTCCCCTCCCGGGGCATCGACATCCAGACCGTCACCTTCGACACCCCCGACCAGACCGCCCAGGGCTTCGCCAGCGGCCGCTGTGACATCCTGACCTCCGACACCTCGCAGCTCAGCGCCCTGCGCCTGCAGCTGCCCGAGCCCGACAGCGTTGAGATCCTCGAGACGCTGATCTCCAAGGAGCCGCTCGGCCCCGTGGTTCGCCAGGGCGACGACCAGTGGCTGGACATCGTCAAGTGGTCGATCTTCGCCATGGTCAACGCCGAGGAGCTCGGCGTGAACAGCGACAACGTCGACGAGATGAAGGCCACCCCGCCCAACCCCCAGGTGGCGCGCCTGCTGGGCGTGGACGGCGACTACGGCGAGCAGATGGGGCTGGAGAACGACTGGGCCTATCAGCTGATCAGCCACGTCGGCAACTACGACGAGGTCTTCGCCAGCACCGTGGGGCAGGACTCGCCCATGCAGATCAGCCGCGGCGTGAACGCGCTGTGGAACGAGGGCGGCATCCTCTACGCACCGCCGGTCCGCTGACCCACCCTGAACGTTCCATGATCGGGCATCACGCATGAGGCCATGCGTGATGCCGTTGCGTTGACGTCCACGAGGCTCGATATGCTGCGTTCTTCTTCACGGGAGCGGGGGCCGCTGTGGCGCGACCCCACCTTCCGCGCCCTGCTGGTGCAGGGCATCCTGCTGCTGGCGCTGGGGGCCTTCATCGCCATGGTGGTGTCGAACACCCTGGCCAACCTCGAGGCCCGGGGAATCACCACCGGCTTCGGCTTCCTCCAGGACCGCGCCGGCTTCTCGATCCCCCAGACCCTGATCGACTACTCCGGCGACAGCACCTATGCCCGCACCTTCGTGGTGGGGCTGCTCAACACCCTGCTGGTCTCCGCTCTGGGCATCGTCACGGCGACCCTGATCGGCTTCGCCGTGGGTATCGCCCGGCTGTCGCCCAACTGGCTGCTGGCCCGGCTGGCCACCGCCTACGTCGAGATCTTCCGCAACATCCCGCTGCTGGTGCAGATCCTGTTCTGGTACTTCGCCGTGCTGCAGGCCCTGCCGAGCCCACGCAACAGCCACTCACTGTTCGAGGCGATCTTTCTCAACGTGCGCGGTGTGGTGCTGCCCGGCCCCCAGCCGCTTGACGGCTTCGCCGCCACCCCCTGGGCGCTGCTGGCCGCGGTGATCGCCACCGCCGGGCTGGTGCGCTACGCCCGGCGCCGCCAGGCGCAAACCGGTCAGGCCCTGCCGGTCTTCAAGCTCGGCGCGCTGATCCTGATCGGCCTGCCGGCGCTCACCTTCGTCGCCACGGGCATGCCGCTTGACTGGTCCATCCCGTCGCTTCAGGGCTTCAACTTCCAGGGCGGCGTGACGATCCTGCCCGAGCTGATGGCGCTGTGGCTGGCGCTCTCGATCTATACCGCCTCCTTCATCGCCGAGATCGTGCGCTCGGGGATCCAGTCGGTGCCCCAGGGCCAGGTGGAGGCGGCCAAGGCGCTGAGCCTGCCCGGCGGCATCATCCTGCGCAAGGTGGTGATTCCCCAGGCGATGCGGGTGATCGTGCCGCAGCTGACCAGCCAGCACCTCAACCTGATCAAGAACTCCTCGCTGGCCACGGCGATCGGCTATCCGGACCTGGTGGCGGTGTTCTCCGGCACGGCGCTGAATCAGACCGGCCAGGCCATCGAGATCGTCGCCATGACCATGGGCGTCTACCTGCTGATCAACCTGGTGGTGTCCGCGCTGATGAACCTCTACAACGCGCGCACGCTGCTCAAGGAGCGCTGAGATGTCCGATACCACGACCACCATCGAGACCGGGATGGTCGCCGAGCGGCGTCCCCCCGACCTGCGCCGCGGCCTGCTCGGCTGGCTGCATGCCAACCTCTTCAATACCCCGCTCAACGGGGCGGTGACCATGGTCACCGTGACGTTGCTGTCCATGCTGCTGTGGCCCGCGCTGCAGTGGGCGGTGTTCCAGGCCGACTGGCTCGGCGACACCCGGGAGGCGTGCAGCGGCGAGGGGGCCTGCTGGGTCTTCATCAGCGCGCGCTTCGAGTCGATCGTCTACGGCTTCTATCCCGAGGCCGAGCGCTGGCGGGTGGACCTGGTCTTCGTCCTGCTGGCGGCGTTGATTGCCTGGCTGATCATCCCGCGCCTGCCCGCCAAGCGCTGGGTGGGGCTGTTCGCCCTGGTGGGCTTCCCCGTGCTGGCCTTCTTCCTGCTGGTGGGTGGCAGCTTCGGGCTCACGCACGTGCCGACCCGCGAATGGGGCGGGGTGATGCTGACCCTGACCATCGCCACCGTGGGGATCGTCGGTTCGCTGCCCATCGGCGTGCTGCTGGCGCTGGGGCGGCGCTCGCAGATGCCGCTGGTGCGCGGCTTCTGCGTGGTGTTCATCGAGTTCTGGCGCGGCGTGCCGCTGATCACGGTGCTGTTCATGGCCTCGGTGATGCTGCCGCTGTTCGTGCCCGCCCAGGTGGAGTTCGACAAGCTGCTGCGGGCGCTGGTGGGCATCATGTTCTTCTGGAGCGCCTACATGGCCGAGGTGGTGCGCGGCGGCCTGCAGGCCATCCCCAGTGGTCAGGAAGAAGCGGCCAAGGCGATGGGCATGGGCTACTGGCAGCGCATGGGGCTGATCGTGCTGCCCCAGTCGCTCAAGCTGGTCATCCCCGGCATCGTCAACACCTTCATCGCGCTGTTCAAGGACACCTCGCTGGTGCTGATCATCGGGCTCTTCGACCTGCTGGCGATCATCCGCGCGGGGCTCACCGACAGCAACTGGCTGGGCTTCGCCACCGAGGGCTACGTCTTCGCGGCCCTGGTGTTCTGGGTGTTCTGCTTCAGCATGTCGCGCTACAGCCAGTACATCGAACGGCGCCTGCACACCGGCCATCGGAACTGACCATCATCAACGGGACCCTCTCATGAATCAGGCAAATGCCGCCCGGGCCGACGCGCCCATGGTCGAGATCACCGGGCTCAACAAGTGGTATGGCGACTTCCACGTGCTGCGCGACATCGACCTGACGGTCGCCCAGGGCGAGCGCATCGTCATCTGTGGCCCCTCGGGGTCGGGCAAGTCGACGCTGATCCGCTGCATCAACCACCTCGAGGAGCACCAGGAGGGGCGCATCGTGGTCAATGGCCTGCCGATGACCCGCGACGTGAAGCGCATCGAGCAGATCCGCCGCAACGTCGGCATGGTGTTCCAGCACTTCAACCTCTTCCCCCACCTGAGCGTGCTGGATAACTGCTGCATCTCCCAGACCTGGGTGCAGAAGAAGCCTCGCGCCGAGGCCGAGCGCATGGCGATGGAGATCCTCGAGCGGGTGCAGATCGCCGACCAGGCCCGCAAGTACCCGGGCCAGCTCTCCGGCGGCCAGCAGCAGCGCGTGGCCATCGCCCGGGCGCTGTGCATGCAGCCGGAAGTGATGCTCTTCGACGAGCCGACCTCGGCGCTCGATCCCGAGATGATCAAGGAGGTACTCGACGTCATGGTCGAGCTGGCCCAAGATGGTATGACCATGCTCTGTGTGACCCACGAGATGGGCTTCGCCAAGACCGTGGCCGACCGGGTGATCTTCATGGATCAGGGCCAGATCATCGAGCAGGCGCCCCCCGAGACCTTCTTCAACCATCCGCGCTCCGAGCGCACCAAGCTCTTCCTCGGCCAGATCCTCGGCCACTGAGCCCCTCCCGGGCGACGACCTCGGGGTCGTCGCCCGCCTTCCTTTCCCAAAAATTGATCGACATCAAGGCTCCATGCCGTGCCCTGCTGCTAGTCTTAACATGTATTTCCTATACATCTTAAGAGGGGCGCAGGGCCGCTTGCCGTGAGAGGCGACGGCACTGCCACACGAGCAAGGGGGGTATGGTCCATGGCCGACGGTCTCACCAAGTCGGCGGCCCGCAACATCTTCTACGGCGGGTCGCTGTTCTTCTTTCTGCTGTTTGCCGCGCTGACGGCCCACAGCCACTGGTACATGGTCAACACGTCCACCGACAGCGAGGGGCTCACCGAGTCCGTCAAGCACGGCAAGGAAGTGTGGGAAAAGAACATGTGCATCAACTGCCACAGCATCATGGGCGAGGGCGCCTACTTCGCGCCGGAGCTGGGCAACGTCTGGGAGCGCTACGGCGGTCACGAGAATCCCGACGCGGCCCGCGCGGGCCTCGCCGCCTGGATCCGCGCGCAGCCGCTGGGGGGCGAGGGGCGCCGCCAGATGCCGGCCTACGACTTCAGCGAGGAGGAGATGCAGGCGCTGATCGACTTCCTGGAGTGGACCGACGGCATCGACGCCCAGGACTGGCCGCCGACGCCCGCCGGCTGACCGCGGATCAATCGAGGAGAACGATACCGATGAAATACGAAACCCAGAAGGTGGCGCTGCCCTTCTTCATGGTGGCCATGGCGCTCTTCGCGCTGCAGGTGGTCTTCGGACTGCTGGCCGCCACCGTCTATGCCTGGCCCAACTTCATGGCCGAGGTCATGCCCTTCAACATCATGCGCGTCAGCCATACCAACCTGTTGATCGTCTGGTTGCTGATCGGCTTCATGGGCGCTACCTACTACCTGATGCCGGAAGAGGCCGAGCGCGAGACCCACAGCCCGACCATCGCCTACATCCAGCTGGCGATCTTCGCCTTCGCCGGCGCCGCGGCGCTGGTCGGCTACCAGTTCGGGATCCACGAGGGCCGCGAGTTCCTGGAACAGCCGTTCTGGGTCAAGGTGCTGATCACCATCTCGTTTCTGATGTTCCTGTTCAACACCAGCATGACCCTCGCCAAGGGGCGGCGAACCGCCATCAACCTGGTGCTGATGCTGGGCCTGTGGCTGGCCGCGGTGTTCTGGCTGTTCGCCTTCTACAACCCCTCCAACCTCGCCGTGGACAAACTCTACTGGTGGTGGGTGGTGCACCTCTGGGTCGAGGGCGTGTGGGAGCTGATCATGGCGGCGCTGCTGGGCTACCTGCTGATCAAGATGACCGGCGTCGACCGCGAGGTGATCGAGAAGTGGCTCTATATCATCGTCGGCCTGTCGCTGTTCTCCGGGCTGCTGGGCACCGGCCACCACTACTACTGGATCGGCGCGCCGAGCTACTGGCAGCCCATCGGCAGCATCTTCTCCACCCTGGAGGTGATCCCCTTCTTCGCCATGGTGGTGTTCGCCTTCACCATGTTCTGGAAGGGCAGCCGTAACCACCCCAACAAGGCCGCCATGCTGTGGGCCCTGGGCTGCCCGACCGTGGCCTTCTTCGGCGCCGGCGTGTGGGGCTTCATGCACACCCTGCACTGGATCAACTACTACAGCCACGGCACCCAGGTCACCGCCGCCCATGGCCACTTGGCCTTCTATGGCGCCTACGTGATGCTGATGCTTGGCATCATCACCTTCGCCATGCCGCAGCTGCGTCGCGTGCAGCCCTATAACCAGGTGCTGAACATGTGGGGCTTCTGGATCATGACCGGCGCCATGTGCTTCATGACCTTCACGCTGACCTTCGCGGGTGTCGTCCAGACCCACCTGCAGCGTGTGCTGGGCATGAACTACATGGAGGTGCAGGACCAGCTCGGTCTCTTCTACCTCATGCGCCTGGGCGCCGGCGTGGCGGTGGCCATCGGCGCGGTGATGCTGATCTATGCCTTCTTCGGCCCGGCTCGCGAGCAGGTGCCGGCCGGCGGCACCCAGCTGACCGCGGGCCCCGATCGCGCCTGACCCACCGAGGGCCCCCGCGGGGGCCCTCGTTCTTTCACCCAGACGGGAGTGATCCCCATGCCGCTTTCCTCCGTGGCCGCCAACGCCGACGAGCAGGCGATGCCCTACTACCAGAGCGTCGGCAACGAGTGCGCGCTGTTCGACCAGGCCTTTCAGCAGCGCCTGCCCATGCTGCTCAAGGGGCCGACCGGCTGTGGCAAGACCCGCTTCGTCAGCCACATGGCGGCCAAGCTCGGCAAGCCGCTCTACACCGTCTCCTGCCACGACGACCTGACCGCTGCCGACCTCACCGGGCGCTACCTGCTGCAGGGCGGCGAGACCCGCTGGGTCGACGGCCCGCTGACCCGCGCAGTGCGCGAGGGCGGCATCTGCTACCTCGACGAGGTGGTGGAGGCGCGCAAGGACGTCACCGTGGTGCTGCACCCGCTGACCGACGACCGACGCCTGCTGCCGCTGGAGCGCACCGGCGAGCTGCTCGAGGCGCCGGACGACTTCATGCTGGTGG
Organism: Halomonas pelophila; assembly: GCF_040196315.1. Classification (NCBI taxonomy): domain Bacteria; kingdom Pseudomonadati; phylum Pseudomonadota; class Gammaproteobacteria; order Oceanospirillales; family Halomonadaceae; genus Halomonas; species Halomonas pelophila. The sequence goes on from NZ_JBEGCI010000001.1 coordinate 292,087, forward strand.
TCTCCTACAACCCCGGCTATCAGCACATCCTCAAGTCGCTCAAGCCGAGTACCCGGCAGCGCTTCGTGGCGATGTCCTTCGACTTCCCGCCGCCGGCGGTGGAGCGCGACATCGTTGCCCGCGAGAGCGGCCTCGAGCCCGATCGCTGCGCGGCGCTGGTCAACCTGGCGGCGAGTCTGCGCGCCATGAAGGGCCAGGACCTGGAGGAGGGCGTCTCCACCCGGCTGCTGGTCTACTGCGCGACCCTGATCGGCGCCGGCATGCCGATCCTCGAGGCCGCCCGCGCCACCCTGGTGGAGCCGCTCTCGGATGACGCGGACGTCCAGGAGGGGCTGATGGAAGCCATTCAGGCCACGTTCGGCTGAGACGAGGCCGGTTGGGTCCCGAGGAATCTGGCGGAGACGGCTCTCCGGACAGGAGCGCCGGGGGCAGGTCGATGAGGAGGTCATTTGCCAGGGATGGCAAATGTAGCGCCCAGGGAAGGGTTTACAGCGCCTCCTCGTCGGTCCGGCGCCCCGGGTCCCGCCCCCCGGAAAGCCCCGGCGGTCCATCAACGCTACGTCACACCGGCTCGACACGTACATCAGGAGGCTAGGGATGCTGGATTTTCTGGAAGTCGAGGAGACCGTTGGTCGCTTCTGGCACCGCTGGGCCTCGGGCGCGGCGAGCTACCCCGACCACCCCGAGGCGGCGGTGACCCTCGAAAGCCTGCGCCCCATGCTCGGTGTCTTCTTCCGCGCCGGCGGTGGCGAGGCGGGGGTCGAGGTGGCCGCCATTGCCCGGCGCGCCTCGGCGCACCGACTGAGCCTGCGCCAGCGCCTGGGCCTCGACGAGGAGCACCTCGACCAGGCCCGCCGCGACGAGGAGCACCTGCTGCTGCCGCCGCGCCTGGCGCTGTTTCCCGAGGCGTCCCTCAACCGCGACCTCTACCTGTGGCTCACCGCCTTCCTGGCCGAGGCCCGGCCGGTAACGCTGGTCGCGGACCCGCTGCGGGCGGACCTCGCGCGCCTGCGCGAGGCACGACGCACCGCGCGTGCGGCGCTGGCGCGCTTTCCGGGACTGACGGATCGCTACGTGCGCCTGAGCGGCGAACTGTTGGCGATACGCCCGCGGCGCAAGGGCCTGCCGCCCATGGAGGCCGCCCTGGAGGCCGCCCTGCGCGCGGAGCTGGGCGCGCCTGACCCCGAGGAGGCCTGGGCGCTGGCCATGCAGCGGGCCATCCGCGAGCCGGACCGTCCCCTGGACGACTTCCGCGCGCCGCGCGGCTATCGGCCGCTGCTGCCGGTGCCGCTGTGGGGTCAGGCCATCACCCTGGGCACCCGAGACGATGCCCGAGAGGCCACGCTGGACGACGACGAGTCGACGGCCAGCGCCGCCGACTCCCCCGAGGACGACCAGGGCAAGCGCAAGGCCGACCGCCGCGAGCAGGACCAGGCCGACCGCGACGACCCGCTGATGCTCAACAATATGGAGAAGATGCTCTCCTGGGCCGAGATGGTGAACCTCAACCGCCTCGTGGACGACGATGAGGAAGAGGAAGCCAAGAAGGCCGCCGATCAGATCGACGAGATCGTGCTCACCCCCAACCGCAAGAAGGCGGCCTCGACGCTCAAGCTCGACCTCGACCTGGCGCCGGACGAAGCCAGCGGCGGCCGGCTGGCGGGGCGTCATACCTACCCCGAATGGAACCATCGCAAGCAGGCCTACCTGCCCGACCACTGCGTGGTACTCAGTGGCGTGCAGGAGGAGGAGGGCGAGGACTGGACGCCGGACGAGACCACCCGCCGACGCATTCGCCGGGTGCGTCGGGAGTTCGAGGCCCTGCGCCCGCGGCGCGAACTACTGCGCGGCCAGCTGGATGGCAGCGATCTCGACATGGACGCGGTGATCCGCGCTCGCTGCGACCTGGCCGCCACCGGCGAGTCCAGCGACCGGCTCTACATCGACAGCCGCACCCAGGCCCGCGACCTGGCGGTGTCGATCCTGGTCGACGTGTCGCTCTCCACCGAGGCCTGGCTGCAGGATCGCCGGGTGCTGGACGTGGCCAAAGAGGCGCTGCTGGTGCTGGGCCATGGTCTGGCCGGGTGTGGAGACGACTATTCGATCCACAGCTTCACCTCCCAGCGCCGCCACAAGGTCTGGGTGAATACCCTGAAGGACTTCGACGAGCCCATGGGCGAGCGGGTATCGCGGCGCATCTCGGCGCTCAAGCCCGGCTCCTACACCCGCATGGGACCGGCCATTCGCCACCTCACCAAGCAGCTGAGCGAACGTCCCAACCGGCATCGGCTGCTGCTGCTGCTCACCGACGGCAAGCCCAACGACAACGACTACTACGAGGGGCGCTACGGCATTGAGGACACCCGCAAGGCGGTGCTCGAGGCGCGCCGCCAGGAGGTGCGAGTGTTCGGCGTGACCATCGACCGAGAGGCGGGGCAGTATATTCCCCACCTGTTCGGCCGTGGCGGCTACGCCATCGTGCAGCGCCCCGAGCACCTCTCCCTGGCGCTGCCGGGCATCTATCGCCAGATCATCGCCACTTGAGGCCTCGTCCGGCGAGGCCCAACGCAAGGAGGAGTGCCATGTCCCCCCGTTCTCGATTCGTGCTGGCCGCGGCGGCCTGGTGCTTGGCCGCCGTGGCGCTGGTGCTACCGCTGGTGTGGCTGATCAACAATCGCGACTGGGGCATTGGCTTGATGCTGGTGACCCCTTTCGTGGTCTACGGCCTGATGCGCCTGGGCCGCGCTCTGGAAGGCTGGGCACGGACAACGCCGCCACCGGGTCATGAGGGATCTCGAGACTGAGGCGTCCTCGGCACTAGCGTCCAGGCTCTACGTCGGCGAGCCGTCCCTGGCATAGAGTCGCTTCCCTGCCACGATGGTCTGTTGCGGCTGGAGGTCGTCGTCGAGCAGGGTCACGTCGGCGTCGAAACCTACGGCCAGGCGGCCTTTCTGGTCATCGAGCCCCAGCACCCGGGCCACATGGCCCGAGATCAGGCCCAGGGCCTGCTCCAGCGGCAGCACCTCCTCGCGCACCAGGCGCTGCCAGTCCGCCATCAGGGTGCTGTTGCCCGCCACCCGCATGCCGATATAGGCGCCCCGAGCGTCGAACTCGGGCAGGCTGCCGTTGCAGTCGGAACTCATGGTGATACGGGTGACCGGCACGCCGCGCTGAAGCAGTAGTGACACCGCACCGAAGCCGCTCAGGTCATCCTCGTCGGCGTCATCGAAGGCGGTCACATCCACGTTGGCGTCGAAGGTCAGCGCATAGTCGGCGGCCTCCTCGAGCAGGGCGCGGTGGCGATTCACGTGGGTGGGGATCACCTGCTCGGGCGGTATCTCGGTCTCGGTGAGCAGGCGGCGAAGCGGCTCCAGTCCCCGCTTGCCATCACCGAGGTGGAAGTGACAGATGCCACGCTTGCCGGCCAGCATGGCACCGACGCGTGCCTCGCTGACCAGCCGCGCGATCTCGTCCTGGCGCGGCTGGCTCGAGCGATGGTCCGAGATGGCCAACTCGCCCAGGCCGATGACCTCGGGGATCCAGGCCAGGTCACGCTGCACGTCGCCGGTGAGGGTCGGCGGCGGCACGCGATACGACCCCGTGTACATATAGGCCGAAATGCCCTCGTCGCGGAGTCCTCGCACCTTGGCCAGCAGGTCTGCAGGGGAACGGCTGATGCCGTCGGTGCCCAGCACCCCCACCACGGTGCCGATGCCCATGGACGCAATCTCATGGGCCGTGATCTCCGGGCAGCGGGTGCCGCAGCCTCCCTCGCCACCGCCGCCGGTCACATGTACGTGCTGGTCGATGAAGGCGGGAACGGCAGTCAGGTCACGCGCCTCCACGACCCGCACCGGCCAGCCCCGCGGGACCTCGATATCCCGCCCCAGGGCCGCGATCCGGCCGTCGGCGATCAGGATGTCGGTGGCCTCGAGCGGTTGTGGCGCGAAGATGCGGCCGACGCGCAGCAGGGTCAGCAGGGAAGGGGGCCGATCATCGATGGGCATCATGGCGACTCATCAGCTGGGTCAGTCCCCGCCGGCGGCGAGAAACGGCGACCTTTCAGGCGCTCGATGGCGCCCTCGACATCATCGATCAACAGCACCAGAAGGTCGCCTTCGCCTGCCTCATCGAAGGCCCGGTCGACGGCCTGATGCTCTTCCATGATGACCTCGACTCGGCAGGCACCCGGAACTGATTCGGCACCGTTGCGCAGCAGGCGAGCGGCCTCACCGGGGGGCCGTCCGCGGGCGTCGGTCTCGTAGATGAAGACGACGTCGTGCATCCGGGCGAGCAGGATGCCCAGCGTGAACAGGTCCTCGTCGCGGCGATTCCCCGGCGCACTGGCCACACTGATGCGTCGCCGGGCCGAAATGCAGCCGACCAGTTCGCTCAAGGCCTCGAGCGCCGGCACGTTGTGCCCGTAGTCGATCAGCACCTTCATGCCGTTGGCGTCGATGAGGTTGGTGCGTCCGGGATTCTGTCCCGGGGTGGGGTGGAAGGTCTGCAGGCCCATCTGGATATCGGCGATGGAGAGCCCCAGGGCATAGCCTGCGGCGCTGGCGGCCAGGGCATTGGCGACATTGAAGCGGGCGTGACCCTCGAAGGTGATCGGCACGTCCACCACCGGTATCACCTCGGCTTCGACATGGCCCTGGCGCATCACGATGCGTTCGTTGTGGACGGTAAAGGCGACACCCTGGTCGCGGACATGTCGACGGACGGGACGTGAGTCGGGGTCCAGCGTAAAGAAGATGATATCGCCCCGGACCCACTCCTGGCCCGCCAGCACCCGCGGGTCGTCGGCATTGAGCACGGCCGTCCCACCTTGGGTGACGGCATCGATCACCACGGTCTTGCAGCGCGCCAGCTCGTCGAGGGTGTGGATATCATGCTCACCCAGGTGATCGCTGGCGATGTTGAGCAATACGCCCACGTCGCACTCGTCGAACCCCAGGCCGCGGCGCATGATGCCGCCGCGGGCGACCTCGAGCACGGCGCACTCGACCGTGGGTTCGCGCAGCACGATCGCGGCCGCCTGGGGGCCGCTGTAGTCACCGCGCAGGATCACATGGTTGTCGACCTCGATGGCGCCGGTGCAGGCCATGCCGACATTGCGTCCCGACTGGCGCAGCAGGTGGGAGAGCAGTCGCACGGTGGTGGTCTTGCCGTTGGTGCCGGTGACCGCCGCAACGGGGATGCGCCCCGTGGCCTCGGTGTCGGGGAACAGCATGTCGATCACCGGGCGACCCACATCGCGGCCCTCCCCGTGGGTGGGCGACAGGTGCATGCGAAAGCCGGGCCCGGCGTTGACCTCGACCACGGCAGCGGACTGCTCCTCCAGGGGGCGGGTGAGGGTCTCGGCCAGCAGGTCGATGCCGATGATGTCCAGTCCCACCAGCCGTGCGATGCGCTCCGCCACGTAACGCACTTCCGGATGGACATCGTCGGTCACGTCCGTGGCCGTCCCCCCGGTGCTGAGGTTGGCCGTGGGCTTGAGGAAGACCCTCTCGCCGGCCGGGATGACGCTCTGCAGGGTCAGATTCTGCTGGCCGATCAGCCGCAGCGACTGCTCGTCGAGCGCGATCTGGGTCAGCAGGTTCTCGTGACCGATGCCGCGACGCGGGTCCCGGTTCTCCTCGTCGACCAGGGCCTGCAGGGTGGCGACGCCATCGCCGACCACATGTGCCGGGCGGCGCCGGGCCGCGGCCACGAGCCTGTTGTCGATGACCAGCAGGCGATGGTCCTCGCCCCGGATGTACTGCTCGACGATCACCGAGGGGTTGCGATGAGCGGCGATGTCGAAGGCATCACGCAGCGACGTGTCGTCCTCGATGTTGGTGCTCACGCCGCGGCCATGGTTGCCGATGACCGGCTTCACCGCGACGGGATAGCCGATGTCACGGACGGCGTCGAGCGCCTCATCGAAGGAGCCGCACACCCGCCCCTGGGGGACCGGAATGCCGGCATCGCCGAGCACCTGCTTGGTCCACTCCTTGTCGTCGGCGATGCCGAAGCCGATCAGGTCCGTACGGCCGGTCACCGTCGCCTGGATGCGCTGCTGTCGATGGCCATGGCCGAACTGGATGTAGCTGTTCTCCTCGCTCAAGCGGGCATGGGGAATGCCCCGCCGGTTGGCGGCGTCGACGATGGCGGCCGTGGAGGGCCCCAACATGTGGGCGTCGCGCACCTGCTTGAGACGGTCGATGATCGCCGGCATGTCGATCGCCTCGCCGGCGAACAGTCGCTCGACGAGGTCGACGGCCTCGATCCCTGCGGCCAGGCCGCAGGCCTCGTCCCGGTAGCGGTAGACCACGTTGTAGATGCCGGTGTCATAGCTGTCGATGGTCTTGCCGTAGCCCACCGAAAAGCCGATCAGGTTCTGCAGCTCGATCGCCACATGTTCGACGACATGGCCGGCCCAGGTGCCACGCTCCAGCCGCTCCAGGAAGCCGCCGGGCCGGCCCACCGAGCAGCGGTGCTCCTGCAGGGTCGGCAGCAGGGCGGTCATCCGCTCGACGATGCCGGGGACGAGATCGCTTGGCTTCTCCTCGAGGCCGCCGATGTCCAGGCGCATGAAGATCGTCGGGTAGCGGCTGAAGTAGTTCGGGCCACGCAGGGCCCGGTGCTCGAGAATGTTCATCGTCCCTCCGCGAGCATGGCGCCGAGTTCGTGGGGGACGAGATAGCGCCGCGCCGCGACGTCGAACCCATGGCCGCTGACCATCGCATGGAGGATCATGTTCTCGATGGCCACCGGTTCGCCCATGGAGAGGTCGGCGATATTCGAGCTCGCCAGGTCCCGGCTGTCGATGAGGATGACGTGTCCCGGGCCGATGGCCTCGAGGATGCCGTGGGGGTGGATGATCACGCCGGCATCCTCGCCAAGGCCTACCCCCAGATGCTCGGGGTTGCTCGCCCCGACCTCCATCAGGCGGGTGAAGCGCCCCCGCTCGAGGAAGTGGCTGTCGATGATCAGGCCATCGACCACCCCCAGGCCGAAGGTCATGTTGACGGCGCCCTTGCGCAGGGCGTCGGTGGCAGCACCGTTATAGATCATGGTGCCCGGCATGGCCGCCGCACCGGCACTGGTCCCGGCCACCACTGCGCCGCTGTCGAGGCGTTTGCGGATGGCCGTCAGCACCGGGGAGCCACCCAGGATATGGGTCAGGCGAAGCTGGTCTCCGCCGGTGAAGAAGATGACGCCGCTTTGCTCGATCAGGCGAACGGTTTCATTCTCGGCCGCCTGACGGCGGTCGCGGATACCCAACAAATGGACGTGGCTGGCCCCCAGGCGTTCAAAGGCCGCTTCGTAGTCGGGAAGCACTTCGTCGGGGATGCTGCTCGCGGTGGCGATGACCGCAACCTCGAGGTTACCCTCGGGGGCCAGGGCAAAGACCCGTTTGAGGATCTCCAGGTCGGATTTCCTGTCCTCGGCACCGCCGATGGCCACGAGAGGGCCGGATGCCGAGAAGGGTGGCGAGGTCATAATCCTTTCGTCGCCGAGCGACGCTTTTGAGCCAACGCAGAAGCCACGTTCGCGTGAGTCACTTGCCGCCTGCACTTTCACTTATAACAGGCATCCCCGCGCGGGGCACGTTCTCGCGGACCCGAGGGTAACGGCAACAGGCGACTCGATACCGCGGCTTGACAGGAGGCGCCAGGGAGACGCCAGGGAGGCTCGCGCGTTCGGTCCATGGCAGGGGCCTGGTGGCGGGAGGCGGCGTCATCCCGTCAGCCGCGCCGCCAGGACGCCGCCGGCGATCAGTGCCAGCGTCAGCAGCACCAGGCCCACGAAGGTGCCCTTCCAGGCCGGCGTAGCCGCGCGCAGGTTGAGATAGACCATCAGCAGCCGCTGCGCCTTGAAGCCGGTGGCGGCGATCACCAGGCCCGCCGACCACAGCGGCAGCGACTGAGCGTCGTCCGGCGCCAGCCGGGCCGAGACCATCGAGAGCAGCGTCAGGGCCATCAGCGTGGCCCAGGTCGCGAGCAGGCGGCGGGTACCGGGCAGGGCGGTCATGGTCACCTCAATAGATAGAGCAGCGGGTAGAGCAGGATCCAGATCAGGTCGACCATGTGCCAGAAGGCCGCGGCGGTCTCCACGTTCTCGGTGGAGGTGCGCCAGGTCACCAGGGCCAACAGCGCCAGGCCGAACAGCACGTGGGCGAAGTGGAAGGCGGTGAGCCCGTAGTAGAAACCGAAGAAGGCGTTGGTTTCCGGGGTGATGCCGGCTGCGAACTTGCCGGCATACTCGATCCCCTTGATGACGCCGAACAGCACGCCCAGCGCCATGGAGGCCCCCAGCCATTGGCGGGCACGGCGGAGCCGCGCGGCGCTCACCGCCTCCACGGCCAGGGCCACACAGAGCCCGCTGGTCAGCAGCACCAGAGTGTTGAGCCCGCCGACCAGGGGGTCGAGCTCGCGCTGGGAGGCGTCGAACAGCGCCGTCGCGCCGACACGCTCCGCGGCGTAGAGCGCGAAGAAGGCACTGAAGACCAGCATCTCGCTCAAGATCAGCACCCACATCAGCGGGTTGCCGGGCAGCGCCGAGAGCGGTCCCCAGCCGGGGTTGGGCAGCTCGCGTGTCAGGGTGCGCTCGCTCATTCGTCCGCCAGGGTGACCCGGGCGCCGCCGAAGGCCAGGCTCGTCGGGTCGCGCACCGGCTCGTTGGAGGTCAGCCGGCTGATGCCCACGCCGCAGCGGGCCACCATCCAGATCAGGCAGGCGGTGAAGTAGACGTAGCCCAGCGCCCAGGGCGCCACCGCGGGGGCGCCGACCAGCCCCAGCAGCTGCCAGGCGGCCACGAAGAGCCCCCCGCCCAGCATGCCCAGCCAGAAGGTGCGGATCTGGAACTGCAGGTGACTCTGCACCCAGGGCGCGGCGTTGCGCCGCTTGAGGTGGGCGATCAGCACGCCGATGGGCGCGGTGACCACGGCCAGCACGCTGCCCAGGAACAGCATGTAGACGACAATGGCGGCGCCGCGGCCGCGGGCGGCCTTGTCCGAGTCGAGGTCGCCGTCGTGGGCCGGGGAGTGACACTGGGTGTGGGACTGGGGTAGGGACATCGGGGAGCACCTCGCATCCGGCGGTCGGCCGGGGTCCGCATCGAGGGCCGGCCTATTGATGTATTTCACATGCCACTATAGCGCGGAGCGCGGCGGCCTTCCCTGGCCTGGATCAAGTCCGCGCCCGTAAATGCGAATGCCGCCCGTGGGCGGCATTCCTGAGGTGGCGTTCCTTAAGTGGTGTGAGTGGCGTGAGTGGCAGGGCGGATCAGGCCTCGGCCTGCTGACCCGGACGTGACGGTGCGTCGTCGCCGGCGGCTGCTTTGCCTGCGGCATAGCGGGCTGACGGCTCCTGGAGCTCCGGCAGGTAGCGATAGCGCTCCTCGCCGAGTTCCGGCACCCGGCTGCGCTCCATGCGCCGGATCGCGCCGTGCATCCAGATCAGCGACACGGCCACCAGCACGAAGAGCACCATGTAGGAGCTGGTCCAGACCCCGGTGAGGTCGAGCACGACGCCGAACAGGATGGGCAGGAAGAAGCCCCCCAGGCCGCCGATCATGCCGACCAGGCCGCCCACCGAGCCGACGTTCTCTGGATAGTAGACCGGGATGTGCTTGTAGACCGCGGCCTTGCCCAGCGACATGAAGAAGCCCAGCAGCACGGTCAGCACCACCACGCCCCACAGCGGCATGGCGAGCGAGAAGGCGATCTGGCCCTCCTTGCCCTCCACCACGTAGTGGGTCTCGGGATAGGCGAGCAGGAACAGGCAGACCAGTGAGGCGATGAAGGTCAGATACATGATGGAGCGCGCGCCGTAGCGGTCGGACATCCAGCCGCCGAGCGCCCGGAAGACGCTGGCCGGCAGGGTGTAGAGGGCGGCCAGTGAGCCGGCCACGGCGATGCTGACGTCGTAGGCCCCCACGTAGTAGCGCGGCAGGTAGGAGGCCAGGGCGACGAAGGCGCCGAAGACGAAGAAGTAGTAGAGCGCGAAGCGCCACACCTGCAGGTGCTTGAGCGGCGCCAGCTGTTCCCGGGCGGAGGTGGCCTTGCCGCCCTGGCCGCGCCGGGAGAGAGTCAGCGGATCCTCCTTGGAGAACACCCAGAAGCCCACGGCCACCACGGTCAGCACGATGGCGTAGATCACCGCGGTCTGTTCCCAGCCCAGCGCCAGCAGCAGGAAGGGCGCGGCGAAGTTGGTCACCGCCGCCCCCGCGTTGCCGGCGCCGAAGATGCCCAGCGCCGTGCCCTGGCGCTCCTTCTCGAACCAGTAGGAGGTGTAGGCGATGCCGACGATGAACGAGCCGCCGGCCAGGCCGACGCCGAGCGCCGCGACCAGGAACATCGCGTAGGACTCGACATAGGAGAGCAGGAAGACGCAGGCCGCAGTGACCAGCATCAGCAGGCTGAAGACGCGCCGGCCGCCGAACTGCTCGGTCCAGATGCCGAGGAAGATGCGGCTGATCGAGCCGGTCAGGATCGGGGTGGCCACCAGGATGCCGAACTGGGTCTCGTTGAGGCCGAGGTCCTGCTTGATCTTGATGCCGATGATGGAAAAGATCGTCCACACCGCGAAGCAGGTGGTGAACGCCAGGGTGCTGAGTGACAGCGCCCGGATCTGTTGGGGCCGGGTCACCCCCTCGAGGTGTTTCATGTCGTGCCTCCTTCGGCGTGCATGAATGGTCGCTTTCCAGACTGGCAGGCAGGGGGCGGACGATATTGACGTGCATCAAGTCTGCCGCCCCGCTACTCCTTGATATTCCAGGCCTATCTCTTTGGAGGTACAGAGCTGTCGCCGTTAGTCGGGACGCCTCGGCGTCCCTCGCATTGGCTTTGTGGGATGGCCTGGGCCCTAGTTGCTGTGCGACTCAGGGATTCTTCACGTAGGCGCCGGGGCGCAGGTAGAACCACCAGTTGACGACCAGGCAGAGGGCGTAGAAGACCGCGAAGCCGTACATCGCCATCTCCGGGGTGCCGGCCTTGATCTGCTCGCCCATCACCCGCGGGGCGATGAAGGCGCCGTAGGCGGCCACGGCGGAGGTCCAGCCCAGCACCGGGCCCTTCTGCTGCAGGTCGAAGATGAAGCCGATGCTGCGGAAGGTGGAGCCGTTACCGATGCCACTGGCGGCGAACAGCACGATGAAGAGCACAAGGAACATCCAGAAGTACTGGTTGGGGTCGGTGGCGTTGTAGGCCAGCATCATCACGTAGCCCACCGCCGCGGAGGCCAGGACCATCACCACGGAGATCGCCTGGGTGACGATGGCGCCGCCCACCTTGTCGGAGATCCAGCCGCCCACCGGACGAATCAGCGCGCCGACGAAGGGCCCCATCCAGGCCCAGGTCAGGGCGCTGGGGGCGTCGGGATTGGCCACCCGGGTGATGGTGCCGTCGGCGGCCACCTCCATCATGTTGCCGAAGATCACGCTGATGGAGAGCGGCAGGGCGGCGGAGAAGCCGATGAAGGAGCCGAAGGTGGCGATGTAGAGCACCGTCATCGCCCAGGTGTGCTTGTTGGAGAAGATCGCGAACTGCTTCTGGATGTTTGGCTTGATGTCACCGGGAATCAGGCGCAGCAGGCCCAGGGTCAGGGCGATGGTCAGCGGCAGGGCGATCCACATGTTCAGCCAGCCCAGGGCGACGACGCCGATGATCGAGGTGATCAGGCCCACGCCGTAGAGGCCCAGGATCTTGCCGAAGGCCTGCACGGGAGAGCCGGGGTTGGGCGTGATGGCGCGGATGTTGTTCATGCCGAACCAGCCGGCGAAGGCCAGCGGGATCAGGAAGACCAGCCAGATGAAACCGGCGTTCTGGATCCAGGTGTCGGTGCCCGCCTCGATGCGGCCGATCAGCGTACCGCTGGCCTTCTGCAACTCCATCGGCTCGCCGCCCAGCGCGCCGAAGAGGCCGACGGTCATCACCAGCGGGATCAGGATCTGCATGGTGGTGACGCCGAAGTTGCCGAGGCCGGCGTTCATGCCAAGGGCATAGCCCTGCTGCTTCTTGGGAAAGAAGCTCGAGATGTTGCTCATCGAGTTGGCGAAGTTGCCGCCGCCGATGCCCGAGAGCAGCGCCAGGGCCTGGAAGATCCAGAAGGGCGTGCCCGGGTTCATCAAGGCGATGCCGGTGCCCAGGGCGGGAATCATCAGCAGGGCGGTGGTCAGGAAGATGGTGTTGCGCCCGCCGGCGATGCGGATCATGAACGACGCCGGGATGCGCAGGGTGGCGCCGGCGAGGCCGGCAATGGCGGTCAGGGTGAACAGCTGATCCACCGTGAACGGGAAGCCGAGGTTGCGCATCTGGGTGGTGATCATGCCCCACATCAGCCAGACGGCGAAGCCCATCAGCAGGCTCGGGATGGAGATCCAGAGGTTGCGGCTGGCGATCTTGCGCCCCTGGGTCTTCCAGAACGTCTCGTCCTCGACGTCCCAGTGTTCGATATCGGCGTTGCGCCGGCCGCTGGGCGGGAGCGGCTGTCCCTTGTCCTCCCAGCGGGTGGAGTCGGCACTCTCTCTGGTCATGGTGGTTCCCCCTCGCGGTCTCTCGATGGCACCCCTCGCGCGATGGCGGTTGACCGGCATCAAGCCAGGGGCTTTGCCACGCAAGATACGCCCGGGAGAGGGAGGGCGAAACGGCCCAAAAAGGCCGCTAAAACAGCGAGATACCCCTTGAGGGGTAGAGGGGGAGGCGGGTGCTTTCCTGCCATATCAGCGACTTAGCGTCGCGCCCCGGGCGGCGACGGGCCGGGGACGGGCGACGGGGCTATTTGGAGGTATCCACACGGAACCTCGCCGGACTACTTGTCCACACCCTCCTGCACGGCCCACACCGCGGCCTCCACTCGGGAGCGCAGGTTGAGCTTCTTGAGCAGGTGCTTGACGTGGACCTTCACCGTGCCCTCGGTGATGTCGAGCTGGCGGGCGATCAGCTTGTTGGAGAGGCCCGCGGCCAGCTCGCGCAGGATCTCCCGCTCGCGCTGGGTCAGGCTGTGGATATCCGGGGTGGCCGGCTGGCTGCGCTGGCTGCGCAGCGCCTCGGCCAGCAGGGCGGTGAGGCGCTCGCTGATCACCATGCGGCCCAGCGCCGCCTGGCGCAGCTGGCGGATCATGTCATCCGGGTCCATGTCCTTGAGCAGGTAGCCGTCGGCGCCGGCGCGCAGGGCGGCGACCACGTCCTCCTCGTGGTCGGAGACGGTGAACATCACGATGCGCCCGGCGAAGCCGTCCTGGCGCAGCCGCTTGAGGGTCTCGAGGCCGTCCATCCCCGGCATGTTGAGGTCCAGCAGCACCAGGTCCGGGTCCAGCTCGCCGACCAGGCGGACGCCCTCCTCCGGCTCGCCGGTCTCGCCGGCGAGCGCCAGGTCGTCCTCCAGCTCGAGCAGCTGGGTCACCCCGCGGCGCAGCAGCGGGTGGTCGTCGATGATCAGGAGGGTGGCGGGGTCATGGGCGTTTCGGGTCATCCGGCAGGGTCCCTGTTCACGGGTTGAAGTTTGACGGGCGGCTCGGCGGGCTGCTGGGCGATCAGCCGGGCCGTCTGCGGGGTGAAAACGATGGCCACGAGGGTGCCGCCGGCGTCGCGGTTGCGCACCTGGAAGTCGCCGCCCAGGGTATCGGCCCGGTCGCGCATGATTACCAGGCCGTAGTGCATGGGCGGCGAGTCCTGGGTCTCGAGGCCGATGCCGTCGTCCTCGATCATCACCTCGAGGCGGGCCTCGGCGAAGCGCACCGTGACCGCCGCCCAGTGGGCCCGGGCGTGCTTGTGCACATTGGCCAGCGCCTCGCGCACCACCTGCAGCACGTGGATCTCCTCGTTGGGGTTGAGCAGGTGCGGCGGCACGTCGACGTAGAGCTCCACCGGGAAGCCCAGGCGCTCGCCGAACTCCTCGGTGGTCTGGCGCAGGGCGCTCGAGAGCCCCGGGCCGTCGAGGCGCAGCCGGAAGGTGGTGAGCAGCTCGCGCAGCTGGCGATAGGCGCTGTCGAGCCCGGTGCGCAGCTCGTCGAACACCGGCGCCTGGGTCTCCCGCGGCATCTCCTTGACCTGCATGCGCTCCAGGCGCGCCACCTGCATCTTCAGGTAGGAGAGCGATTGGGCCAGGGAGTCGTGGAGCTCGCGGGCGATGATGGTGCGCTCGTTCATCAGCGTCACCTGCTGCTCCTCCTCGATGCGCCGCTGCAGGAAGACCGCCGTGGCCAGCTGGTCGGAGAGGGTGAAGAGCAGCCGGCGGGTGCTGGCGCTGAGCGGCTGTGCGGTGGGGTACCAGACCTCCAGGGTGCCGAGCAGGGTCTCGCCGACGCTTACCGGCAGCATCAGGCACTCCGACTCCTCGTCCTCGGAGAGCTCCAGGGGCTGGGGGTCGATCAGGCAGGCGTGGCAATCGTGGTTGCGGCAGTAGGTCGGCCGGCTGGGCGAGTGGGTGGCCAGTATCGACACCTCACGCTGGTCGTAGGGGTCGTGCAGCGACAGGCCGATGGGGCCGATGCCGAGCAGCGCCTCGAGGCGGCGCAGCATGGGGGCGGCGCTGGCGCAGAGATCGTTGCCCCCGCCGTAGAGCGCGCGGCTGCCGTCGTGAAGGATCTGCATGGCCTCGTTGCTGCGAGCCAGCTCCTGCTTCTTGCGCGACACCCGTGCCTCGAGCTCCGCATAGCTTTCGCCGAGCTCCGCGGCCATGGTGTTCAGGGTGTTGCCGAGCAGCGCCAGCTCGTCACTGCCCGAGAGCCGGGTGCGATGGCTGAAGTTGCGGCGTCCGGCCTCCCGGGCCAGCACCACCAGCTGGTGCAGCGGGCCCACCAGGTTGTGGCGGATGTCGTAGAGGGCGATCGCCACCACCACCGCGGTCAGCAACAGGAAGAGGATCTGCAGGGCGCTGAGCAGGCGGATCTTGGCCTCGCTGTTCTCCTCGAGACGGGTGACCATCTGGTCGATGTCGCCTACCAGGCCGTCGAGGGTCTGGCGCAGGGCCTCGACCTCCAGCCCGCCGCCGGCGATGGCGCGGATCACCTGGGGCGCGAGGGAATCTTCCCAGCGCGTCTGCAGCAGCCGGTACTGCTCGCGCAGGGGATGGTCATCGGCCACGGGCAGCGCCGCGGTCAGTCGGGGGCTCGCCAGCCGTTCGTGGAAGCGCTCGCTCAGCGCCTGGACCCGCTCGCGATGCACAGGCGCAGGCTCGCTTTGGTAGCGCTGCAGGGCCGCGACGATCTGGTAGGTGTTCATGCGCAGCGAGCCGGCCACATTGATGGCGGCGGCGTCGCCGCGGCTGCCGTTGGCCACCATCATGGTCACCACGATGCTGATCAGCGCCATGGCGCTGATCGCCAGCAGCGAGGCGCTGATGCGAGCCACCAGGGAGCGCTGCAGCAGCTTCATCGAGGTCTCCAGCCGGACGAACGAGGGGTGTCGAATGACACTATACCCTAGTAGGTAGGCGCCGCTCCCTCAAAGGCGTACCCCGACTGCCTCTTTGACGTCCTTCCCCCGGCTCCCGAGACTTTCGGGTAACCCCTCTCGAGCCTCGGCCCATGTCCTGCGATCCCCCGTCATCCTCGCGCGCCACTCGCGCCTCGCCGCGCGGCGGGGTCGAGGCGCCGCCGGGCTACCGCGCGCTGGTGGTAGTCGCGCTCTCGCCGCTGGCCTTCGCCCTGGTCTTCGCCTGCTGGACGCTGTTCGCCGTGCTCGGCGTGGAGCTGCGCCGCGACCTGGCCCTGGGCGGGGTCGCCTTCGCCGTGCTGCTCTCCACGCCGATGCTCGCCGGCGCCCTGGCGAGCCTGCCCATGGCGAGGCTGGCCCGACGTCACGGCGGGCGCCGCGTCATGCTCGGCTGCCTGCTGCTGATCTGCCCCTTCCTGTGGTGGATCAGCCACGCCCAGCACTATGTAGAGTTCCTGCTGGCGGGCCTCGGCCTGGGGCTGGGGGCCGGGTCGCTGGCCGCCGGCCTGGTCTACGTGGCGGAGCTGGGGCCGGCCCGGCATGCCGGCCTGGCGCTCGGGCTCTATGCGGCCGGCATGGTCGGGGCGGGGCTCGGCTACCTGCTGCTGCCGCTGATCAGCCAGGCCTACGGCTGGCGCACGGCGCCGCTGCTCTACCTGCTGCCGGTGCTGCTGGTCGCCGGGCTGCTGTGGCTCTTCGCCGAAGACCGCGATCCTCTCCCGCTCGTGAGCGACCCCATGGGCGATGAGGAGGCGCCCCCGCCTCGTCCCTCGTGGCGGGCGCGCATCGCTCATCTCGCCCGGCGGCTCGCAGACTGGTCGCCGTGGCGCCTGGCACTCCCCTATGCCTTCTTCTTCGGCGCCTTCCTGGCCCTGGCGCTGTGGCTGCCCGGCCACCTGGCGGCGCGCTTCGAGCTCTCGCTGCAGGGCGCTGCGCTGCGCGCGATCCCCTTCACCCTGGCCGTCGGGGCGGGCCAGGTGCTCGGCGGCTGGTTGGCCGATCGCCGGGACTTTCGCAGCCTGCGCTGGTGGATCTGCGCCTTCGTGCTGGTCTGCCTCTTCCTGCTCTCCTATCCGCCCTTCGAACTCCGCATCGAGGGCACCCACGGCCCGCTGAGCTGGCACTACGCGGCGCCGCTGTGGGGCTTTCTCGGCCTGCTGGTGCCCATGGGGGTAGCCATGGGAGTCGGGCAGGGCAGCCTGATGCGCCTGATCCACCGCGACCATGGCGGTGACATGGCGCTGGTGGGGGGGCTTTCGCTGACATTGGGTGGGCTCTTCGCCGCCCTGCTGCCGCCGATCTTCGTGCTGGGCAGCGAGTGGCTGGGGCTCTCCACCGCCGGCTTCATGTTCCTCTACGCCGCCCTGGTCGTCTGCATGCTGGTGATGCTCGCCGACCATGCGCGATACCGCCCTCGGCCGGAGTGACACCACCGGCCTAACCCCTCCCTCGGCGCCGCCTATCCCCTTGGGGGTAGGGGTCATGTATATGGAGGTAACCGGGCAGTAATCGGCGTGGGGATCACCCAGAATCGGCTTCAACGACCCTGGCCGCGAGCGATGCAAGGCGGCGGTGCAGGACGGGTGACCCGGTGCGGTCACGCATCTTTTCGAGGAGCCTGGAGAGCGACCATGAGTCACTTCATCGATCGGCTGAACTTCTTCCGCAAGGCCCGCGAGCCCTTCGCCAACGAGCATGGCGAACTCCGTCAGGAGTCTCGCGAGTGGGAGGACGGCTACCGTCAGCGCTGGCAGCACGACAAGGTCGTGCGCTCCACCCACGGGGTGAACTGCACCGGGTCGTGCAGCTGGAAGATCTACGTCAAGAACGGCCTGGTCACCTGGGAGACCCAGCAGACCGACTATCCGCGTACCCGGCCCGACCTGCCCAACCATGAACCTCGTGGCTGCCCGCGCGGTGCCAGCTACTCCTGGTACATGTACAGCGCCAACCGTCTCAAGTACCCGCTGATCAGGAAACCGCTGCTCAAGCTGTGGCGCGAGGCCCTCGAGGCGAAGGGTGATCCGGTCGATGCCTGGGCCTCCATCGTCGAGGACCCTGACAAGGCCAAGCAGTACAAGCGTGCCCGCGGCATGGGGGGCTTCGTGCGCGGCAACTGGGACGAGCTCAACGAGCTGGTCGC
Organism: Halomonas pelophila; assembly: GCF_040196315.1. Taxonomy (NCBI): domain Bacteria; kingdom Pseudomonadati; phylum Pseudomonadota; class Gammaproteobacteria; order Oceanospirillales; family Halomonadaceae; genus Halomonas; species Halomonas pelophila. The sequence continues at coordinate 309,654 of NZ_JBEGCI010000001.1, forward strand.
GGCCTCCAACGTCTACACCGCCAAGCAGTTCGGCCCGGACCGCATCATCGGCTTCTCGCCGATTCCCGCCATGTCCATGGTCAGCTATGCCGCCGGTAGTCGCTACCTGTCATTGATCGGCGGCGTCTGCATGAGCTTCTACGACTTCTATTGCGACCTGCCGCCGGCATCGCCGATGACCTGGGGCGAGCAGACCGACGTGCCCGAGTCCGCCGACTGGTACAACTCCGGCTATATCATCGCCTGGGGCTCCAACGTTCCGCAGACCCGCACCCCGGATGCTCACTTCTTTACCGAGGTGCGTTACAAGGGCACCAAGACCGTCTCGATCACCCCGGACTACGCCGAGGTCTCCAAGCTCACCGACGAGTGGCTCTCTGCCAAGCAGGGCACCGATGCCGCCCTGGCGATGGCCATGGGCCACGTCATCCTCAAGGAGTTCCACCTCGACAAGCCCAGCGCCTACTTCACCGACTACGTGCGCCGCTACTCCGACATGCCGTTCCTGGTCGAGCTCGAGGCTCGCGAGGACGGCAGCTACGCGCCGGGACGTCAGCTGCGTGCCAGCGATTTCGATGCCAGCCTGGGTCAGGAGAACAACCCGGAGTGGAAGACCGTCGCCTGGGACGAGACCCGTGACCAGCTGGTGGTGCCGCGCGGCTCCATCGGCTTCCGCTGGGGCGAGACCGGCGACGAGGTCGGCAAGTGGAACCTCGAGCCGCTGGACGCCGAAGGCACCGAGATCAAGCCGCTGCTGAGCCTCGCCGAGCACCACGACGGCGTGGCCAGGGTCGCCTTCCCCTACTTCGGTGGCATCGAGCACGAGCACTTCGACCATGTGAAAGGCGAAGGCGCGGGGGCGGCGGATGACCTGCTGTTCCACAACCTGCCCGTCAAGAAAATGAAGAAGGCCGACGGCAGCGAGATGCTGGCGGTCACCGTGTTCGACCTGATGTGCGCGAACTACGGCATCGACCGCGGCTTCAGCGGCGATAGCGAAGATGACGGTGCCACGTCCTACGATCAGGTCCGCCCCTACACCCCGGCCTGGCAGGAGAAGATCACCGGGGTGCCGGCGGATCAGTGTGCGCGCATCGCCCGTGAGTTCGCCGACAACGCCGACAAGACCCAAGGGCGCAGCATGATCATCGTCGGTGCCGGCATGAACCACTGGTACCACATGGACATGAACTACCGCGGCCTGATCAACATGCTGGTCATGTGCGGCTGCATCGGTCAGAGCGGCGGCGGCTGGGCCCACTATGTGGGTCAGGAGAAGCTGCGCCCGCAGACCGGCTGGACCCCGCTGGCCTTCGGGCTGGACTGGCAGCGTCCGCCGCGCCACATGAACTCCACCTCCTTCTTCTACAACCACTCCTCCCAGTGGCGCTACGAGAAGCTCGAGATCAAGGAGATCCTCTCGCCGCTGGCCAAGGCCGAGGACTATCCGGGTAGCCTGATCGATTTCAACGTGCGCTCCGAGCGTATGGGCTGGCTGCCCTCCGCGCCTCAGCTGGGCACCAACCCGCTGCGCCTGGCCGCGGCGGCCGAGGCCGCCGGAATGTCCACCAAGGACTACGCCGTCGAGCAGCTCAAGAAGGGCGAGCTGGCCTTCGCCGCCGAGGACCCGGACAATCCCCAGAACTTCCCGCGCAACATGTTCATCTGGCGCTCCAACCTGCTGGGCAGCTCCGGCAAGGGACACGAGTACATGCTCAAGTACCTGTTGGGCACTCGTCACGGTATCCAGGGCAAGGACCTGGGTGAGGAAGGCGGCACCATACCCGAAGAGGTCAAGTGGCACGACGAGGCGCCCGAGGGCAAGCTCGACCTGCTGGTGACCCTGGACTTCCGCATGTCCACCACCTGCCTCTACTCGGACATCGTGTTTCCCACGGCGACCTGGTACGAGAAGAACGACCTCAACACGTCCGACATGCACCCCTTCATCCACCCGCTGACCGCGGCGACCGACCCGGCGTGGGAGTCACGCAGCGACTGGGACATCTACAAGGGCATTGCCAAGGCCTTCTCCAAGGCCTGCGTGGGGCACCTGGGCGAGGAGACCGACCTGGTCACCCTGCCGCACCAGCACGACTCCCCGGCGGAGCTTTCCCAGGTCGAGGTCAAGGACTGGAAGAAGGGCGAGTGCGAGCCGATCCCGGGCAAGACCATGCCGGCACTGATCGAGGTCAAGCGCAACTACCCCGAGACCTATGAGCGCTTCACCTCCGTGGGCCCGCTGCTCCAGAGCATCGGCAACGGCGGCAAGGGCATCAACTGGAACACCGAGTCCGAGGTCGAACTGCTCGGCAAGCTCAACCACCGCAAGCTGGACGGGCCGCACAAGGGGCGTCCGCAGATCGAGAGTGCCGTGGACGCCGCCGAGATGATCCTGACCCTGGCGCCGGAGACCAACGGCCAGGTGGCGGTGAAGGCCTGGGACGCGCTTTCCAAGATCACCGGGCGGGATCACACCCACCTGGCGCATCCCAAGGAAGAGGAGAAAATCCGTTTCCGCGACATCGTTGCCCAGCCGCGCAAGATCATCTCCAGCCCGACCTGGTCCGGCCTCGAGGATGAGCACGTCTCCTACAACGCCGGCTATACCAACGTCCACGAGCTGATCCCCTGGCGCACCGTCAGCGGCCGCCAGCAGTTCTACCAGGATCACCCCTGGATGCGCGCCTTCGGCGAGAGCCTGCTGGCCTATCGGCCCCCCATCAATACCAAGGCGGCGCAGGGCTTCACGCTTCCGGCCGACAATGGCTACAAGACCAAGGCGCTGAACTTCATCACGCCGCACCAGAAGTGGGGGATCCACTCCACCTACAGTGAAAACCTGCTGATGCTGACATTGTCACGCGGCGGCCCCATTGCCTGGCTGTCGGAGGACGATGCGCAGTCGATCGGCATTGAAGACAACGACTGGATCGAGCTCTACAACGCCAATGGTGCGATTACCGCCCGTGCGGTGGTCAGCCAGCGGGTCAAGAACGGCATGGTGATGATGTATCACGCCCAGGAGCGAATCACCAATATCCCCGGCTCCGAGGTCAGCGGTACGCGTGGCGGGTTCCATAACTCGGTCACCCGCATCTGCCCCAAGCCGACGCACATGATCGGCGGCTACGCGCAGCTCTCCTACAGCTTCAACTACTACGGCACCGTCGGCTCCAACCGCGACGAGTTCGTCCTGATTCGCAAGATGAAGAACATCGACTGGCTGGATGGCGAAGGCAATGACACCGTGCAGGAGGCCGTCAAATGAAGATTCGTTCGCAAGTAGGCATGGTCCTCAATCTCGACAAGTGCATCGGCTGTCACACCTGCTCGGTGACCTGCAAGAACGTCTGGACCAGTCGTGAAGGCATCGAGTACGCCTGGTTCAATAACGTCGAGACCAAGCCCGGTATCGGTTATCCCAAGGAGTGGGAGAACCAGAAGAAGTGGAAGGGCGGCTGGTTGCGCCGTAAAGATGGCAAGATCGAGCCGCGCATCGGCGGCAAGTGGCGAGTGCTGGCGAACATCTTCGCCAACCCCGATCTGCCGGAGATCGACGACTACTACGAGCCGTTCACCTTCGACTACCAGCACCTGCACACCGCCAAGCAGGGCGAGCATCAGCCCACCGCGCGGCCGCGTTCGCTGATCTCCGGCGAGCGCATGAACAAGATCGAGTGGGGCCCGAACTGGGAGGAGATCCTCGGCACCGAGTTCGCCAAGCGGCGCAAGGACTCGAACTTCGAGAAGATCCAGGCCGATATCTACGGCCAGTTCGAGAACACCTTCATGATGTACCTGCCGCGGCTGTGCGAGCACTGCCTCAACCCGACCTGCGTGGCGTCGTGCCCGAGTGGCGCGATCTACAAGCGCGAGGAGGATGGCATCGTCCTGATCGACCAGGACAAGTGCCGCGGCTGGCGGATGTGCATCTCCGGCTGCCCCTACAAGAAGATCTACTACAACTGGAAGACCGGTAAGTCCGAGAAGTGCATCTTCTGCTATCCGCGCATCGAGGCCGGCCAGCCGACGGTCTGCTCCGAGACCTGCGTGGGGCGCATCCGCTACCTCGGCGTGCTGCTCTATGACGCCGATCGCATCGAGGAGGTGGCGAGCTCCCCGGACGAGCGTGACCTCTATCACCGCCAGCGCGAGATCTTCCTCGATCCTAACGACCCCGAGGTGATCGCCCAGGCCAAGCAGGACGGCATCACCGACAACGTGATCGCTGCCGCCCAGGCCTCGCCGGTCTACAAGCTGGCCATGGACTGGGGCCTGGCACTGCCGCTGCACCCGGAATATCGCACCCTGCCGATGGTCTGGTACGTGCCGCCGCTGTCGCCGATCCAGTCGGCCGCCGAGGCCGGCAACGTCGAGTTCGACGGCGTGATGCCCAAGATCGAGTCGCTGCGCATTCCGGTCAAGTACCTGGCCAACATGCTGACCGCCGGCGAGGAAGAGCCCGTGGTACTGGCACTCAAGCGTCTGATGGCCATGCGCCTCTACATGCGCGGCAAGCACGTCGAAGGCAAGGCCGAGACCGAGGTGCTGGAGAGCGTGGGCCTCAGCGAGGCCCAGGTGGAGGACATGTACCGGTATCTGGCCATCGCCAACTATGAGGATCGCTTCGTGATCCCGACGAGCCATCGCGAAATGGCCACCGAGGCCTTCCCGGAGCGTGGCGGCTGTGGCTTCACCTTCGGCGACGGCTGTCACGGCGAGAGCAAGCCGAGTCTGTTCAATGGCCGTTCACAGACCACCACCCTTGTTCAGCCGGTGGAGACCTTCGACCCCCAGGCACAGGGCAAGCGACAGAGCGAGGAGGTGCGTCATGGCTGAGGCAGCCATCCAAACCCCGGTGGCGGAGCCTGACATGCTGAGTCTGCGTGTGCTGGCCCGACTGCTCGACTACCCCTCCGCGGAACTCCAGGCCGCCGCGCCGGAGCTGATCGAGATCATCAACGCCGAGCGCCGGCTTCCGGCATCGCTGCGCGCTCGCCTGATGGACTGGTGCCAGCGCCTGCTGGAGGCCGACCTGCTGGAACTGCAGTCCGAGTATGTGGCCCTGTTCGACAAGGGTCGCAGCACCTCGTTGCTGCTCTTCGAGCACGTTCACGGCGAGTCCCGTGATCGTGGCCAGGCGATGGTCGACCTGATGGCCGAGTACCGCGCCGCCGGTTTCGAGCTCGATGCGCGTGAACTGCCCGACTACCTGCCGATGTTCCTGGAGTACCTCTCGACCCGCCCGGAGGCCGATATCGGTCGCTGGCTGGGCGAGATCCGTCACATCCTGGCGTTGCTCAGTGCGCGCCTCGAAGAGCGCGAGGCCGACCATGCCCTGGTGCCACTGGCGCTGCTGGCGCTGATCGGTGCCGAGGGAGACGTCGCTGCCCACCGCGAAAGCGTCAAGGAGGAGGCGCCCGACGACACCCCCGAGGCGCTGGACGAGGTCTGGGAAGAGGAAGCGGTGCGCTTCAGCGCCGCCTCCGACGAGGACTGCGCGCTGCAGTCCGCCGAAGGTCGCCGACTCGCCGAGCGCAAGAAGGCCGTGCCAAGCGACCCCGTCAAAATCATGCCCGGCAGCGGCCCGACCGAACGCGGCCCGGCCGTTCGCTAAAGGAGAACCGTCATGTTTGGCGAATACCTGCAACACCTCATCTATGGCTACTACCCCTATCTGGCCGGCACGGTGTTTCTGGTCGGCAGCCTGCTGCGCTTCGACCACGGCCAGTACACCTGGAAGACCGGCTCCAGCCAGATGCTCTCGTCGAAGAACATGCGCCTGGCCAGCAACCTCTTCCATATCGGCATCCTGGTGATCTTCTTCGGCCACCTGTTCGGCATGCTGACACCGCACTGGGTCTATGCGCCCTTCCTGAGCGCCGGGACCAAGCAGGTGCTGGCGATCGTCATCGGCGGCATCGCCGGGGTGCTGTGCCTGGCCGGTGGCGCCATGCTGCTCTACCGTCGCCTGACCAACCCGCGGGTCAAGGCATCGTCGAGCATGATGGATAACGTCATCCTCGGGCTGATCGTCTTCCAGGCAGGCCTGGGCGTGATCAGCGTGTTCTTCTCGCTGGGGCACCTGGACGGCGAGGTGATGCTGACCCTGGCGGGCTGGGCGCAGTCCATCGTGTTCTTCAGCGGCGGGGCGGCCGACTACATGGCCGAGGTCTCCTGGATCTACAAGATCCATGTCTTCATCGGCCTGACCATCATCCTGCTGTTCCCGTTCTCGCGCCTGGTGCATGTGTGGAGCGTGCCCTTCGGCTACGTGACTCGCCGCTACCAGCTGGTCCGCAAGCGGGGCTGAGCCAAGAGCTTGCCCCCACTCCCGGCAGGGGCGCCGGGGGCAGGGCGAAGAGGAGGTCCGACGGCAGGGATGACGTCGGTAGCGCCCAGGGACGGGTTCATAGCGCCTCCTCGTCGGTCCGGCGCCCCGGGGCCTGCCACCGGAAAGCCCCCTTACCCGACAGGTTGAGAAGAGCACCAAGGATCCAGTCATGCAAAAGATCGATATCGAGATGATTCCCGGGGGCGCCAGCCCCCCGCCCATTCGGGTCGGCGAGGCCACCATCGCCGAGGCCGCCATCGCCGAGGAGATGCAGTACCACCCGGCCGACAGCGCCGGCACCGCCCAGCTCCAGGCGGCCCGCGCCCTGGTGGTGCGCGAGCTGCTGCGCCAGCGGGCGAATGCCCTGGGCCTGGCCGAGGCCGCCTCCGAGGCGATCGATGAGGCCGATGACGCCATCGCCGCGCTGCTCGAGCGGGAGCTGGACGTGCCCGAGCCCAACGAGGCCGACTGCCGGCGCTTCCACGCCGCCCACCCCGAACGCTTCAGCGAGCCGACGCGCCTCAGGGTGCGCCACGTGCTGCTGGCCGCGGCCCCGGACGACGCCCCGGCGCGCGACGCCGGCTATCGCCAGGGCGAGAAGCTGATCCGCGAACTCGAGGCGACGCCCGAGCGCTTCACCGAGCTCGCCCAGCGCCACTCCGCCTGCCCGTCGAAGGAAGCGGGCGGGGAGCTGGGCTGGCTCGCGCCCGGCCAGACCGTCGCCGAGCTCGACCGGGCGCTGCAACACCTGCCCGTGGGGCTCCACCAGCGGCCGCTGGCCTCGCGCTACGGCTGGCACCTGGTCAGCATCGACGAGCGTCAGGAGGGTCGCGAACTGCCCTTCGAGCAGGTGGCCGAGCGGGTCCGCCACAGCCTGCGCGAGCAGGCCACGCGCCGCGCCCTGCGCCACTACCTGCTGGCGCTGGAGGCCGAGATCGGCGTCGAGGGTCTCTCCCTCGATGACGACGGCGGCAGCGCCCTGATGCAGTGACGCCGGACGCGCGAGAGCCCGCCAGCCGAGGCGTGGCGGGATCTCGCGCTTTCTTGATGCGCGTCATTCCCCTCGTGTCGGCGCCGCCGCACCATGCATGGCAAGGAGGATCCCCATGTCCCATGTTTCTGCCAATACGCCCTTCGTGCCGCTGGGCATCGCCGTGCTCACCGTCTCCGATACCCGCGGCTTCGCGGAAGACGGCAGCGGCGACCTGCTCGCCGAGCGCCTTAGCGCCGCCGGCCACCGCCTGGCGGAGCGCCAGATCGTGCCCGACGACGTCTACCGCCTGCGCGCCGTGGTCTCGGCCTGGGTGGTGCGCGACGACATCCAGGCCATCCTGGTCAATGGCGGCACCGGCTTCACGCCGCGCGACACCACCCCGGAGGCCCTGGCGCCGCTGTTCGACAAGGCCATCGACGGCTACGGCGAGCTGTTCCGCCAGCGTTCGCTGGCCACCATCGGCACCTCGACCATCCAGTCCCGCGCCGTGGCCGGGCTGATCGACCGCACCCTGGTGTTCGCCATGCCCGGCTCACCGAAGGCCTGCGCCACCGCCTGGGACGACATCCTGGTCGAGCAGCTCGATGCTCGCACCCGGCCCTGTAACTTCGTCGCCATGGTGCGCCCCCAGGTCGCGCCCTGTGCCTCTCGCCAGGCGACCTCCGACCAGTCTGCGGATGCGGCGTCGGGAGCAACGGCATGAACTGCGGCTGCGCGGACGTCGTTACCCCCGGCCTGCTCGACCTGTTCGAGGCCCGGGCGCGGATGATCAAGGCCGCCCGGCCGATCGCCGGCCTCGAGCGCGTGGCGCTGGAGGCGGCCGCCGGGCGGGTGCTGGCCGAGCCGGCGCGCTCGACCCTCGACATGCCCGGCGTCGACAACAGTGCCATGGACGGCTTCGCCCTGCGCCTCGATACGCTGGCCGGCACCCCCGAGGGCCTGCCGGTGCGGCTGCGCATCCCGGCCGGCGCCGGCGTGACGCGCCTGCCCGAGGGGGGCTGCGCGCGCATCTTCACCGGCGCCCCGGTGCCGCTGGGGGCCGATGCCGTGGTGCCCCAGGAGCGGGTGAGCCTGGACGCCGCGGGGCGTGTGCACGTCGCGGGCGAGATAACCGCGGGTGCCAATATCCGCCGCCGCGGCGAGGAGAGCCGCGCCGGCGCGACGCTGCTGGAGGCGGGCAAGCGGCTCAACGCCGCCGCCATCGCCCTGCTGGCGGGCCAAGGCATCGCCAGCGTCACGGTGCAGCGGCGCCTGCGGGTGGCGCTGGTCACCACCGGCGACGAGCTGATCGCCCCCGGCCAGGCCTGGCGGCCGGGCGCTGTCTACGACAGCAGCGGCCCGATGCTGCGCACCCTGCTGGCCGACCAGGGCTGCGAGGTGCTCGACCTGGGCCCGGTGCTCGATACCCCCGAGGCGCTGGCCGCCGTGCTCGCCGAGGCCCGCGACCACGCCGACCTGGTGCTCTGCACCGGCGGCGTCTCGGTGGGCGAGGAGGATCACGTGCGCCCGGTGCTGGAGCGGCTCGGCGGGCTCGACTTCCACGGCGTGGCCATGAAGCCCGGCAAGCCCCTGGCGCTGGGCTGGCTCGGCGCCTCGCTGAAGGCCGGGACGCCGCTGATCGGCCTGCCCGGCAATCCGGTGGCCTCGCTGGTCGGCTGGCAGCTGCTGGCGCTGCCCTTCGTACACGGGCGCCAGGGGCGTGCCCCCGCGCCGCTACAGCGCTTCCCGGTCGCCGCCGGCTTCTCGCGCCGCGCCCCTCACGGCCGACGCGAGCTGCTGCGGGTGGTGCTGGACTGGAGCGCCGGCGCCCCCGTGGCGCGGCTGGCCGGCGGCCAGGGGTCGCACATGCTCGGCGCCGCCAGCCAGTCCCACGGCTACCTGATCATCGATGCCGATACTCCCGTGGAGGAGGGCCATGCCTATGGATACTGTCCCGGAGCCCAGTTCCTCGACTGACCTGCTGTTGCGGCCGCGCCACCTCCGCGAGCTGGTGCGCGGGGTGCCGTGGCTCGGCTGCCTCGACGACGAGGCCCTCGAGGTCCTGATGAAGGATGCCGGGGTGCGAACCCTGGGGAGCCGCGAGTGGCTGTTTCGCCAGGACGCCCCGGCCAGGCGGGTCTACATCGTGATCAACGGGCTGGTGCGCCTGGTGCGCAGCGGCCGTGACGGGCGGTTGGCGACCATCCGCTGCGTCGAGCGCGGCGGCACCCTGGGCGAGCTGAGCATGGTCTCGGGGCCTGGGATCTACCTCTACTGCGCCGAGGCGTTGCGGCGTACCCAGGTGCTGGTGATCCCCGCCGCGCGTTGTCGCGAGATCCTGGATCGCCATCCCGAGTGCCGGGCGGAGTTCATGAGTCGACTGGCCCTGGAGCTCACCGATCGCCTCGAGGACCTGGCCCTGCTCACCCAGGCCGACGCCATGTCGCGACTGGTCAGCTATATCCTCCGCCAGCTGCCCGTCGGCCATCACCGGGGGCAGCAGGTGGTGCGTCTGACCATCCCCAAGCGCTGGCTGGCCGCGCAGCTCGCCATGACCCCGGAGACCCTCTCGCGCCTGCTGGCCAGACTGCGCGAGGAGGGCGTGATCAGCATCGATCGCCAGCGCCTGGTCGTGCTCGACGAGCACGCGCTGCGCGACTTCATGCTGGACGACGACTGACCCTTACGCCGACACCCTGGGAGGCTGCATGTCCCGAATCACCAACCGATCCCGTCCCCTGATCTACGCCTGCTCGGGCTGCTCCGACGTGGCTCAGCTCGCCAACGAGGTCGCCCTGCGCCTGGATCACGAACGCGAGGCGGAGATGTCCTGCATCGCCGGCGTCGGCGGCGGCGTGCCGGGCCTGGTGCGCACCGCTCGTTCGGGCCGACCCATCGTGGCCATCGACGGCTGCCAGATGCACTGCGCCGAGCACTGCCTGGCCAACGCCGACGTGGCGCCCACCGAGCACGTGCGGCTCTACGAGCAGGGCCTGAAGAAGCGCAAGGGGCGGCGCTACGACGAGGCGACCATCGCCGCGGTCACCGCGCAGGTGGGGGAGCTGATTGCCCGGCTGCCGATGACGGCCGAGGCCTGAACCGGGGGGGCGTGGGCGCCCTGCGTGCAGGGCGGTGGGCGTCGCTAGCAAAGCGCTCTCGCGCCGGGCGGCGAAGCCGGGTGAGCTTCGCTATAGTGGGCCCCTCATTCGCTAAGGGGCTCTCATGGCGCTGCTCGACGGCCTCTCGCCGCTCGCCGCTTCCCTCAACCTGCTGCTGATCCTTATCTCGATGCTGACCTCAGCCTTCACCGCGGCGGTGGGCGCCGGGGGCGGGGTGCTGATGATCATGGCGCTGGCCCAGGTGATGCCCGCGGCGGCGCTGATTCCGGTGCACGGCATGGTGCAGCTGGGCTCCAACGTCGGTCGCACGGTGATGACCTGGCGCCATATCGATCGCGCCACCCTGCTGGCCTTCCTGCCCGGGGTGGTGCTCGGCGCCCTGGCGGCCGCCTGGCTGCTGATCCGGCTGCCGGCGGGGGTGCTGGAGCTGTGCATCGCCGCCTTCGTGCTGTTCACCTGCTGGGGGCCGGGGCTGCCCGGGCGCGCCCTGGGCCGCATCGGCACCCTGGTCGTCGGCGCGGTGACGACCCTGCTCTCCAGCCTGGTCGGCGCCAGCGGCCCGGTGGTCGCGGCCTTCATCAAGCAGCGCCAGTCGGGGCGGCTGGCCAAGGTGGCGACCTTCTCCGCCTGCATGCTGGCCCAGCACCTGACCAAGGCCTTCGTGTTCGGCATGGCGGGTTTCGTCTTCCACGAGTGGCTGGCGCTGATGCTTTCAATGGTGGCGGCGGGCTTTGTCGGTACCTGGCTGGGGCTGCGCTTGCTGCATCGCCTCTCCGAGCGGCGCTTCGATGTGCTGTTCCGCTGGGCGCTGACGCTGCTCGCCCTGCGCCTGGCCTGGCTGGGCGCGCAGAACCTGGGCCTGGACCTGGGCTGACCCTGCGGCGGCGTTGAAAGCCGGCACCCCGCCAGACGAGAGGCCTCAACGGTCGTGGCATATGCTGTGAGGCGTGACCGGCTCTCGCCGGTCACGCCTCAGGCTGCCACCGGGACACCGCCATGCCGCGTCGACCCCTCTCCCTCCAGGCGCTGACGGTACTGGCGATTGTCGCCCTGATGCTGACGCTGGCCACGGTGCTGCTGTGGCACGGAGCCCGCGGCGCGGATCGCATCCTGGTCAGCGCCATGCAGGACACCAGCCACCAGCTCGCCGCGACGACCGAGGAGCGTTCGAGGCGGTTGCTCGACCCGGCCCGGGTGATGCTGCGCCTGCTCGCCCGGGACAACCTCGGCGAGGAGCGACGCCTGGCCGACCGCCTGGCGGCCCTGCCCATGCTGGCCGCGGCGCTGGACGCCCACGAGGTGGCCAGTGCCGTCTACATCGGCTACGACAACGGCGATTTCCTGCTGCTGCGCCCCGCGGCGCGGGCCGACGAGGCACGCCTGCCCGACATCGAGGGCAACGAGCGGGCCCGCTATCTGGTGCAGCAGGCGGTCTCCCGGGAGCCCGGCGGGCGGCGCGTCGGCGAATGGCGGCTCTACGACGCCGACCTGGCAATGCTAGGCCGGGGTGTCATGCCGGACTACGACTTCGATCCGCGTACTCGCCCCTGGTACCGCGCGGCGATGGCCACGGAGGGGGAGCACCTGACCGAGCCCTATGCGTTCTTCACCACCCGCGAGATCGGCGTCACCCTGGCGCGCCGCAGCCAGAACCGGCGCGCGGTGCTGGGCATCGACGCCTCCCTGTCGGACCTGGGCGACGAGATGGCGGGCTTCAAGCTCACCCCAGGGACGCGGCTGGCGGCGGTCTCGAATCAGGGGCGCATGCTGGCGCATCCCGACGTCGGCACTCTGCTGGTCGAGACCGCCGAGGGCCCGCGGCTGGCGACCCTCGCGCAGCTGGGCGATCCGGTGCTCGCCCGGCTGGGCGATCTCGAGGGAGACGGCCAGTCGACGCGCTTCCGGGAGGCGGACGAGGCCTGGTTCGGCATGCGCCTGCCGTTTCAGGCCATGGACGATGTCCAGGCGCACCTGTTGATGGCGGTGCCAGAGGACGAGCTGCTGGCCGGCACTCGCCGCCTGCTCTGGCAGCGCTTGCTGGTGGCCGGGGGGCTGGTGCTGGTCCTGCTGCCGCTGGGTATCTGGGTGGGCCACCGCCTCGGCCGGCCGCTGCGCTCGCTCGCCGACCAGGTGCGCGCCCTGGCCGAGTTCGACTTCGCCGGCTACCGCGGCACCGCCTCGCCGATCCGCGAGGTCCAGCAGCTGAGCCAGGCGGTCGAGGGCATGGTCGGCAGCATCACCGACTTCCAGCACATGACCCACACGCTCAGCAGCGAGCCCCAGCTGGAGACGATGCTCGCCGGCATCCTCGATGACCTGCTGCGCATCACCGCGAGCCAGCATGGCGCCATCTACCTGGTGGACGAGGCCGAGGCCTCGCACTTCGCCCGTGCGGCCGAGGCGGGTAGCGGCGGCGGGTCGGCCACGCTGCCCGAGCGCCTGGAGCTCGAGGCGCAGGGGCTGACGGCGCTGCGCGACGAGTTCGAGGGTCGCGGGTACCTAGTCCAGCCGCTGTGCAATCGCGGCGGGCAGCGCCAGGGACTGCTGCTGCTGGCCCTGCGCGGCGATGCCGAGACTGATGGCGACCGGCCGTGGCGGCGTTTCGTCGAGGAGATATCCAGGGTGGCCGCCGTGGCCATCGAGATGCGCCGGCTGCTGGAGGGGGAGAAGCGGCTGCTGGATGCCATCGTCGAGCTGATCGCCGGGGCCACCGATGCCAAGTCGCCGCATACCGGCGGCCACTGCTCGCGGGTACCGCAGCTCGCCGAGATGCTGCTGCAGGGCGTGGAGCGCGACCGTACCGGCCCCTTCGCCGCCGAGACGGTGGACGAGGATCGACGCGCCGCGTTTCACCTGGCCGCCTGGCTCCACGACTGCGGCAAGCTGACCACGCCGGACGAGGTCATGGAGAAGGCGACCAAGCTCGAGACGCGCTACAACCGCCTGCATGAGATCCGCACGCGCTTCGAGGTGCTGTGGCGCGACGCCGATATCGCCTACTGGCAGGGGCGCGCCGAGGGCGGCGAGCCGAGCCGGCTCGACGACGCGCGGGAGCGTCGTCGGGACGAGCTCCAGGCCGCCTTCCGCCTGGTCGCCGAGATCAACGTGGGCGGCGAGCAGCTCGACGAGGCGCGGGCCCGTCGACTCGAGGAGATCGCGGCATGGCGCTGGTGGCGCCACTTCGACGACCGGCTCGGCGTCTCGCAGGAGGAGGCCGGTCGCCTGGCACGGGAGCCCGGGCTCGAGCTGCCGGTGGCGGAGCCGCTGCTCGCGGACCGCCCGCGGCATCGCATCGACTGGGTAGTCAAGCCGCCGCCGGTGGCGCCGGAGGATCCCGATAACCGCTGGCGCTTCGACATGCGCCCGCCCGAGGTAGCCGGCCACCAGGGTGAGCTCTACAACCTGCGGGTGGCCCGCGGCACCCTCAACGACGTGGAGCGCTTCCGCATCCAGGAGCACATCGTCCAGACCATCATCATGCTGGAGTCGCTGCCCTGGCCCGCCCACCTGCGCCGGGTGCCGGCCATTGCCGGCAACCATCACGAGCGCATGGACGGCCAGGGCTATCCGCGACGCCTGGTGCTGGCGGAGGCGAGCCTCGAGGAGCGCATCATGGCAGTGGCGGACGTCTTCGAGGCGCTGACCGCTGCCGACCGGCCCTACAAGTCGGGCATGGCGCTGTCGCAGGCGTTGTCGATCCTGGCGAACATGGCCCGGGAGGGCCACCTGGACCCCGAGGTCTTCCAGCTGCTGCTCGATAGCGGCGTCTGGCACGACTACGCGCAGCGCTTCCTGAAGCCCGCGCAGATCGATCGCGTGGATATCGCGGCTCTCAAGGTCCAGGCGGGGCTGGCGAGTCCGATCTCGTGACCGCCTGAAGCTTCTCTTCTTGAACCGCCTCGATCGTCGAAGAGCCGCGATCGTAGAGAGGCATCTCGACCTGGGTGAAACCCGCAAAAGCGCTCATGCTGCGTCGCCGTTGGTCGGTCGGCGCGAGTAGGTCGAAAAATCGGGGAAAAGTCTGATCTCTGCCCTGTACAGGGCGCAGCGGCTAGCCATAATAGTGAGGTGCCACTGGAAAAACCTCGAGGGAACGCATCATGGTGCCTATCACAACAACTATCCGGCGCCGTAGAGGGGTCGTCTGCTCGCTGCTGGCATGCCTGCTGCTGGCCTTCTTGCTGCTGAATTCTGGCCTCGCCCAGGCCGGCAATCCGCGCTACGCCGGTATCGTCATCGATGCCGATAGCCAGGAGATCCTCTACGCGGAGAACGCCGATCGGCTCCGCTATCCCGCCTCGCTGACCAAGATGATGACGCTTTACCTGACGTTCGAGGCCCTCGAGGAGGGGCGCCTGAGCCTGGGCCAGCCGCTGCCGGTCTCCGCCTATGCGGCCTCCAAACCGGCCTCCAAGCTCTACGTGAAGCCCGGCTCCACCATCCCGGTGGACAAGGCCATCGACGCGCTGGTGATCAAGTCGGCCAACGACGTGGCCGTGGTGGTGGCCGAGGCGCTGGGCGGCAGCGACACGCACTTCGCGCAGATGATGACCGACAAGGCCCGTGAGCTCGGCATGCAGGACACCATCTTTCGCAATCCCAACGGCCTGCCCGATGCCGGCCAGGTCACCACCGCCCGCGACATGGCGGTGCTCTCTCGCCACCTGATGCGTGATTTCCCCCAGTACTACTCGCGCTTCTCGCGCACACGCTTCACCTGGCGGGGCAAGACCATCACCGGCCATAACCGCCTGTTGAAGAGCTACCCTGGCGCCGACGGCCTCAAGACCGGCTTCATCCGCGCTTCCGGCTTCAACGTGGCCACCTCGGCGGTGCGCGGCGACCGCCGCCTGCTGACCGTGGTGATGGGCGGCTTCAGCGCCGCCTCGCGGGATGCGCATACCGCCGACCTGCTGGATCGTGGCTTCATGCGCGCCTCGCTGGCCGATGGCCGCGGCTGGTTGGCCAGCGCGGACATCACCGGCGGTCGCCTCATGCCCGGCGAGCCCCAGGCACCGGGGCAGCCGGTCGGCCGCGAGATGCGCCTGGCGAGCCTCAACGCCCCGGGCGACAGCGAGGTGGCGGCTCCCGTCACGGCATCGGCCCCGATCGCCGCCGCGCCGCGGCCGGTGGCGGCGACGCGTTTCACTCGGGTGGAACGCCCCGCCTTGGCCGAGGCGGGGGCCCCGGCGCAGGGCTCGGCCGAGGACCCCATTCGCGAGCTGATCGCCGATGGTGATTCCGCGCCGCGTCCCCTCGCCGGGGGGCGCTGGGGCGTTCAGGTCGGCGCCTTCAGCGATGCCGGACACGCCCGTAGCCTGGCCGCTCGAGCCGCCGATCGCCTGGCCAGCGAGCTGACCAACGCCCGGGTCGCCGTGGGCAGCGCCGAGTCCGCCGGCGTCTACCGCGCCCGGCTGGTCGACATGAACGAGGGGCAGGCGCATACCGCCTGCCGTCGCCTGGTGGCCCAGGGCATGGAGTGCATGGTGGTCCAGGCCAGCCTCTGAGGCCTTGCCCCGGCTCGCGCCACCGACTAGCCTGACCTCTCTGACACCCCGCCGGCCTCCCAGGCCGGCGGGGTGGTTGTTTTAGACGCCGCCAGGGAGGGCCGTCGGCATGTCATCGAGCTACACGTCATCGACGTTCAAGGGAATCGGCTTCATGTGCCTGGGCGTGTTCTGCCTGGCGCTGGGCGACGCCATCACCAAGTGGCTGGGCGAGGTGCACTCCCCGCTGCAGATCATCTTCTTTCGCACCCTGGTGTCGCTGCCGCTGATCGCGCTGATCGCGCGCTTCAACGGCGGCCTGCGGACCCTCACCACCCGGCGCCCCGGGGTGCACCTGCTGCGCGGCCTGATCTTCAGCGGCACCATGATCTGCTTCATGTGGGGCCTGACCCTGCTGCCGCTGGCCGAGACCACGGCCATCGCCTTCGCCGCGCCGCTCTTCGTGACCATCCTCTCGGTGCCGCTGCTCGGCGAGCGGGTCGACGGGCCGACGCTCGCCGCCACGCTGCTGGGCTTTCTCGGCGTGCTGGTGGTGATACGCCCGGGGGGCGCGAGCTTTCAGCCCGGCGCCCTGGTGGTGGTCGGCGCGGCGGTGTTCTATGCCCTGACCATGCTCACCGCGCGGCGCTACGGTGACCGCGAGCATCTCTGGGCGATGGTCTTCTACACCACCCTGGTGCCGCTCGTGGTTTCGGCGATGACCTTGCCCTGGGTGTGGCAGACGCCGGCACCGCTGCACTGGCCGGCCTTCCTGGTGGCGGGCGTGCTCGGGGTGGGGGCCATGACCGGCCTGACCCTGGCGTTTCGCTATGCGCCGGCGGCGCTGGTCGCGCCCTTCGACTACACGGCCCTGCTGTGGGCCGTGGGGCTGGGGTGGTGGCTCTGGGACGAGGTGCCGGACCTGTGGGTCTTCGTCGGCGGCACCCTGATCATCGCCAGCGGCCTGGCCATCGCCCACCACGAGCGGCGCACCACCCTGAAGCGCCGGCCCACCGCCTGAGGCCTCGCGGCCGGCGCGAGCCTCTCGACGTGGCCTGTCTCACCTCCCTCGCACCTTAAGCCTCTCCTAAGCCCGATGCTCGATGATGCGCCTGTCCCCCAACATCGGCGGGGGCGGGCCGCCGCGACCGCGCGGGTGGCCCTTCGACACCGACTCTCTGGAGATTCTGTCATGAAGCGCACCCTGATCACCGGCACTCTCGCCACCGGCCTGATGACCGCAAGCCTGGCGGCCCTGGCCGGGCCGACCTGCACCGAAGCCCCGCAGAGCGACTGGATGAGCGAGGAGGCGATGCAGCAGCAGATCGCCGACATGGGCTACGAGGTCAAGACGTTCAAGACCACCGACGGCAGCTGCTACGAGATCTACGGCTGGGACGATCAGCAGCGTCGCGTCGAGATCTACTTCAATCCGGTCGACGGCAGCATCGTCAAGCAGGAGATCGACTGAAGGAGGCCGCGTCATGAGCAACGAGACGAGCCGCCGACGAGTCCGCGTCTGGGATCCGCTGGTGCGACTCGTGCACGGGTCGCTGGTGGCGGGCGTCGCCGCCAACGCGTTCGTCACCGAGGAGGGCGAGCGCTGGCACCAGTGGATCGGCTACGGTGTGGTGGCGCTGATCGGCGTGAGGATTCTCTGGGGCTTCGTCGGCCCCTGGTCGGCCCGCTGGACGAGTTTCTGGCCGACCCCCGGGCGCCTTCGCGCGTCGCTGCGTCCCGCCGTCGGAGCTGCCCGGTCGACCCCCGGCATCACCCATACCCCGCTGGGGGCGGTGATGATGCTGACGCTGCTGGCCCTGCTGCTGGGGCTCGGAGCGACCGGCTATATGATGGAGGAGACCGATCGCTTCTGGGGGGTGGCATGGGTCGAGGAGGTCCATGAGCTGATGAGCAATGCGATTCTCGTGCTGGTGCCCCTGCACGTGCTCGGCGCGCTCTGGGAGAGCCACAAGCGCCGCGACAACCTCATCGCGGGCATGGTGCACGGCGACCGCCGGCCTTTCGAGCAGACGCCCTCGCGCTGACTCGGTCCGGCCTCCTCGTCACAGCGCCCCCGGCCCATTCGGGCCGGGGGCGCTTTTACGCCGGGTCTCCGGGGAGGTCATCCGCGGAGCGCGGTGCGTTTGGAGCGTTCAGCGGCGCGGGAAGGCGCGGGCGGCGGCCTCTGGGTCCGGGGTGCCGCAGATGGCGGAGATCACCGCCAGGCCGTCGGCGCCCGCCTGGCGCACCGCCTCGGCATGCTCGACCTTGAGCCCGCCGATGGCCACGCTGGGCAGCGGGCTCGCCGCCACCAGGGCGGCCAGGCCGTCGAAGCCCTGCGGCTCGGCGTGGTCGTGCTTGCTGGGGGTGGCGAACACCGGACCCAGGCCGAGATAGTCCAGGGCGCTCGGGTCGAGGCGGGCGAGCTGCTCGTGGGTCTGCACCGAGAGCCCGAGGATCGCCTGGGGACCCAGCGCCGCGCGGGCCCTGGCCACGTCGCCGTCGTCCTGGCCGATGTGCAGCCCGTCGGCGCCCGCGGCGAGCGCCACCTCCAGCCGGTCGTTGATGATCAGCGGCACGCCGCTGCCCGCGAGCGCCGCCTTGAGGCGGCGGGCCTGGTCGATCATCTCGGCGTCACTGGCGTGCTTGTCGCGCAGCTGGACCAGGGTCACGCCGCCGCGGACCGCGGCGAGTACCGTCTCCTCCAGGCCATGGTCGGCGCAGAGTCCGGCGTCGGTGACGAGATAGAGTGAGAGATCAAGGGGCATCGGCAACCTCCAGTTTGGCCCGCTCGGCGAGGGCCTCGGTGTCCAGGTGATAGAGGGCGTCGAGGAAGGCCACCGCGAAGCTGCCGGGGCCACGGGCCACCTCGCCGGCGAGCTCGCCGGCCACGGCGTAGCCGGCCAGCGCCGCCACCGTCGCCTCGAAGGGATCGTCGGCGCCGGCCACGAAGGCCGCCACCACGCCGGTCAGCGCACAGCCCAGGGTGGTGACCCGGGGCATCAGCGGGTGCCCACCGGCGACATGGGCGAGGCGCCGGCCGTCGGTGACCAGGTCCACCTCGCCGGTCACCGCCACCACGCCGCCGGTGTGCTTTGCCAGGCGGCGGGCGGCCTCGAGGGCCGCCTCGGCGGGGTCGGTGCTGTCCACGCCGCGTCCGCCGCCGGCGCCGCCCGCCAGGGCGATGATCTCCGAGGCGTTGCCGCGGATCACGTCCGGCGCGAGCGCCAGCAGCCGCGCGCCGGTCTCGCGCCGGTAGCGCGTGGCGCCCACCGCCACCGGGTCCAGCACCCAGGGGCGCCCCGTCTCTCCGGCCGCCAGCGCGGCGGCCTCCATGGCCTCGACCCAGTGGGGCGAGAGGGTGCCGATGTTGATCGTCAGGGCGCTGGCCAGGGCGGTGAACTCGGCGGCCTCCTCGCGGGCGTGGACCATGGCCGGCGAAGCGCCGATCGCCAGCAGCACGTTGGCCATGCTGTTCATGGCGACATGGTTGGTGATGTTGTGGACCAGCGGGCGGGTCTCGCGCACCCGGGCCAGGTGCGTGGCGGGATCGATGTGGTGCATGGGGCCTCCCCGGCGAGGGAGGTGCAGGTCGACGGAAGGTCGGCGCTGCACGACTCCCTACGCCGGCATTGTCCGGGTCAGGTTCCGAGGGTGCGTCTCAGCCGCGGCGTGCTCGTCGCGGCGCCCCTGTCGTCAGACCTCACTATCCCTGTCGTCCGCGCGGCTGTAAAGGCCGCGCATCAGGCCAGCAGCTGAATGCCGATCAGGGTGATCAAGCTGGCCAGGGTCAGGCTGTAGAGGGCCTCCATGACCTCATTCTGGCGGCTCATGCCCGGCGTCATCAGCACCAGGCCCGTCGCTCCCAGGGCGACCACTTCGAGCGGCACCGCCACCGGCTCCCAGCCGACCAGCAGCGCACCGAGGGTCAGCAGCAGCAGGCCCGCGACGACCAGCCGGCCAGCCTGTCGGGCGCTGGCGGAAAGGTTTTCCTGAGTGATCGTGTGCATGCAGGCGTCTCCTCGTCATGGCCGGGCCGAGCATCTGCTCCAGCCCCCCTTGACGCTACGGGGGGCGTCTTAACGACCGCTTAAGGGGAGATGACCATCGCGTGACGGCACCGCGTCGGCCGCACGGGGCGTTCTCGGCAGCGTGACCATGACGCTCAGGCCGCCGCCCGGGGCGTCGCCGAGCCGCAGCCGGCCATGATGGCGCTGCAGCAGGCGGTCGACGATAGAGAGCCCCAGGCCGGCCCCGGCGCCGGGGCCGCCGCGGTGGAAGCGCGCCAGCACCTGCTGGCGCTGCTGAGCCGGGATGCCCGGTCCCTGGTCCTCCACGGTGATCGTCACGGCGTCCTGCCCGGCGGTGAGCAGGATGCGGATCAGCGCGCCGGCCGGCGAGTGCTGCAGGGCGTTGCCGACCAGGTTCTGCAGCAGGGTGTCGACCGTGCCGGGCTCCACCTCGAGCCGCCAGTCCGCCGTCTCTTCGGCCTCCAGCTGAAGCTCCTGGCGACCCTCCACGGCCAGCGGCATCAGCTTGGCCAGCGCCTCGCGCACCTCGGGGAGCAGGGCGATCTCGCGCCCCTGGCCGTCGCCCTCCTGCTCGGGCTCGAGCCGGGCCAGGGTGAGCAGCTGCGAGACCATCCGCGTGACCCGCGCCACGCCGCCGCGCAGCTGGTCGAGCGCCTCGCGGCGGTCCTCGGGATCGTCGGCGGCCAGGGCATTCTGGGCGTGGAGGTCGAGCACGGCCAGCGGCGTGCGCAGCTCGTGGGCGGCGTCGGCGATGAAGCGCTGCTCCCGGGCACGCAGGGCGCGAATCCGCTTGAGCAGCCGGTTGAGGGCGCCGGCGATGGTCTCCAGTTCACGGGGCAGCCGCTGCATGACCAGCGGCTGCAGGTTCTGGGGGTCGCGGCTGCGGATCTGCGCGGCCAGCTGCGACAGCGGCCGCAGGCCCCAGCCGATGGCCCACCACAGCAGCAGGCTCAGCACCGGCAGCCCCAGCAGGTCCGGCATCAGAGTGCGCAGGGCGATGGCGGTGACCAGCTCGCCGCGCACGTCCTCGCGCTCCGCCACCAGCACCCGCCGCGGGCTGCCCGGGGCGTCCAGGGCGAAGACCCGCCACTCGTAGTCATCGAGGCGCGCGTTGCCGAAGCCGTTGCGCAGCGGAGTGAGCGGGGCCTCGGGGGCCTCGGCGGAGCGCAGCAGCAGGGTCTCGTCGTGCCAGGCCTGGAAGATCAGCTTGCTCTCGTAGGGGTGACGCACCACCGCCCCCTGGGCCTCGTCGCCGCGCTGCAGGGCCGTGCCGATGCTGTCCAGCAGCGCCTGGCGCTGATCCTCGGGGAGCGGTGCACCCACCAGCCCCTCCAGCAGCCGGGCGTTCTGGGCAAGCCGCGCATCGAAGAGTTCCTCCACCTCGTGGGCGGCGTCGCGGTAGCTGGTCAGCCCGATCACCAGCATGCTCAGGCCGAATACCAGCAGCACCACGCCCAGGGTGCGGCGGCGAATCGAGGTCATGAGGGGGACTTGTCCATCACGTAGCCGATGCCGCGCACGGTACGGATCAGCTCGGGAAAGAGCTTGCGGCGCAGGTGGTGGACGTGCACCTCGATGGCGTTGCTCTCCACCTCCTCGTCCCAGCCGTAGACCAGCCGGGTCAGGGTGTCGCGGGTGAAGACCCGGCCCGGATGGCTGAGGAACTCCTGCAGCAGGGCGAACTCACGCCGCGACAGCGCCACGGGCGTCTCCCGGTAGCTGACGCTGTGGGTGGCCGGGTCGAGGCGGATGCCGCGCGCCTCCAGCACGCTGCTGGCCTGCCCCTGGCTGCGGCGCAGCAGGGCCCGCAGGCGTGCCTTGAGCTCGTCGACCTGGAAGGGCTTGATCAGGTAGTCGTCGGCGCCGGCGTCCAGGCCGGCGATGCGGTCATCGATGCCGTCCCGGGCGGTCAGCACCAGCACCGGCACGCGGTTGCCCCGCCGGCGAACCGCCTCGAGCACCTGCATGCCGTCGAGCCCGGGCAGTCCCAGATCGAGAATCACGGCATCGAAGGGCTCGTCGCCCTTCAGCGCCGCCAGGGCCTGCCGGCCATCGGCCAGCAGGTCCACGGCGTAGTGTTCGGGCTTGAGCGCCAGGCGGATGCCCGCGGCCAGGCTAGGGTCGTCCTCCACCAGCAGTATGCGCATGTCCTGTCCTTGCAAGGGGCGTGTTCGGCGGTGTGGCTGTCGGGATAGTCGCCGCGCACGGGGCGGCTGTCGAGTCCCGGGGCGGCTCGCGGGTCACGGGGCCTCGCCGTTGGGCCTTGCGAGGAAGCGACGAATGGTGGGCAGCTGGCGGCGCAGGGCCCGGTCGACCAGGCCCGGGGCGATGGCGTTGAGGCGGGCGAAGAGCCGCTCGGGATCGCCCAGCTGGGTCTCCTCGCGCCCGGCCTCGATGGCGCGGCGAACCAGGTGGGCGACCCGCTGGGGGGAGTCCATGGCGTTGCCCAGCGCCTGGTTCATCGCCTCGATCTCCGGTGCGTTCATGCCGGTGCGGGTGGCCCGCGGCGCCACGTGCAGCACGTGGACCCGGGTATCGGCCAGCTCCCGGCGCAGAGCCTGAGTGAAGCCGCGCAGGGCGAACTTGGTGGCGCAGTAGCCGGCCTGGCCGGGATAGCCGATGGTGCCGAAGGTCGAGCCCAGGTTGACCACCCAGCCGTGGTCCGCGGCGAGCAGCTGGGGTAGCAGCGCGCGGGTCAGCTGCAGGGTGCTGGTGAGGTTGAGGGTGATCAGGGCCTCGATCTCCGCGTCGCTGAAGGACTCGAAGAGCCCCACCCGGTTCACCCCGGCGGCGTTGATCAGCATGGTGCAGCCCGCCTCACAGGCCCGCTCGACCAGTTGCCGGCGCTCCTCGGCGCGGGTCAGGTCGGCGGCCATGACCGTCACGCGTTCCGGATGGCGCGCCGCCAGGGCGTCCAGGGCCTCCTGGCGGCGGCCGGTGATCAGCAGCCGCGCCCCGGCGCCTGCCAGCTCGTCGACCAGCGCCTGGCCGATGCCGCCGCTGGCCCCGCTGATCAGCACCGACTGGGCGGCCCAGCCGCCCTCGGGGAGCTGTCTGGACCAGGGCGTGCTACACGAGAGCATCGGCGAGCTCCCGGGTCGCGTCGTCGCCGGCGCAGCGGGCGGTGACGCCGCGGAACATGGCGCCATAGAGGCGATAGACCATCTTGGCGGTGTCGATCACCGCCGCCAGGTCCTCGTCGTCGAGCCGGTTCACCAGGCCCTCGAAGAAGGCCAGGTGGCTAATGTCCAGGCTGCCGTGGGAGGTCAGGTAGCGCACCGCGTCATCCGGCAGGCCGAGGCTCGACTGGAGCCCTTCGGCGGCCTGGGTGGCGATCGCCGTGCTGGTGCCCTCGAGCACCTGCACCATGCCGAAGAAGCCCACCGGGTTGCCGTGATCGATGACGTCGCGCACATGGGAGACCATCAGCGTCGTGGCCGGCGCGGGCTCGGCCATGGCCGCCGCCTCCGCATCGCCGCCGGCCGCGCGGATGTCGTCGAGGATCCACTGCTCGTGGCCGTGCTCCTCCTCGATATACTCCACCAGGGCGCTGCGCAGCCAGCCGAGGCGCTCGGGCAGGCGTGCCCCGCAGGCCATCATCAGCGGCACCGTGAAGCGCACGTGGTGATAGGCCTGGCCGAGGAAAGCCAGGTACTCCTCGCGGCTCACCTCGCCGCTCAGGGCGCGGGTCAGCAGCGGGGCGGCCAGCAGCCAGTCGCGCTCGGCACGGGTGGCGTCCTGCAGATGCTGGTAGGGGGTCATGGCGTTGCTCCTTTGGGGCATGGAAGGATCGAACGGGGTGGGCATCGGCGGCGCCTTTACGGGGCGCAGGAGCCAGTCGCTGTAGACGGCGTGTAGGGTGTCGCGTCGCAGGCGACCGTTGGCCGTGAGCTGCTGGTTGTCGGGGGTGAAGGGCGGGCAGCGGCGCCATTCGCTGACCCGGGCATAGTCGGGCAGGTCGGCGTTGGCGTAGGCGATCGCCGCCGCCAGGGCCTGGTCGTCAAGCTCGGGGCTCGCGGGCACGATCAGCGCCCGGTTGTGCGCCAGCGCCTCGCCGTGAACCAGCGCCTGGGCGATGGCTGGCCGCGCGCAGAGCTCGCCTTCCACCCACTGGGGGTCGACGTTGCGGCCGTAGGCGGTGATGAAGACGTCGCGGCGGCGGCCGTCGAGCACCAGGTGCTCGCCCTGCCAGTGGCCGAGATCGCCGCTGGTGTGCCAGCCGTCCAGGGGCGGCTCGCCCAGGTAGCCGAGCATGGTGGCGCCCCGGACCTGCACCTCGCCATCGGCGGCGACGCGGACCTGGGCGTGGGGCAGGGGGCGGCCCACGCCGAGGGCGGGCTCGCCGGGGCGGTTGAGGCAGACCACCGAGGCGGCCTCCGACAGGCCATAGCCCTCGATCACCGGCCAGCCGCCGTCGCGCGCCCGGTCGAGCAGCGACGCGACGACCCGGGCCCCGCCCACGGCGACGACGCGCAGCCCGGCGGGGGGCTGGGGCGACTGCTCGACCAGCGCCTGCAGCAGCTGGGGCACCAGGATCAGGCTGTGCGGGCGAAAGGCCTCGAGGGCCGAGAGGGCGCGGCGGGGATCGAAGCCGCTGCCGCCGGTCCAGCCCAGGTCGGCGGCTCCGGGCAGGCCGGCGGTGGCGCTCAGCAGCAGCGGCACGTAGAGGCCGCCGATGTTCTCCAGCAGGGTCGCCAGGGGCAGCATGGCCAGGTGGCGATGGATCGACAGCGGCTCCACCGCCTCGGCGAGGCTCTCGGCGACCCGCAGCGGGGCCGCGCGGTCGAGGCACACGCCCTTGGGGTGGCCGCTGGTGCCGGAGGTGAAGGTGATCGTGCCGGTGCCGGCATGCAGCGCGGGCGCCGAGGCCACCGACCGGCGGGCGATGGCCGGGTCGGGGCTTTCCGAGAAGCCGAGCGACGCGGCGCGGGGGCCGATCCAGGCGTCCAGGCCGGCCTGCTCCACCAGGTGGCGACGCTGGGCCTCGCTGAAGAAGGCGGGGACCGGCACGTCGACTCGGCCATCGGTCAGCAGGGCGAGGTGCCAGAGCGCCCAGTCGAGGCCGTTATCGAGCGCCAGGCCGATTCGCCGGGCGCCGAGGGCGTCTAGGCGGGCGCGGCGCTCATCGATCTCGCCGGGCAGTGCGCCGTAGGCGATGCGTCGCCGGCCGTCGTCCAGGGCCGGGGTATCGGGCGCCGCCTCGGCGAGGTGGGCCAGGCGCGCCAGCAGGATCTCAGTGCCACGGGGCATGGTCGACCTCCGCGAGGCGCGCCGGGCCCAGCAGGCCGCGTTCGGTGAGCACCTTGTGGGCCAGGCGCAGGTCGCCGGCCATCACCCGGGGCTGGTGCTCGTAGTAGCGGCCCCAGCCGGCCTGCTCGTCGCCCAGCCGCGTCGGGTCGGCGAGGTGCAGTGGATGCAGTTCGATGCCGAGCCGGCGGATGCCGTTGGCCACCGTCGGCGTCGCGGTGAACAGCACCCACTCGAGCCCGTCGTCGACCAGCTGATCGATCAGCGGCACGAAGAGGCGCCGCTGCAGGCCGCGGCGCAGGCTGACCAGGTTGCCGATCTCGGCGATCGCCTCGCGGCTGACGGGCCGGCCGAGATAGCGGGAGAGGAAGGTCTCGACGGGCTCGTCCAGGTAGTGCTCCTGAAAGAGCGGCCCGGCGATGGCCCGACCAGCCCCGACCGCCGCCAGGGGCGTTTCGCCCTCCCAGAGCCCGAAGAGGCGCGGCAGGAAATGACGGATGCGGGCGCCGTGGTCGAGGGTGAAGCAGCGGCGTACCAGCCGCTCCAGGCGCCGACGCTCATACCAGTGGCGCCCCTCCCGCCACTCGAGCGGGAAGGCCGTGGCGATCGGAGTACTCGCGACGATAGGGACCGTCGGCGGGCTTTGGCCGGGGGCGGGCGCGTGAACGGGATCGGGGTTCGACATCGGGGCGTCTCCATGACGTTTCCCCGATACTGTGGTTGGGTCAACTTAACGATGGCTTAAGAGGCGCGACGAAGTGGCGCTTTCCACAGAAAAGTGGTCAGGGCGCGGGCGCGGCGGCGCCCAGGAAGCGCTCCTGCCAGTAGTCCAGGGCCAGGGCGGTAGTGGTGACGCGGCGACCGCGGCCCGGCGCGTGGATCATCTCGCCGTCGCCCAGGTAGATGCCGACGTGGCTCGCCCGGCGGCCCCCGGCGGTGGCGAAGAACAGCAGGTCGCCGGGGCGCGCCTCATTTACGCGCGGCAGGGCCTTGAACTGCGCCCGGGAGGTGCGCGGCACGCGGATGCCGGCGCGGGCGTAGGCGCGCCGCACCAGGCCCGAGCAGTCCAGGCCATGATCGCTGTTGCCGCCGTAACGATAAGGGATGCCGAGGGATCGCCTGGCCTCGGCGAGGATCAGCGCGCGATCGATGGAGATTGCGCCCGCCTCGTCTCTGGTGGCGAGCTCTCTGCCCGCGCAGCCCGTCAGCAGCCAGGCGATTAGCAGGGCGATCAACAGCCGGATCGCGCCGTCCGTGGCCGATCGATGAGCGTGCATCAGCGAAAGGCGATTCGTGTGCCGCTGGCCAGCATCTCGTCCGGCGAGAGGGCATGGCCCGGCACACCGATCATCTCGTCGCCGCACTGGTCGCCCCAGGTGAGTACGCCGTGGGTCAGGCCGATGCCGCCGAGCAGGTCGCGGATCTCGCCGGTGCCCAGGAAGGTGCGGGTCTTGCCGTGGGCATCGGAGAGATCCGAGACGTCGTTGGCATGGTGGAAGCGCACGGTGTAGATGCCATCCATCGATTCGACCTCGACGATGGGCGTCAGGCCGTGGGCGACGGCGTTGGCAATTTCCTTGAGGGTGACGTGATCACCCAGCTGGTAGGCCGCGATGGACATGGGGTGGTGCCTCACTGGTTCTCAGGTTTGTTTTGTATAACTAGTGTAGAAGGTTTTCGGGCCGCATCAAGAGGCGTTCGCGACAAAATGCCACCTGACGTTACCGGTGCGTCACTTCTGTACATGGTGATCGACGCGAGGCGAGCCGCACGCCTGCCGGGGCTGGAAAAGCCCGCCCGTCGTCCCCACCTCCTTCATTCTCGTCACCCTCTCGGCATCGTGCCGCGATTTTTTCACCCATCCGTTTTTATCCATTCGTTATTGCCCATTCGTTATTGCATGAGGAGTCCCGCATGAGCTTCCAGGGAGAACAGCACCCCGGCGTAAAGGCCCCCACGGCCGAGAGCAACGGCTTTCGCCTCAACCACACCATGCTGCGCATCAAGGATCCCGAGCGCGCGCTGGCCTTCTATACCCGCGTGTTCGGCATGCGGGTGCTGCGTCGGCTCGACTTCGAGGAGATGCAGTTCTCGCTCTACTTCCTGGCGCGCCCGGAGGCCGGAGAGCGGATCCCCGAGGAGCGTGACGCGCGCACCGCCTGGACCTTCGACCAGCGCGGCGTGCTGGAGCTGACCCACAACTGGGGCACCGAGACCCAGGACGACTTCGCCTACCATGACGGCAACGCCGAGCCCCAGGGCTTCGGCCACATCTGCTTCAGCGTGCCGGATCTCGAGGCGGCTCAGGCGTGGTTCGACGCCAACGCGGTCGAGTTCGTCAAGCGCGCCGATCAGGGCAAGATGAAGGACGTGGTGTTCGTCAAGGACGTCGACGGCTACTGGATCGAGGTGGTCGAGGCGGCCCGCATGGCCGGCAAGGGCGACTGAGGGCGGGGCGCTTCGTTGGTGGCGAAACGTTGATAGGCGGCGCCAGGGGGAATAGGGTCATGGGATCATTCTAAACGGCATGACCTGCCAAGGAGTCCCGATGACCCTGCCTCTTCGTCCCCTGACGCTGGCCCTCGCCGGCACCCTGCTGGCCGCCCCGCTGGCCGTGAGCGTGGCTCAGGCCGCCGAACCTGAACAAGTGCGCTTCTCCGTGCCGGCCTGGCCCGGCGTGACCGTCAAGACGGCGCTGGCCGAGACGCTGCTCGAGACCCTCGGTTACGAGGTGGATCAGGAGGAGCTTGGCTCCACCATCACCTACGAGGCGCTGACCCAGGAAGAGGTCGACGCCTTCCTTGCGGCCTGGCTGCCCGCCCAGCAGGCGATGTTCGATGCCACCCTGGAGAAGGGCGCCATCGTCGATCTGGGCAACAACGTCGACGGCGCGCGCCTGGGCTTCGCCGTGCCGACCTACGTTTATGACGCCGGCGTGACCACCGCCGAGGACCTGGCCGACGAAGAGTTCGCCGAGAAGCTCGACCGCACCATCTACTCCATCGAGGTGGGCTCCGGGATGAGCGATACCCTCAACGAGGCGGTCGAGAAGGACACCTACGGCCTGGGCGACTGGGATCTCTCCGAGACCTCCACGCCGGGCATGCTGAGCGCCGTGGACGCGGCCATCGACCGTGAGGAGTGGATCCTCTTCTCCGGTTGGACGCCGCACTGGATGAACATCGAATACGATGTGAAGTTCCTGACCGACACCCAGGACATGTGGGGCCCGGAGGGCGGCCGTAGCGACGTGCGCACCCTGGTCTCCACGGCCTTCAACGAGTCCAATCCCAACGCCACCCGGCTGATCGACCAGCTCAACTTCACCGCCGATGACCAGAGCGCGATGATCCGCGGCTTCAGCTACGAGGAGCGCGAGCCGGAAGAGGTGGCCCTGGCGTGGCTGCGCGACAACCCCGCCAAGGCCAAGGTTTTCCTCGAGGGCGTGACCACCCTCGACGGCGAGCCGGCCTGGCCGGCGGTGCAGCAGGCGCTGGAGATCCCCGACGCCTGATTCCTGCCCGCCCCGCGTTACGCGACGAGGCCGCCCCATGGGGCGGCCTCGTTGTCGTTGGGGCCACGAAAGCCCGCCCGTCAGTAGCCGGTCATCTCGAGGTAGCCCACGCCCCGCGGCGCGCCGTCGTCGCGGTCGGTGACCCGCACCGCGCCCTCCCAGTAGGGCACCGAGGTGGGCATCCAGCGGTTCGGGTGCTCCGCGCTGATCGTCAGGTCGAGGTCCTGGTCCGGCACGGCGAGCCGCCAGCGAGTGGGCAGCTCGCGGCCGGCGACGCGGCGGCTGGCCAGCGGCATCAGCGAGAGGCTCTCGCCGTCGAGGCTCTGCGTCTCTCCGTCCGGGGCGATCCAGGTGCCGAACAGGGTGCTCTTTGCGGCCGAGTCGCCGCGCAGGTGGTAGACCATCAGCTTGTGGCCGTCGGCGAGGTGCAGCGCGAACCAGTCCCAGCCCTCGTGCCAGGGCGCCATCAGGCGGTTGCCCCACTCGCGGTCGAGCCAGGCGCGGCCGCTGACCGTATGGGTCTCGCCGGCCAGGGTGACCTCGCCGGCGACCTCATAGAAGGGCTGGCTCAGGTAGATCGGGCCCGCGGCCGCGGCGTCTCCCTCGTTGAAGGTCGGCTTGCCATGGTGCACCAGCGGGCCCTGGGCCGTGAGATCGAGCCGATAGCCGAAGGCGTCATCGCCCGTCCCGGCGCGGGCGTGGACCGTCAGCCGGTCCAGGGCGTCCCGCCCGGGTGCCGCGCCGCGGCTATCCAGCGTCCAGTCGTCGAGCCAGGCGCGAAAGGGCCGGGCGGTGGCGCCGGCCTGGTCCCGCTCGGGCGAGGCGTTATCGGAGTCGCCCCGGGCGAAGCGCTCGGCGACCCGGTGGAGCTCGCCCCGGGAGACCGCCATGTGGGCCATCCACAGCTGGTCGGCGGCCCAGGGGCCGGGTGCCTCCGGGCGCTCGGCCGGCGGTCGCTGGGCCTGGCGGAAGAGCGTCCACTGCACGCCCATCGGCTCCCCCTCCGCGTCCTCCAGGTTGGCGGTGAGGTACCACCACTCCAGGCGGTGGTCGGGGTGGGGGCCGTGATCCTCGGGGAAGCGCAGCGGCGTGTCCGGGGCGGCCTGGGCGAAGCCGCCGGCCTCGGCGCCGAGCCCCGCGAAGCCCTGGGAGGCGGCGGGGGACGGCTCCTCGGCGCAGCCTGCCAGCAGGACGAGCAGGGCGAAGAGCGCGCCTCCGATCGGATAACGCCTCATGTGGTCTCCTCCTCGGCCAGCAGCGCGCGCGGTGGCGTGCGCCACAGCGTCAGGGCCGGCAGGCCGGCCGCCAGTAGCGCCACACCCAGGGCGGTAGCCAGGGTCAGCGCGATCTCGCCGGGGAAGACGTGCAGCGGCAGGCGCCAGCCGAAGGCGGCCACGTTGATCACCGACACCAGGCTGGCCGTGATGGCGATGCCCAGCGGCACGGCGAGAAGCCCCGTCACCAGCGCCGCGCCGCCCAGCTGGGCCAGCTGCAGGCTCGCCAGCTCGCGCCTTGGCACGCCCAGCGCCCACAGCGGCGCCAGCCGGCGGCGGCGCTCCCGAGCCTGGGCGAGCAGGCTGGCGAGCAGCGCCAGGGCCGCCACGGCCAGCGTCAGGGCATTGAGGGCCCGGGTGATGGCGAAGGTGCGCTCGAAGATATCGGTGGAGAGCGCCTTGATCCGGCGCTGGTCGAGCACGGCCTCGTCGTCGAGGCCGAAGCGCTTGGTCAGCGCCCGGGAGAGCGGGGCGGCGGTGTGCCCCTCGGCGAGCGCGATGCCGATGGAGCCCGGCGGCGCATCGAAGCGCTCGCGCAGCCGGGTCGCGGTCAGCAGCACCTCGCCACGCGGGTTGCCGTAGTCGGGATAGACGGCGGCCACCGTCACCTCCTCGCGGCCCCGGCCGCCCGGCGCCTGCAGGACGAGTCGATCGCCGGGGGCGATGCCCTGGCCGAGGGCCAGCTGCTCGTTGATGAAGGTCTCGCCCGCTTCGAGGGCGGCCCAGGCCGCGTCGCGGCCGGCCGCCGTCTGAAGCAGCGGCCAGCTCGGGGTCAGGCGCTCGCCCGGGGTGATGCCGAAGAGCGTCACCGGCACGTTCAGGGGAGCGGCTTGAGGCTCGTCTCTTGAATCGCTCTGTGCCTCGCTTTCTATCTCGCTTTTTGTCTCGCTTTCTATCTCGTTATGAATCCGGCCTTGGGCACGATGCGCGAGCAGCACCGCCTCGGCCTCGGCGGTGGGCAGCAGCTCGGCGACCTCGTCGCGGCGCGCGAGCCAGGCCTGCACTTCGTCGACGCGCTCGGGCGGCGGGCGCAGGTAGAGATCGGCGGCCAGCCGCTGGTCCAGCCAGTCGAGGAAGGTGAGGCGAAAGCCGCCGACCATGCTGCCGACGCCCAGATTGGCGGAGAGGGCGATCAGCAGCGCCATCATGGCGAACGACAGCCGCGGTAGCTGCAGCTGCAGGTCGGCCAGAGCCCACTGGGTCAGTGGACGGTGGCGGGCGAGCCCGGCCAGCCAGGCGAGCCCGGTCGCGAGCAGCGGCGACAGCCAGAGGGCACAGGCGAGCATCAGCGCCGCGATCATCACGAAGCCGGCGACCAGCCCCTCGCCGGGCGGCCGCGTGGCCAGCCAGGCCCCCGTGGCCAGCGCCAGCAGGGCGGCGAGGCTGCCGGCGATGGCCTGCCCGCGCAGCTGGCGCTGGAAGCCTGCGCGCCATGCCTGGGCCTGACCGAGCTCCAGCACGCCGAGCCGGGCGGCCCGCCACAGGGTGCCGCTGCCGGCGATGGTGAGCCCGCCCAGGGTCACGCCGAGCCCGCCGAGCCAGTAGTGCCAGGGCAGCTGGAGCCGGGTGCCCACCGCGGCGCCATAGAGGCCCTGCAGCGTAGCGGCCACGTCCGGCAGCAGCGCGCGGGCGAGCCACACGCCACTGGCGATGCCGGCCAGGGCGCCGATGAGCCCGAGCAGGGCGAGCTCGAGGGCCAGCACCCCGACCAGGGTGCGCCCCGGCACGCCCAGGGCGCGCAGGGTGCGCAGCAGCCCCAGGCGCTGCTCCAGCGCCAGGCCCAGCGCCGCCTGGACGATGAAGAGCCCGACGATCAGCGCCAGCAGCGCCATGGCGGTGAGGTTGAGGTGAAAGCTCGCGGTGAGCTCGCCCGGGTCCGCCAGGGTCTCGGCGCGGATCAGCCGATAGCCCGCCGGGGCCGCGTCCAGCGCGCCCGCGTCGGCCAACAGCCGGCTGGCGGCGTCGCCGCTGCCCAGCAGCCGCGCCGCGGCAGCGATGTCCATCACCAGGGTATCCGGCGGCAGCGACGGGGCGAGGGAAAGCGGCGGCAGCGTTTGGCCGTCGGCAAGCGCCGGGGTGGCGCCGGGGGCCGTGGAGGCCTCGAGTCCTAGTTGTTCCACGCTGGCTGGGGCCAGGCGGGTCTGCCAGGGCGGGGTGAAGAAGGCGGTCAGTCCGCCGCCGCTGCCGGCGGTGGCGAAGGCGCTGTCGCCGGGCAGGGTCAGCGGGTCGATGCCGATCACCGTCAGCCGCTCGCCTTGCACGGTGACCACCTCGCCCTCCAGCAGCGGCGAGACGGCAAGCCCGGCGCGGCGCAGGGTCACGAAGTCCGCGTGATCCAGCGCCTCGCCGTCGCGGCGCTCCAGGCGGTCCAGGCCGCTGGTGAAGAGCGCCTCGGCCCGGGCGTAGCTGTCCCGGGCCGAGGCGTTGATCGCCTGCACGCCGCTCCACAGGGCGCCGGCCACCCAGAGGCCCAGCAGTAGCATGGCCAGCTGGCCGGGGTGGCGGCGATAGTGGCCGAGCAGCGTGGCCAGGGCGACGAGCGTCAGGCGCATGCGTCCTGCCCCGCCGGGGGTGTCGTCAGCCGGCCATGGGTGAGGTGCAGGCGGCGGTCCAGCGGGGCGGCCACCCGCGGGCTGTGGGTCACCATCAGCAGGGCGCAGCCGGTGTCGCGCACCAGCGCCAGCAGCAGGTCGAGCACCTCGTCGGCGGTGTCTTCGTCGAGGTTGCCGGTGGGCTCGTCGGCGAGCAGCAGGGCGGGGCGCGGCGCCAGCGCCCGGCCGATGGCCAGGCGCTGCTGCTGGCCGCCGGAGAGCTGCTCGGGATAGCGCTTTTCCAGCCCGGCCAGGCCCAGCCGCTCGATCAGCTCGGCCGTCCAGTCGGGCCGTTCGCGACCCGCCAGGCGCGCCTGCAGGCGCAGGTTGTCGCGCACGGTGAGGCTCGCCACCAGGTGGAACTGCTGGAACACCAGGCCCAGGGTCTCGCGGCGTAGCCGCGCCCGGACCGGCTCGGCGAGCGACGAGATCGCCTGGCCGGCGAGGCGCACCTCGCCGCGGTTGGGCAGGTCGAGCCCGGCGGCCAGGTGCAGCAGGGTCGACTTGCCGCTGCCCGACTCGCCCATCAGCGCCAGGCTCTCGCCGGCCGCCAGTGCGAGGTCCACCCCCGCGAGCACCTCGAGCGGCCCCTGGGGCGTGGCGTAGGCCTTGGCGACCTGGCGGAACTCGAGCATGGCGGCGGTCCTGGCGAGGGGCGTGGCTCGATGGTGGCACAAAACGGGCGCCATCCGTAGATGGCGCCCGTGTCGTGCCGGCGTGGTGGCCGTGCGCTGGTCTGGCGTCGGCGTGCTCGAGCCGCCGTGTGGTCCTGTGGCGCGCTAACTCAGTGCGCGTGGTCGTGTGGCGCCTCGTCCGGGGCGTGATCCTGGCCCTGAGCGTCGCTGTCCCCTTCATGGCCCGGCTCTTCATGGCCCGGCTGTGCCAGGGCGTCGTGGAGCACCCGGGCGTTGTGACGCATCATGCCGAGCCAGCTATCGGCCTCGCCGTCGCTGGCCAGGGCGTCGGCATAGAGGGTGCCGGCCACCGGCAGGCCGGTCTCCTCGGCCAGCTGGTCGATCATGGCGGGGCTGGTCATGTTCTCGTGGAACAGCGCCCGCACGCTCTGCTCGCGGATCACGTCGATCAGCCGGGCCATGTTGGCCGCGCTCGGCTCGCCCGCGGTGGAGAGCCCCTGGGGCGAGAGGAAGCGCAGGCCGTAGGCGCGGGCGAAGTGGCCGAAGGAGGCGTGGCCGGTGATCACCGTGGTCTCGTCGGGGATCTCGTCGAGCAGGGCGCGAAGTTCGTCGTCGGCCGCGGCGATGGCGTCGAGGTAGCGCTCGGCGTTGGCCCGGTAGGCATCGGCGTGGGCCGGGTCGGCGGCGATCAGGCCGTCGCGGATGTTATCCACATAGATCTCGCCCAGCCCCAGATCCTGCCAGGCGTGGGGGTCGAGGGGGCCGTGATCGTGCTCGTCGCCGGGCGCCTCGTCGTCGTGGCTGGCGTGCGCGTCATGCCCGTCGTCCTCGGCGGCCTCGAGGTGCGCCTCGAGGCCGTCGGTCGCCACCACCAGCGGGCCGTCGAAGTCGCTGGCATCGATCAGCCGCTCCATCCAGCCCTCGAACTGCAGGCCGTTGAAGACCACCAGGTCCGCCTCGGCGAGATCGCGGGCGTCGGTGGGGCGTGGCGAGTAGACATGGGCATCGCTGTCCGGCCCGACCAGCGCCGCCACCTCGACGTGCTCGCCGCCGACGTTCTCGATCATGTTGGCGAGCAGGCTGAAGCTGGTGACCACCTGGACGCGCTCCGCGGCCAGGGCGGCGGGCAGGGCCAGCAGGGTGGACACCCCGGCGAGCAGGGCAAGAGTTCGGGCGAGGCGCATGGCGGGCTTCCTTGGTTGGGTGTGTCAGTCGTTGACGGCGGCGCCCAGCGGCTGGGCATGGCGGCGCCGGCGGGCGGTCAGGCTATGGTGGCGGCCAAACAGTGCGGAGAGCACGTAAGCGGCGCCGGCCAGCAGGATGATCGCCGGGCCCGAGGGCAGGCTGAAGTGATAGGAGATCAGCAGGCCGCCGGTGCTGGCCGCAAGCGCGATGACGATGGCGATGGCGATCAGCCCCTCCAGGCGCTGGCTCCAGAAGCGTGCGGTGGTGGCGGGCAGCATCATCAGGCCCACGGCCATCAGGGTGCCCAGGGTCTGGAAACCGGCGGTGAGGTTGAGCACCACCAGGCCGAGGAAGATGCCGTGGACCAGGCCGCCGCGCACTCCCTGGCCGCGCAGGAACAGCGGATCGAGGCACTCCACCACCAGGGCGCGGAAGATCACCGCCAAGGTGATCACGATCAGGCTGCTGATGCCGGCGATCAGCGTCAGGGCGATGGAGTCGACGGCCAGGATCGAGCCGAACAGCACGTGGGTAAGATCGACGCTGCTGCCGCCCAGCGAGACCAGCATCACCCCCGCGGCCAGCGAGATGAGGAAGAAGCTGGCCATGGCCGAGTCCTCCTTGTGACCGGTCATCTGCGAGACGCTGCCGGCGAGCACGGCGATCAAGAGCCCCGAGAGGATGCCGCCGAGGCTCATCATCGGCAGTGAGAAGCCGGCGGCCAGGAAGCCCAGCGCCACCCCGGGCAGGATGGCGTGGGCCATGGCGTCGCCGATCAGGCTCATGCCGCGCAGCATCAGGAACACGCCCAGCGGCGGGGCGGCCAGCGACAGCGCCAGCCCGGCCACCAAGGCGCGCTGCATGAAGCCATAGTCGAAGGGGGCGATCAGCCAGGCCTCAAGCAGTGCCAGCATGGGAAGCATCCGGAAAGGTCAGGGGCAGGCGCGGTGCGCGGGGCACCAGGCCGCTGTGGTGGTCGAGGAGGGCGTCGGGACGCACCCAGCGGCCGTGGCCGCCGGCCAGCAGCAGCACGTCGTCGGCCAGGCGGGCGAGCTGCTCCATGTCGTGGAGCACCACGATGATGGTGGTTCCGGCGCGGGCCATCTCGCGCAGCACCTCCATCAGCACGTCGACCGTCTCGATGTCGACGTTGGCGAAGGGCTCGTCGAGCAGCAGCAGCTCGGCCTCCTGCATCAGGGTGCGGCCGAACAGCGCGCGCTGGCGCTGGCCGCCGGAGAGCTCGCCCAGCTGACGATGCGCCAGCGGCGAGATGCCGAGCTTGGCCATGATCTCGCGGCAGCGACGGTAGTGGGGGCCGCAGTAGCCCTTCAGGGCGCCGTGGCTCGGCCAGGTGCCGCTCATGATCAGCTCTTCCACGCTCATCGGGAAGGTCAGGTCCAGCGCCAGCTGCTGCGGCAGCCAGGCGCGGCGCTCGCGGGGCACCGCGCACTCGACCCGCCCGGCGATCGGCGACAGCATGCCCATGATCGCCGAGATCAGGGTGCTCTTGCCGGCGCCGTTGGCGCCGATCAGCGCGGTGATGGCGCCGTCCATGAAGCGCCCGTCGAGGTGTTCGAGGATCGTCTGGCCGCCGCGGGCCAGCTGCAGGTCGTGCAGTTGCAGGCGCGCCATCAGGACCACCACCCCGCGGCCCAGGAAACCGCCAGCCACAGGGCGGCCAGCGGCGCGGCGACGAGCAGCAGCCGGCGCGCCGCGGAGAGCGACATCAGCGAGAAGTGGCAGGGCCCTTCGGGGCGATGCCGGTGGTGTCGGTGTGCCATGGTCGATCGTCTCCGGAAGTGCGGCAAAGGTTATAACATAACAATACCGCCCCGAGCCACTGCCGGGCCGCCGTTCGCCGCCTGCCTCTCATCGTCCGTGGTCAGAGCCCCAGGGCGTGGCGCATCACCTGTTTCTTGGCGCCCTCCAGGCGGTCGGCGAGCGCCAACCCAGCGCCCCCGGCCTGGCGCAGGGGCGCGGCCCCGGTGAACACCTGGTGGAAGGTCTCCATGGCGGCGATCATCGCCAGGGTCTGGGGGCGTCGCTCGCGGGCATAGCCGGCCAGCACCCGACGCTGGCCCGGATCCTGGCCGGCCCGGAAGGCGGCGGTCACC
The DNA here is from genome assembly GCF_040196315.1 of Halomonas pelophila. Taxonomy (NCBI): domain Bacteria; kingdom Pseudomonadati; phylum Pseudomonadota; class Gammaproteobacteria; order Oceanospirillales; family Halomonadaceae; genus Halomonas; species Halomonas pelophila. The sequence continues at coordinate 346,160 of NZ_JBEGCI010000001.1, forward strand.
CGGCGACTCAGCGCCTCGGCATCCTGCAGCCCGAGGTTGAGCCCCTGCCCGGCCAGCGGGTGGATCACGTGGGCGGCGTCGCCCACCAGCGCCAGCCGCGGGCGCAAATAGCGCTCCGCATGGCGGCGGCGGATGGGGAAACTGGCGCGACCCAGCACCGCCTCCACGCCCCCCAGGCGCTCCGGGAAGTCGCGCTCGATGGCCTGGCGCAGCGCCTCGTCGTCGAGCGCCTCGCGGGCCCGGTTGGCCTCGTCGCCGTCGTACCACACCAGCGAGGCGTGGTGGCCGGGCAGCGGCAGCATCGCCTGGGGCCCGCAGGCGGTGAAGCGTTGCCAGCTCACGTCCTGCTGGGGCAGCCGGGTCCGCACATTGATGATCAGGGCGCGCTGGCCATAGTCCTCGTCGCGAGTGGCGATGCCGGCAAGCTGCCGGGTGCGCGACGCCGCCCCGTCGGCGCCCACCACTAGCCGCGCGGCCAGCAGCCGGCCGTCGTCGAGCTCCAGCAGGCCGTGTTGCCCACCGGGGAGCCAGGCCACCGGCCCGGCGCGGCAGAGGATCGTCGCCTGCGGCAGCTCGGCCAGCCGCTGCCAGAGGGCGCGGCGGATCACCCGGTTCTCGACGAAGTGGCCGAAGTCCGGCAGCTCGAGCGCCTCGGCGCCGAAGTGGACGTGGCGCTGCCCGGACTCGTCGCTGGCCTCGATATGTCGGAAGGGGCAGCGCCGGGCCTCGGGAATGAGCTGCCAGGCGCCGATCTCCTCCAGCAGTCGCCGGGAGGCGAGGTTGAGCGACGAGACCCGCAGGTCGAAGGGGGCGTCATCGGGGATCGCCTCGGGCGGCTCGCCGCCCTCCACCAGGGCCACGCGCAGGCCGGCCTGGGCCAGCGCCACGGCGGTCGCGGCACCGACCATGCCGCCGCCCACGATGAGGGCATCCAGGGTCTCGTCCATCTCTCCCTCCCAGCACAACCGCTTCGACGTCGGGACATCCACCGCCTACGATACCGGATTCACCACCACGAGGAGTGACCATGACCGCGACGCGTTCCGCCCTGGTGCTGATGAGCTGGCTGGCGCTGACCGCCCTGACCGCCCTGACCGGCATCGCCACCCCGCCCGGCGACTGGTACGCCGGCCTGGCCAAGCCGCCGCTCACGCCGCCCGACCTCGCCTTCCCCATCGCCTGGAGCACGCTCTACCTGCTGATGGCGCTGGCAGCCTGGCGGGCGACCCTGGCGGTACCGCCCGCGGCGCGCTGGCACACCCTCTGGCCCTTCCTGGCCCTTCCTGGCCCAGCTCGTCGCCAACGCGCTCTGGTCGATCTTCTTCTTCGGCCTGCACTGGATGGGCCTGGCGCTGCTCGACCTGCTGCTGCTGTGGGCACTGATCGCGCTGACCCTGCGCCGCTTCGCCCGGGTCTCGCCCGTGGCCGCCTGGCTGCTGGTGCCCTACCTGGCCTGGGTGAGCTTCGCCGCCTACCTCAATGCCGCCACCTGGTGGCTCAACGGCTAGGCAATGATGGCCGCGATGGCCTGGCTATGATGGATCTTCATGCCGACGGCCCGGCGCTGCTGGTCCGCACGCCGAGGGAGGGGGGGGTGACGCTTAGCCGCTTGTCGTGTCGTCAGGGCTGGCGGGCGATGAACTGCACCACGGCCCCCAGGCCGGTATGGCCGCGGCCCTCGATCACCGGGCGATCGAACTCGCGGCTCGCGAGGATCTCGAGCTCGGCATAGGCGGCCTCCAGCTCCGCGGCGGTGGGCGTGCGATCCGGGGTGTCCGGCCCGCCGGTGTTTCGCGGCACCTGGGCCGGGGTGTAGGCCTCCAGGATCAGCACGCCGCCGGGCTTCAGGGTGCGCACCACCTGGCGATGCAGGTGCGGGCGCCCCGCCTCAGGCACGTGGCAGAAGATCGATACCACCGCATCGAAGGCCTGCGCCGGAAAGACGTGCTCGGTGAGGTCGGCGTGAAGGGTCTCCAGCGGCACGCCCTCGCGCTCGGCCAGCCGGACGGCCTTGCGCAGGCCGACCGCGGAGGCGTCCACGGATAGCACCCGATGGCCGAGCCCGGCCAGGTAGACGCCGTTGCGCCCCTCGCCATCGGCCAGGCACAGCACCCGCTTCGGCGGCTTGCCGATCCGCTCGACCTGCTCGCGCAGGAAGTCGTTGGGCTCGGTACCGTAGAGGTAGTCGTCGCTGTCGAAGCGTTCATCCCACATGGCAGTCTCTCGAACGGGCGGATGGATATCGTCAGCGAGAATACCAAGGGGGCGGCGGAGCGTCTGCGGGGTGGGGGGCCGCACCTGGGGCGCGTACACTCCCTGCTCCTCAACAGGCTCACAGGAGTGATCGCATGCCACGGACATCCCTCTCCCGCACTCTGCGCATCGCCGGCCTGGCCGCCGGGCTCGCGCTGAGCGCCGCGCCCGCCATGGCGGCCGGCACCGGCTTCTATGTCGGCGCCGGCGCCGGCGAGACCCACGGTAGCGGCGCCTTCGACGACGAGACGAGCCACTGGAAGCTCACCGGCGGCTACCACTTCGGCTGGCTGCCGTTGATCGATCTTGGTGCCGAACTGGCCTACGTCAACACCGGCGAGCTCGATGGCGAGGTGGGCGGCCGCTCGGCGAGCCTCGAGGTCGAGAGCTTCCAGGCCATGGGGCTCGCCGGGCTGAGCTTCGGCCCGCTGGGGCTCTATGCCAAGGCCGGCATGGCCGACTGGGACGCCGAGCGCCGCGGCCGCGGGATCGGCGATCGCTCCGGCACTGACCCGGTCTACGGCGTAGGCGCGCGCCTCGGGCTGTTCGGCCTGAGCGGACGGCTGGAGTACGAGCACATCGATGCCGACGAGATCGGTGATCTGGACATGCTCACCGCCGGGGTGATCTACACCTTCTGAGGCCGCGCCGAAGGTCGACTCCGCGCGGCGCGCGTTTCGCCGTACCCTGAACCCCGCCTGGCCGCCGCCGGGCGGGGTTGTCTGTTTCGGTGCGGTCAGTTCGGCATGGCCGGTTTGGCACGGCCGGTTTGGCACGGCCGGTTCGGCCCTGTTGGCGTGGTGCCGATGGCCATCGGCGCCCGAGGGTGAGGCTTGCCCAGCCGCTTTCCCCCTGCGCATGATGGATGGGCGGTCGTGGCGTCTTTATTCGCGCAGCCCCGCCCATCGTGTCCGCCACCACAGGGAGAATGTTCGTATGTCCGAGCGCGTGATCCTCACCACGTCTTCACACCTCGAAGGCTACCGCGTGACCGAGCACCTCGACATCGTCTCCGCTGAGTGCGTGTTCGGCATGAACATCCTCAAGGACATGTTCGCCGGCTTCCGCGATTTCTTCGGGGGGCGCAACAAGTCGTCCCAGGACGCGCTGCGCGATGCGAGGGTCTCCTGCCTGGACGAGCTGCGCCGGGAGGCGGCGTCGATGGGCGCCAATGCCGTGATCGGCATCGACCTCGATTACAGTGAGATCTCCGGCGGCGGCAAGTCGATGCTGTTCCTGGTGGCGACGGGCACCGCGGTGAAGGTCGCCCGGGCCTGAACCGGTCGCGGAGCAGCCGATGGCCTTCCACAACCCCGACCCGAAGATGCGCGCGCTGGAACAGCGCAATGCTCGGTTCGTGCCGCCCTCTTGTCGAGTCTCACGAATTGCTCGCGCCCACAGAGGAGACGGTGCCTGATCGGTCAGCCTTCGGAACTCATTGGGGCCTGATCTTCTTCTTGGGTGACAACCCCATCAAGATGCGGGCCCTGCTGAAAGCCCAGGAAGAGCTGGATTTCTCCGTTTAGCGGTTCTGCTCAGCGCGGCGATGGATGTGCCGTGGAAGGCCGCTGCGTCGGCCACGGCTGCACTGCCGGGGTCGTCTGGCAGGACGTTGAGGGCACTCACCGGATTCCCTGCCAATGCGTCAATGACCGCATAGGTGCTGTCGGCCAATGCCTTCGCGTTGTAGCCGCCTTCCAGCATCATCACCAGTCGGCCGTCACAGAGCTCATCGGCCAGGGCGCACAGGCGCTGGGTGACGGCGGCATAGCCGGTCTCGTCCATGGCGCAGATCATGTCGAGGTAATGACAGTCGAAGCCAGCGGATATCAGCAGGAGTTCGGGCTGGAATGCGTGCGCTGCCGGTCGTACCACCTGCTCGAACACCTCCAATAGCGCGGCGTTGCCAAACCCCATGGGCAGCGGCACGTTGAGGTGGTAGCCAACGCCCGCTCCGGCGCCGGTTTCGGCCAACAGGCCGCTGCCCGGGTAGAACGGTGCCGCGCAGTGGCTATCGACCACCAGCACGCTGGGATCGTCATAGAAAATGGCCTGGGTACCGTTGCCGTGGTGCATGTCCAGGTCCCAGATCATGACCCGGTCATGGCCGAGCGCTTGGCGTGCATGCGCCGCGGCGACCGCCAGGTTGTTATACAGGCAAAAGCCACGGGCACGGTCGGCCGGCGCATGGTGGCCCGGCGGGCGCACGATACAGAACGCTCGCCGGGCTTCACCGGCGGCGATCGCTTCGATCGCGCTGATTCCGGAGCCGGCCGCCAGGCGGGCCGCTGTCACGCTGCCCGGCGATACGGCGGTCGTGTCCTTGGCCAGCCAGCCGGATTGACCGTCCAGCGACTCGACATGGGCCACATAGGCCGCATCATGTGCCCTCTCCAGCTGGGTGGCGCTGGCCGTGGCCGGCAGCATCCAGCGCAACCCGTCGATAGGCCCGTTAAGCAGCCGATCGACGATCGCCGTCAGCCGACCCGGACGTTCCGGATGGCTATAGGTGTCCAGGTTGGCATTGGGGTACTGAAGCTCAATCATCGCCTTGACGGCGTCAGTCCACTCGGGACGGTCAGGGTCCCAGCCGTGTGGATTGTGACCGAGCATGCGGAAGTCGTAATAGACCAGTACGGTTGTCGCCATCGCTGTCACTCCCCCGGCAATCTGGGTTTGTTTCATCAACCGGGGCGGCCGACCTGGAAACCCAATCGTGTCCGAGGAGCCTTTGGCTCCCCGGCCCGTCAGTCATGTTGCTCCCCTCCGGCGCAACTGTACATAGGGACACTTCGACGCGGTGCGTTCTACCGTCATCGACCAGCGCAAGCTTGCGCTAAACCCTTCAGCGACAGCCTCCGAGGGGCAAGCGACGGCCGCCAGCACTTCGCCAGCCGCCCTCGCGCCCCTTCATGCGAGTGTCGCCATCAGGCTGCTGGCGTGCCAGGCGATCATGCGTTCCTCGTCGGTAGGGATGACCCAGGCGCCGACGCGGCTGTCGGTGCGGGAAATACAGGTAGCATCGCGACGATTGGCATCGTCGTCCAGGTCAACGCCGAGCCAGGCGCACTCCTGGCCGATGGCTCGGCGCACCGGGGCCGCCCGCTCGCCGATGCCCGCCGTGAACACCAGATGATCCAGCCCGCCCATGGCGGCGGCGAGGCTGCCGACTTCGCGAACGATGCGATACACGAAGAGGTCGATCGCTTCCTGGGCCTCGGCGGCGTCGCTCTCCAGCAGTGCGCGCATGTCGCCGCTGATGCCGGAAACGCCGAGCAGGCCGGAGCCTGAGTAGAGCAGGTCATTGACCTCATCGACGCTCATGCCCTCCTCGCCGAGCAGGTAAAGGACCAGGCCGGGATCCAGGCTGCCGCAGCGGGTGCCCATGGGCAGGCCGTCGAGCGCGGTGAAGCCCATGGTCGAGCCCACGCTCTGGCCGTCCTGGATGGCGCACAGGCTGGCGCCGTTGCCCAGGTGGGCGACCACCACCCGCCCGGCGGGCTGGCCGTTCAAGTGACGCGGCAGCATGCGATTGATGTAGTCGTAGGAGAGCCCATGAAAGCCGTAGCGAATCAGGCCCCTGGCGGTCAGTTCGCGAGGCAGGGCGAAGTGCCGGGCCACTGCCGGCTGGGTGGTGTGAAAGGCGGTATCGAAGCAGGCGATCTGAGTGATCTCGGGAAGCCGCTCGGCCAGGCGCCTGATCGGTTCGAGGCCGTAGGGCTGATGCAGCGGAGCCAGGGGCTCGAGGGTCTGCAGTTCCTCGACGATGGCCGCGTCGAGCACCACCGGTGCATGGAAGTGGCGTCCGCCGTGCACCACACGATGGCCGATCACGGCGAGGTCGTCGAGATCGGGACGCTCACTGATCCAGTCGAGCAGCCGCACCAACGCACCCTGATGATCCAGTGCGGGGGGCAGGTCGCTGAAGGAGCCGGCCTGTACCGGCTGGCCCTCGGCGTCTTGCAGGCGGGCGGCGGAGGCGGCCTGCCCCTTGCCGAGCCCGGTGAGCTTGCCTTGAAAACGCAGCGCGAGGCGGTCGAGGTCGTGAGCGTCTGCGTCGGGCGGGGAAAACAGCGCGAACTTGAGACTCGACGAGCCGCTGTTGATGACCAGGATATCGCCCATGTCAGCGCTCCTGTCGTTGTGCGGCGCCCTGGCGCTGCTGGTAGTCGGCCAGCAGCAGTGCCAGGGCACAAGAGGCCATGCGCGTGATGGCTTCGTCGGCGCGGCTGGTCAGCACGATCGGCACCCTGGCACCCAGCACGATGCCGGCACCGGTGGCGTCGGCGAGGTAGGTGAGCTGTTTCATCAGCATGTTGGCGGCCTCGAGGTCCGGGGCGACCAGGATGTCGGCCTTGCCGGCCACTGGCGAGACGATGTGCTTGGCCTCGGCGGCGGCCTCGGAGACGGCGTTGTCGAAGGCCAGGGGGCCATCCAGGGTGCCGCCGGTGATCTGGCCGCGTTCGGCCATCTTGCACAGCGCGGCGGCGTCCAGGGTGGAGGTGATCTTGGGGTTGATGGTTTCCACCGCCGAGAGTATCGCCACCTTGGGGTCGGCGATGCCCAGCGCCTGGGCCAGCTCGATGACGTTCTGCACGATGTCGCGCTTGTGGGCGAGGGTGGGATAGATGTTGATGGCGGCATCGGTGATGAACAGCGGACGGGGGTAGGTGGGCACATCGAACGCCATCACATGGCTGATGCAGCGTTCGGTGCGCAGGCCGCTCTCGCGCTTGAACACCTCGCGCATCAGCTCGTCGGTGTGCAGGGCTCCCTTCATCAGCGAGGCGGCGCGACCTTCGCGGACCAGGGCCACGGCCTTTTCTGCCGCGGCGTGACTGTGAGGCGTGTCTATCACCTCGATGTCGCGGATATCGACCTCGGCGGCATCGGCGGCGGCCTGTATCTTGCCAGCGGGCCCCACCAGCAAGGGCACAATGAGCCCATGCTCGGCGGCGGCCATGGCGCCCAGCAGCGATTCGCGATCGACCGGGTGGACCACGGCCATGACGATGGGCTCGGGGTGGTCGGCGGCGCTGAGGATCTCATGAAGGCGGCCACGCTCGGCCAGACGCACCTCGGGCATGGCGGTGCGCGGCCGCCGAATCTTCTCGGTCGGGGCGAGCACATGGGCCTGACCTTCAATGACGACCTTGCCCTTCTGGTTCTCGCAGCGGCATTCCAGGTCGAGCTGCTTCTTCGCCTCGTCCTTCGCCGTGACCCGGACGCACACCTTGAGCACGTCGCCGAGGTTGACCGGGGCGTGAAAGCTCAGGGTCTGCCCCAGATAGATGGTGCCGGGCCCGGGCAGCTGGGTGCCGAGAACCGTGGAGATCAGCGCGCCGCCCCACATGCCATGGGCAATCACCTCCTGGAAGCGCGTGCTGCGGGCGAAGTCGTCGTCGACATGGGCCGGGTTGATGTCGCCGGACATGATCGCAAAAAGCTTGATGTCTTCCATGGTCAGGCGCTTTTCGAGACACGCCTGGTCGCCGATCTTGATCTCGTCGAAGGTGCGGTTCTCGATAAAGCCATCGCCGCTTGTCGCGCTCATGTTCCTCTCCTCGTCGTTCGCTTCGCCAGGGTCTTCGATGGCGATGTGGGGCTCAGTAGCGGATGTGGTCGCCGGCATCGACATAGTGCAGCGAGCCGGTGGTCGCGGCGCCGGCTGGGGAGGCCAGGTAGACGACCGCATTGCCCACGTCGCGCACCGTCGCCAGCCGCCGCAGCGGCGCATGGGCTTCGCTCTCCCGGGCCAGGGCCTCGAAATCCTTGAGGCCGGAGGCCGCGCGGGTGCGGATCGGCCCCGGGGAGACGGCATGCACGCGGATGCGCTTGGGTCCCAGCTCGGCGGCCAGATAACGGGTGGCGGATTCCAGGGCGGCCTTCACCGGGCCCATCAGGTTGTAGTTGTCCACCACCCGTTCGGCGCCGTAGTAGGACATGCACACCAGGGTGCCGCCATGCGGCATCAGCGACTCGGCGCGTTTCGCCATGCGCAGGAAGGAGTGGCAGGAGACATCCATCGCCAGCGTGAAGCCGTCTCGCGAGCAATCCACCACACGGCCATGCAGGTCGTCCAGCGGCGCAAAGGCGATCGAGTGCACCACGAAGTCCAGACGCCCCCAGCGCTGATGAGCCCGGTCGAAAAGTTCATCCAGCTGGGCGTCGTCCTGCACATCGCAGAGCCGCAGTTCGGGATGGCCCATCTCGGCACCGAGCGGAGTGACGAAGCGCTCGGCCTTGGGGCTGGCATAGGTCACCAGCATGTCGGCGCCGGCTTCGTGCAGGGCCTGGGCACACCCGAAGGCGATACTGTCCTGGTTGGCCAGGCCGGTCACGATGCCGACCTTGCCTTGCAGAGAGAAGGGGTTCGTCATAGCGGCTCCACGATTTATTGCGTTGCAGCATAGGCTAGCCCAGGAGTGTGACCGCTGCAGTACCTTGAGGTGAATTAAGGGGCCATGATCGACGCATACCCAGGAGGTCAGGCGTTTTTTCCAGCAGGCCGGCCAATACCAGGCCCCTGCGCCTCTGCGCACGGGCACTCGGCGACGCGAAGGGATTATGTTGCACTGCACAAAAGTGCCTGCTATGATGCAGGGCATCAGAACGGGGATCGCCCGTTCCATGGCACTCAGAACCTTGGAGGTTCCCATCATGACCAACGTTTTCGCTTTCGACACCAAGCAATTCGACACCACTCAGTTCGAGTCCATGTTCTTCGCCCCGGCGCGGGCCTTCGCCGCCCTGTCCGTCGACTTCACCGAGAAGATGGTCAATGCTCAGCTTGATGCCACCAAGGCCTATGCTGACACCAACCTGGCGCAGCTGCGCAAGCTGGTAGAGGTCAAGGACGCCGAAGGCTTCAAGAGCTACCTGGAAGGCCAGCAGGACGTCGCCAAGCAGCTGACCGAGCGCCTGAAGGGCGATGCCGAGAAGGCGGTGGCTCTCCAGCAGGAGTTCGCCCAGGAGAGCCAGAAGCTGACCGAGGGCAGCGTCAAGCAGGCCCAGGAAAGCGCCCAGCAGGCCACCGAGACCGCCAGCAAGGCCGTCAAGGAAGCCGCACCCAAGGCTGCCAAGTAAGCCTTTAACCCGGCCCACGGGCCGGGATGATGAAAGCATCCAAAAGGCCGTCGATCATTGATCGACGGCCTTTTTGGTGTGACGACGGGCTTACCGGACAGACCCCATGTCAGCCGTTCCCCGCAGTCGCGAGGAGGCCAGCCTGCGCCTGGTCGCCTTATGGTCGTTATTTGAATGGTCAATCAAAATAAAGGAGGATAGCAGCGTTACCTACCAATAACGACATACCCTGCATGGGAGCGCTTCAATGACCAAGCGACTCGAACGACTACTGCTGGCCGGCCTGCTGGCCGGCGCCTCCGCGGCGTCTCACGCCGAGGTCAGTATCACCCGTGGCGCCACGGTGATCCCCGATGGGGAAGCCCAGGCGAGCGAGGACCTGACCATCGCCAATGAGCGGCTGGCCTTCTCCCTCGCCGTTGAATCCGCGCCGCCCTGGGGCGTGCCCCGCGGCACCCTGGTCGACCTCGCCGCCGTGAAGGAGGGCGAGATCGACCTCGACCGCATCGCCTTCGCCGACTTCATCCCCAACAACTGGTCCGCCTGGCCCAACGACGGCAAGGAGGTGGAGATCGTCGAGGACTCGGCCGAGCGGGTGGTAGTGCGGATTCGCCGCAACTGGGGCGAGGCCTGGGTCACCACCACCTACAGCCTCGAGGCGGGCAGCGATCGCATCCAGCTCAATACCGAACTGGAGAACGCCGGCGAGGCGCCGCTGGAGGCCATTCGCTCCGGCTACACCCTGTGGCCCGACACCGGCTTCCTGTTCGGCGTCCCGGGACTCGGCGATGCCAAGGAAACCGTGGCCGTTGATGCGCTGACCGATCGCATGGTCGCCTACGATCGTGATTGGGTCTTCGCGCTGCATGCCCCCTACTTCGATCGCGTCAACTACGAAGGCCAGGACATGTACCTGGAGCATGACCTCGCGCCCGGCGAGTCGCGCACCTTCGAGGGCTGGCTGCAGGTGGTGCCCGAGGGCGACCTGGCGCCGGTGGTGGCCTTCGAGGCCGAGCGGCATGGCGAGCCCGTCGGGCAGATCGCGGGCACCCTGCGCAACGACGGCGGCGAGGCCCCGCAGGATGGCCTGGTGATGATCGAGCAGGACGGCCACCCCTACGCCTGGACCCTGGCCGAGGGCGGCACCTTCGAGATGTCCCTGCCGGTCGGCGAGTACAGCGCCTATGCCACGGGCCTCGGCCACGCCAACAGCGAGCCCGTCGCGCTGACGGTGACCGCGGGCGGCGAGCAGACGCTGGACTTCGCGGGCCTGAAGGGGCCGGGTACCCTGCGCCTCGATGTGCGGGATGCCAAGACCGGTGCGCCCCGCGATGCCCGCCTGGCGATCCTCGAGGGGCAACAGCCGCCCGTCGAGTTCCTTGGCAAGCAGACCTTCTTCACCGAGCTGACCCCCGCCGGCCAGGCGGAGCTTAACCTGGCGCCCGGGGACTACCGCATGAGCATCAATGCCGGTGCCGGCTTCACCGCCGAGCAGCAGGAGCTCGAGGTGAGCCTGGCCTCCGGCGAATCCGTACAGAAGACCCTCGAGATCGAGCGGCTCGCCGAGCCCAACAACGATTCCTGGTACGGGGCCGACCTGCACCACCACGCCAACGTCCTCGAGGGCACCACCCCGCCCGAGACGGTCGTCCGGGCGCAGCTGGCCACCGACCTCGACCTGACGTTCATCAGCGACCACGATTCCACGGCCAACCATGAGCGCTTCCAGGCGCTCTCCGGGCAGCGTGGCGTGCCCTTCATCCCGTCCATCGAGGTGTCGGCGTCCTGGGGGCACATGAATCCCTTCCCCATCGATATCGCCGGCGAGATGCAGGTGGATCCGGGGACCGACAGCGTCCAGGAGATCCTGGCGGATGCCCGCCGCCTGAACGCCGAGGTGATCCCCCTGAACCACCCGTTCAACGACTACGGCTACCTGCGTAACCTGGCCAACGACAGCGTGCCGGGCGGCTTCGCCACCGGTTTCGACCTGCTGGAGCTCAATGCCGAGGTCGACAACGTCCCGACGCGCCAGACCGCCCATAACCTGTGGGACGAGGGCAGCCGCGTCTACTTCACGGCGGGCACCGACACCCACGACGCCTGGAACGACCTGACCGGCCGCATCCGCATGATGGCCAAGGTGCCGGGCGAGCTGACCCCGCGCGCCTTCGCCCGCGCCCTCAAGGATGGCCACGGCTACGCGACCCAGGGGCCACTGCTGCATCCGCGCAACGGCTTGTTCGGCGACGCCCTGCGTCTGCCCGAGGGGGAAGCCTTCACCTGGCAGGTGGATGTCACGGCCGTCGACGGCCTCAAGGAAGCCCGGCTGATCGGAAAGGGTGGCGAGGTGCTCGAGACCGTCGCCCTGGACGGCCGCGAGGCCAGCCTCTCGCTGACCCTGGACGAGACGGTCGAGGGCTGGGTTGCCCTCGAGGTCGACGACCAGGACGACGAGACCGCCTGGAGCAACCCGCTGTGGGTGGAACGTGAGCAGCCGACCCCCTATACGGCCGCCGCCGAGGGCTGATCGCCCCGGCTGTCGTGCATGACCAGGCCGCGCCCTTCGGGTGCGGCCTTTTTCGTATGCAGGGGGCATCATGGTCGGCGGGACTCATGGTCCCGAGTGTTTCCCGAACATCCGATTTTCACGGTGCCGGGAATAAAGTCGCTGCCTCGCGCCGTCTTAATAGGCAGCACAATTAAATCGGGAGCAAGCGGGATGCGGTTTCTGGGCCATTTTTCGTCGCGGGAGAGGCGCTATCGACGCCTGGTACAGCCGCATGTGACGCATCTCGTGCACATCGCGATGCAGCGCACGGGCCATGCGGCGCTGGCCGAGGACCTGGTGCAGGAGAGCTGCATCATGGCCTGGGAGAAGCTCGAGGAGCTGCGTTCGGCCGAGGCCTCACGGGCCTGGCTGGTGCGCATCCTGCTGCGGCAGGTCGCCGATCATCGCCGCACCCGGTCGCGCCGCCAGGCGCTGCTGCCGATCACTGATATCGAGGAGGCGCACTGGCAGGCCATCGCCGGCGAGGCGCCGGGGCCCTTCGAAGAGGCCGTGGCGGCGCAGTCTGACAGCCGCGTGGCGGCGCTGCTGCGCCGCCTGCCGGATGATTTCGCCATCGTGGTCGAGCTGCACGACCTGATGGGTTACCGCTACCGGGAGATCGCCGAGACCCTGGAGCTGCCGCTGGGCACGGTGACCAGCCGACTGGCTCGCGGCCGCCGCCTGCTGGCCGCGCTGCTGGTCGAGGCGCCGGAGGCGGTCGGGGGCGTCGGCACGCCGGGCGAGAAGGAGGCAAGCCACCATGAGTGATCACGATCGCCGCGAGCATGAGGCGCATGCCGCCTGGCTGGAGCAGGTGGCGCCCTACCTGGATGACGAGCTGTCCCCCGACGAGTGCCGCGTCATGGCACAGCACCTGGCGGGGTGCGAGCCGTGCCGGCGGGAGCTGGCGCGCCAGCAGGCCGTGAGCCAGCGCCTGGGGCGGCTCGGCGCCGCCGCACCTTCGGTTCCAAATTCGGCCTCACCTGCAGCCACTCCCTCTGTCGCCCACGCGGCCTCGGCCGAGGCCGTCGAGCGGCGCCTGAGGCATCGGCTGCTCTCGCCCGCCCGGCGGCGCCCCGCCCCGCGCGCCCTGTGGGGCTGGACGGGCTGGGGCCTGGCGGCGGTCCAGGCCTGCGTGCTGGCGGTGGTGCTGGGGTGGCCGAGCTGGCAGGCGCGCCAGGGCGTGCCAATGGTGCGCGACGCCGTGGCCGATTACCGGCAACTGGTGGCCGGTGAGCTGCCCGGGCATACCACCCGGGATACCGCCGTGCTGGCGCGCACCCTAGCGCTGCCGCTCGAGGTCATCGAGGGGCCCGGGGTGGAGTTCCTGGGCGCCTGGCCGACCGCGCTGCAGGGGCAACCCGCCGCGGCGCTGGCCTACCGCGTCGAGGCGCGCACGGTGGTCCAGTACGTGGTCAGCGGTCCGCTGTTCTTCAATCGGGCGAGCGTGCGCGATGCGGTCGCCCGAGAGGGTCGCTACGTCGCCCACCTGGGCGACCAGGCGGTGGTGGGCTGGCCGGGCGACAACGCCGGCTCGCTGCTGGTGGGCGAGCTGCCCACCGATAGGCTGGAGCGGCTTCGGCTGTAAGACGCCGAGCGCCGCTGCGGCGTGATTCTTTCCCATGCAAAGGAGATTGCACGATGATGATTCGCCATTCCCTGACGGCCATGACACTGACGTTCGGCCTGGTCGCGAGTGCGCTCGCGGCCCCATCCCTCGAGGTAGCGGAGCAGGCCCCCGGCCGCACCGTCATGGTGGCCGGCGTGAGCGTCGCCGAGGATGGCTTCGTGGTGGTCCATGAGAGCGACGGCGAGGGCAAGATCGTGGCGCCGGCCTCCATCGGCCATGTCGCCGTGGCCGCCGGCGATCACGCGGCCGTCGAGGTGCCGCTGGCGCGTGAGGTGGCCGCCGGCGAGCGGCTCTACGTGATGCTCCACCGCGATACCGGCACGCCCGGCGAGTATGCCTTCGGCCCCGGTGCGGTGAAGGTCGATCCGCCGCTGGTCGTCGACGGCAAGCCGGTGGTGCGCCCCGTCGCGGTGCAGTGATGCCATGGCCGGGCGCCGACCCGGCCCCACTTTCCGAGCGCCCTGGCGGCGGCTCGTCGCGATGACGAGGCCGTGACGGGGGCCAAGGCCCGATGCGAGAGATGACAATGATAAGACCCTACCTGCTGCCCTGGATGACGGCCTGCCTGTTCGGCGCGACCGGCGCGGTGGCCGCCACCACGTCCGCCGCCCAGGAGGCATCCCCCGGGGCTCGAGTCTATGCCGAGCACTGTGCCGCCTGTCACCAGCCGAACGGCGAGGGCGTGAGCGGCGTCTTCCCGCCCCACCGCGGCCACGTCGGCGAGCTCTATGCCGCCGAGGGTGACGAGATCAACGGGCGCGACTACCTGGCCCGGGTGCTGCTGAACGGCCTGACCGGCCCGATCGTCGTCGACGGCGTGACCTACGACGGCAACATGCCGGCCTGGGGCGAGGCGCTTGGCGAGGCGCAGATCGCCGAGGTGCTCAACTACCTGCTCACCGAGATCGATCCCGCCCCCGAGGCCTTCCGCCCCTACACCGCCGAGGAGATCGAGGCGCTTGGCGAGGCATCGCTGAGCGGGCGCGACGTCCACCGGCTGCGCCAGGGGCTCGACGGCATCGGCGAGGCGACCCCGGAGGCCGCGGCCGCCTCGAGGCCCGCACCGGACGATGCGACCACGGCGCTCACCCGGGAGGCGGCGTTCCCCGCGCCCGCCTACGTCGCGGTGCAGCACAGCGGCGATGTCGAGGTGCTGCCCACCGGTGAGGCCTGGCCGGGCATCGAGGGCGCGCACTACAACGCCCTGAGCCCGGATGGCTCGCGGCTGCTGGTCTCGGGCTTCAAGACCGGCGATGTCCATGTGCTGGACGCCCGCACCGGGGCGCTGACCGCGACCCTGCCGATCGGCGCAGTGGCCCAGGGGGTGAAGATCGCGCCCAACGGCCGGCACGGCCTCGCCATGGCCCAGGCGGATGACGTGGCGGTGGTGATCGACCTGGACGCCGGCGAGCGGATCGCCAGCATCCCCGTCGGCGCGGGGCCCCACAACGCCGTGTTCTCCGCCGACGGCGCGCGGGCCTACGTGACGCTGCAGGGCGGCGGGGCCATCGCCGTGATCGACATGGCCACTCTCGAGAAGGTCGACGAGATTCCCACGCCGGGGCTCGAGACGCCGCACAACCTCGACCTCAGCGAGGATGGCGAGCGGCTGTGGATCCGCGATTTCGTGGGCCAGGTGGGGGTGCTCGAGCTGGCCAGCGAGACCATGCTCGCCACCTTCCCGGTCGGCAATGGCCACGGTGGCATCGATGTCCTGCCCGGTGGGCGTTACGTGGCGACCGGCGCCATCGCGGACTCCGTGGTGACCGTCATCGACGCGCAGGCCCTGGAGGTCGCCGCGTCGGTCGAGGTCGGCACCGGGCCCCATGGGGTGCGGGCGAGTCGAGACGGGCGCTATCTCTACGCCTCGCTCACCGCCGAGGATGCCATCGCGGTGATCGACACCGAGACCCTGGAGGTCGTGCGGCGCGAGCCGCTCGCGGGCGCCTTCCCGTTCTGGATCGCCGTGCCGGGCAATCCCTGAGCGGCCGGCTCTCCCTTTCGCCCAGGGCCCGACAGCCCGGCGCCTTTGCAACGGCGCCGGCGCTGGTCATCATGGGGGCCTCCCGGTGACAGGAACCGCACCATGCCCGAGATCCCCCTGCTGATCGCCGTCGCCGCCCTGGCCGGTGCCGCCCTCTCGGCGCGCGCCGCATGGCGGCGGCGCGGCGTGAGCCGCTGGCCCGAAGCGACGGCCAGGGTGACCGACACCGAGCTCGAGGAGCTCGGCTCGCCGGTGCAGAACCGCGAGAGCCCCGATCAGTCGCGCCGCTACCTGGCGCGGGTGCATATCGTCTTCCGGGTCGAGGGGCGGGAGGTCGTCTCCGACAACGGCCGCTTCGATGGCGCGCCCACCTTCCCCTCGCGGCAGGAGGCCGAGGCGTTTCTGGCCGACTACCCGCCCGGTCGCACGCTGGCGATTCGCCACGACCCGACGATGCCCACGCGCACCCTCATCGGCGCGGTGCGCCTGCCGACTAGGCGCCTCGGCCTGATGCTCTTCCTGCTGGGTGTGGCCGTCGTCGCGCTGTGGCTCGCGCTGCGCTGATTCCCCGGCCGGTTGCCCCGGTTTCTCCTCCTTTGCATAACGCATTGATCTTCATGCAGAAGGCCGCCAGGATAGCGGCTTTTTGCCTGGAGATGGCATGCCGCGTTATCTGCTGGCAGGGCTGCTGGCCCTGTCTCCCCTTACCGTGTCGGCCGACGTGCTCGTCGGCAGCTGGAACATCGAGCACCTGGGCTGGAACAACGACAAGGCCATGCCCCAGGTGGCCCACGTGGCCAATCACTTCGACCTGCTGGCGGTGCAGGAGCTGATGGACCCCGCGGCGCTGGGCGCGCTGGAGCGCGAGCTCGAGGCGCGCTCGGGCGAGGCCTGGTCCTCCATGGCCAGCCACGCCCTGGGGCGCGGTGCCTACGAGGAGCACTACGGCTTCCTGTGGCGGGAGAGCGAGGTGGCCTACGAGGACGGCGCCGTGGTGTTCATCGATCACGGCGACGTCTTCTCCCGCGAGCCCTACTCGGCACGCTTTCGCGACCTGGCGACCGGCGACCGCTTCACCCTGGCGAACGTGCACGTGGTCTACGGCGAGCGCATGGGCGATCGCCTGCCGGAGATCGCGGCGCTGGCCGACTACTGGCAGTGGCTCGGCGAGATCGCGCCACAGACGCCGCGCCTGCTGGCGGGCGACTTCAACCTGCCGCCCGACCATCCGGGCTGGGCGCCCCTGCGTGCCCTGGGAGCGGTGCCGGCGATCACCGAGGGGCGCTCGACCCTGTCGACCACGGCGGGCGAGTACTCGAGCCTCTACGACAACCTCTGGTACGACGCCGAACGCCTGGCGCCCGACGACCGGGG
The DNA here is from genome assembly GCF_040196315.1 of Halomonas pelophila. Lineage (NCBI taxonomy): Bacteria > Pseudomonadati > Pseudomonadota > Gammaproteobacteria > Oceanospirillales > Halomonadaceae > Halomonas > Halomonas pelophila. The sequence continues at coordinate 363,038 of NZ_JBEGCI010000001.1, forward strand.
CATCCTGCGCTTTCCCGCGCTGCTGTCCCTGGATCATGAGGCCGCCCGCGACCGGGTCTCGGACCATGCACCGGTCTACCTGGCGCTCAACGGCGCGCGCCTCCCGCCCGTGCCGGCGGCCGGGGGCGCCTTATTGGCAGGCTCGGCAGCCGGCGGCTCGGGGGCGAACTGCATCGACCTCAACGCCAGCGACGCGACGCGGCTCGCCGAGCTGCCCCACGTGGGGCCGTCGCGCGCCGCGGACATCATCGCCGGGCGGCCGTGGCGGGGTCCGGCCGAGCTCACCCGGATCGGCGGGATCGGTGAGGGTCGGCTGGGGGAGATCCGCCACAGCGGCCTGCTCTGCGGCGAGCAAGGATGACGCTCGCGGCGCTCAGATCGCCCGCTGGTTGACGCGCTCGGAGAGCTCGCCGGCGCTCTCCTTGCGCTCGGAGTAGCGATCGGTGAGGACGTCGGTGCGGCCGCGCACCAGCCAGGTGAACTTCACCAGCTCCTCCATCACGTCGACGATGCGATCGTAGTAGGGCGAGGGGCGCATGCGATCGTGCTCGTCGAACTCCAGGTAGGCCTTGGGCACCGACGACTGGTTGGGGATGGTCAGCATGCGCATCCAGCGCCCCAGTACGCGCAGCTGATTGACGCTGTTGAACGACTGGGAGCCGCCGCAGACCTGCATCACGGCCAGCGTCTTGCCCTGGGTGGGGCGCACGGCGCCCAGCGAGAGCGGAATCCAGTCGATCTGCGCCTTCATGATGCCGGTCATCGCCCCGTGGCGCTCCGGCGAGCACCACACCATGCCCTCGGCCCAGGCGGCCAGCTCCCGCAACTCGGCGACCTTGGGGTGGCTGGCCTCCTCGGCATCGGGAAGCGGCAGGCCGCGGGGATCGAAGGTTCGGGTCTCGGCGCCCATGGCCCCCAGCAGCCGCGCGGCTTCCTCCACCGCGAGGCGGCTGAAGCTGCGTTCGCGCAGCGAGCCGTAGAGCAGCAGGATCCGGGGCGGATGCGGCGCGGCGTCGGCGCCGCCGAGGGCCTCGGGGTCGGGGACGCGAAACAGCGGGCGGTCGATATTCGGCAGGTCGTGCAGAGAGGACATGGGCAGTGAAGGTCCTGGAACCTGGGAGTTCTCGCTAGAATATATGCCATTCCATATATAAACAACGCCGCCCGCCCGCGCCCTGAGAGCCTGCGGGCCGAGGCGCTGCGATGGGGCACCGGGCCGACGTGTGGGCCCGCCATGGTGCAGGTGCGAAGTGATCGGGCGCCGTGACACGCGGCGTCGAGGCGCCATGTTTCGTTAACTATTTGTTGTGAAAGTGTTTTCTTTTTGTTGGCCTGCTTCTCGCAATCTGTATGGCAGGATCGCCATTGGAGTGGCGATACAAAGAGTGAGCTGGCGTGCTCCTACTGGCCCCCTTCGGGGGGCCTTTTTTTTATGCGCGATCGTTACGCCTCGTGCGGCCCGAGGCGATCGAGGCCATCGCAGGATCACCGCGGCCTGGGCGCCGGGCGATCCGCGGCGGCGGGGCTGGGCCCGGTGCCGGGCGGCCCGGTATGCTGTGGCCGTCGTGCCGTTACCGGACCCGACCCTACCCGATCAAGGAGTGCGCCCATGCCTGCCGAATCCCCTCGCGACCCCTCTCCCTTCGCGGCGACCCTCGCCGCCCTGGATGCCCTGCACGCCGATGACCCGCGCCGCGTGACGGTGGCGGGCGAGTCGGTGCCCCAGGAGCTGTGGCACGCGGGGCGGATGAGCGCCTGGCTGGAGCGGCTCGTTGAGGCGCCGGACGACCTGGTACGCCTGGCGGTGCGCGGCCAGCACCTGCAGCGCTGGCAGGTGCCGCGCGGCGACTACCCCGAGGGGCGCGTGGGCTATCTGACCTGGCGTCGCGACCAGGGGCAGCGCGCCGGCGAGACCACCGCGGCGCTGATGCGCGAGGCGGGCTACGATGACGCCTCGGCCGAGCGGGTGGCGACGATGATCCGCAAGCAGGGGCTGGGGCGAGACGCGGGCGTGCAGGCGGTGGAGGACAGCGCCTGCCTGGTGTTCCTGGAGAACTACTTCGGCGACTTCTCCCGACAGGTCGACCACGATCACCTGATTCGCATCGTGCAGAAGACCTGGCGGAAGATGTCGCCGGGCGCCCATGCACTGGCCCTCGCCCTGCCGATGACCGCCGAGGCCCGTGCGCTGGTCGAGGAAGCCCTGGCCGGCTGAGGCGCCGGGGCGGCGGGCGGCGTTCAGGCCCGTAGGGCGTGTTCAGGGCTTCAGGGCGTGGTCAGCGGACGCGCGGCGTTGAGGTAGGCCATGCCGTTGAGGCGCACGCGCTCGCGGTCGACGCTCTCCGAGCCCAGGTGCACCTCCTCGAGGGAGGTGGCCATGGTGTCGACCTCGGCATCGATACGGGCCAGCGCGTTCTCCAGGGTGTAGGTGAGCTCGTGGACGGTGCCCAGGTCGCGGTTGCTCAGCTCGTCCTTGGCCAGCAGCTCGGTCAGCCGTGCGTTGTAGTCGCTGAGGTTGGTCAGCGCCTCCTCGAGGGTGCGCGAGGGCTCGCCCGAGAAGTGATCCGGCCCTTCGGCGTAGGCGGTGGTGGCGAGCAGGCCGGTGCAGAGAGCGGTGAGCAGCAGGTTCTTCATGCGGGGATCCTTGGTGCAAATGAGAATATATCGCATGCCTACGCTATCACCCACTCTTGCGCCTGACAATCATTATCGTTCGATATCTGCTCGCGTTTGACCCGGGTCAACACCGGGCTCGTCGCCGAACTGCACCGTCAGGCTCTCATCGCTCTCGCACGGCTTCCCGTGGCGCAGCGTGAGGCGCCGCCGTGTCAGGTCCATGACCACCGAGAATAGCGTCTCCATGCGCTCCTCCGCGGGCTGGTCGGGGTTGAAGTGGCGACAGATCGAGAGCGGCGCGCCGTGGTGGTCGGCGAGCAGCGCGAAGAGCTCCCCTTCGCCGACCGGGTCCTGCGCTGGCAGCTCCTCGCGCAGCAGGGCATCCAGCCGCGCCAGGCGAGGCCGGGAATCGGCGCGCGGGAAGTCCTCGACGCGCTCGGCGCCGCCGCCGGCATAGAGATGGTTGGTGTGGGTGACCACGCCGTCTTCGGGGGATAGGACGCCGGGCTCGCCGGGGTGCACCTCGAGGCCCAGCGCCCGGCTGTCGCCGCTGGCGACCAGGAAGTGCGCCGGCGAGCAGACCCGGTCGTGGCGTGCCACCGCCACGGCGTCGTCGAGGTCGCGGCACTCCAGGATCTTGCGCAGGGCGACGTGGATGGGCAGGCCCTCGCCGCAGGTCTGCGAACGGATGGCGTTGAGGCAGACGCCGAGGCCGTGCTCGTTCATGCCGATCTTCGCCACCATGCCGGCCTCGCCGATGCTGAACAGCGCCGGGGCGTCGTCGCCGTTGATCTCCAGCGCCACCACGTTGTGCAGCTGATCGCTGCGCCAGTCCCAGTTCTGGGCCAGCCACTGGGTGCCGTCGCGGGCGAGGGCGAAGGCCGAGCAGCCTCCGCTGGCCTGGGTCAGCGAGATCTCGCTCCGGCAGTTCAGGGTCAGGATATCGGCGAAGTCGAGGCCCGCGCCCCGGGCGATGCCGTCCATCTCCTCGAGGATCGCCGGGAAGCCGCGCTCGATCATCGGCAGGAAGCGCTCGGCCACGCGGCGCGCCCGGGCCCAGTCCAGGCCCACGAAGTCCTGGAAGAGCCGGTCGTAGACCTCGAGGCTAAGGGTGATCCGCTCGCCATGGGCGCGGCCGTGGGCCTCGCCGATCTCGGCCCGGCTGCCGGTCAGGGGGGTGATATGCATGGTGACCTCGCGACTCGCTGCGCATCGACAGGATCACTGTAGCATTCGCGGGTAGCCGGCAGGGCAGGGACGGGTCGAGAGCCGGGTCAGGGCGAGCGGTTCAGGAAAACGGCCCAGGACGCGCCGCGGAAGGCGCGGCGCCGAAGCGGGGCCGGCGCCGCGGGGGATCAGCTCTTGTCGGGGGCGTTGTAGATGCCCTCGTCGAGCTCGCCTTCGCTCTTGCCGACCAGGGTGGTGACCATCAGGTCGCCGGCCACGTTGACGCTGGTGCGGGCCATGTCGAGGATGCGGTCGATGCCGGCGATCACCGCGATCGCCTCCAGCGGCAGGCCGATCTGGGCCATCACGATGGAGAGCATCACCAGGCCTGCGCCGGGCACGCCGGCGGTACCGATCGAGGCCAGGGTGCCGGTCACGATGATCATGCCGTAGTCCATCATGCTGAGCTCGACGCCCAGCAGTTGGGCGATGAACACCGCCACCACGCCCTGGTAGATGGCCGTGCCGTCCATGTTGATGGTGGCACCCACCGGCAGCACGAAGCCGGCCACGCCCTCGGAGACGCCGAGGTTCTTCTGGGCGCAGCGCAGCGAGACCGGCAGGGTGCCGGAGGAGGAGGCCGAGGAGTAGGCCACCACCAGGGCGTCGAGGATGCCCTGCAGGTAGCGCACCGGATTGAGGCGGCCGAGCAGCGCCAGCAGGCCGGAGTAGACGATCAGCACGTGCAGCACGCTGGCCAGGTAGGCCACGCCGATGACCTTGGCCAGCGGCAGCAGCACCTCGAGGCCGTAGCTGCCCGAGACGTGGGCGATCAGGCCGAACACGCCGAACGGGGCGAGGGCCATGACGAAGCTGGTCAGCTTGTACATCGCCTCGGCGAAGCTCTCGAAGACGCGCACCACCGGCTCGCCCTTCTCGCCGATCAGGGTCAGCGAGATGCCGAGCCCGATGGCGAAGACGATGATCTGCAGGATGTTGCCGCTGGCCAGCGCATCGATGGGGTTCTGGGGCACCAGGCCGACCAGGATCTCCACCAGGCTGGGGGCCGCCTTGGCCTCCATGCCGGACTCGAAGCTCATCTCCAGGCCCACGCCGGGCTGGAAGATCAGCGAGGCGAGCAGGCCGATGGCGATGGCGAAGGCGGTGGTGATCAGGTACAGCCCGATGGTGCGCACGCCGATGCGGCCCATCTTCTGCGGGTCGCGCATCGCCGTGATGCCCACTACCAGGGTGGAGAACACCAGCGGCACGATCAGCATCTTGATGGCGCTGATGAAGACGTCACCGATGGGCTTGAAGACACTGGCGTCCTCGCCCATCAGCGCGCCGGCGAGGATGCCGAGCGCCAGGCCGGCGAGGATCTTCTGCCACAGGGGAATGCGCCGCCACACGTTGGTGGGCGCGGCCGTTGAGGGGCTCGTCACGTCGGTACTCCTTTCTGCAAAACAGCTTTTATGTGGTGGTTGTCAGTTCGGGAAAGCGATTCTACAGAAAGAAAAACCATTAATCTTTGGTTAAACGAACGACCTCTTGCGAGATGGCGACCCGCGCCGCGGGCCGCCCGGGGGGATCACAGCACCTCGTCGAGCAGCCCCAGGAAGGCGGCCCAGGACTTCTCGTCGGCCCGCGCCTGGTAGCGCTCGCTGCCGAAGACGGTGAAGGCGTGGGGCGCGCCGGAGTAGATCTCGATCTCGTAGGGGGTGCTGGCGGCTTCCAGCTCCTTGCCCAGGGCCGCGACGTCGTCCAGCGAGATCGAGCCGTCGGCGCCGCCGTGGGCCACCAGGATCGGCGCGGTGTCGGCGCGATAGCCCTGGCCCTCGGGGGTGGCCAGGCCGCCGTGGAAGGTGGCGAAGCCGCTCATCTCCTGGGCCGCGTCCGAGCGGGCGAGCTCCAGCACCACCGCGCCTCCGAAGCAGTAGCCCATGATCACCACCGGGCCGGCGGCGCCCTGGGCGCGGGCCTCCTCGAGGCCGGCCAGGGTCAGGCGGCGCATGCGCTCGCGATCCTCGTAGAGCTTGCCCGTCTCGGCCTTCTTGGCCGCGGTCTCCACCGGGCGATTGCCCTGGCCGTAGAGGTCGAGGGCGAAGGCGTCGACGCCCAGCTCGGCGAGCATGTCGGCGCGTCGGCGTTCGTAGTCGGTGAGGCCGTCCCAGTCATGGATGATCAGCACGGTGCCGCGGGACTCGTCCGGGGCGCTGGCCAGGTAGCCGGCGAAGGCCTCGCCGTCCACGGCGTAGTCGATGGCCTGGCCGGAGGGCTGAACGGCCTGGGCGCTTCCCAGGAAGAGGACGAAGGGGGCGAGGAGGGCGCAGGCGAGGGGCGTCGGGCGTGTCGTCATGGTGACCTCTTAGATGTTGGGAACGGCCCTCAGTATAGGTCGGGGGGCTCGGTTGCGTTGAAGCGTGCGTTCGAACGCTTAAGCACCGGCGCTTCGCCATGGTGATCAATGACTTGGCGAGTACCGGCGGGCCCGAAGCGTTGGCAGCGCCGGCTTGTGTTTTGCTCCCCGGCCTTCCAGATTGGGGGTGTGATTCATGCAGTCCATGATCCGAGCAACCAGAGCGAGACCAACAATCATGAAGAAACGCGTTCTAGCGACGGCGGTGGCGGCGACCACCCTGGCCCTCTCCGGCATGGCACAGGCCGAGGTCAAGGTCGGCTTCCTGGGGGGCTTCACCGGCGGCATCGAGAGCCTGACGCCGCCGATCTTCGACGGCGCCCAGCTGGCGGTGAGCCAGGTCAACGAGCAGGGCGGCCTGCTGGGCGGCCAGGAGCTGGTGATGCCCACCGGTGACACCACCTGCTCCGACGCCTCGGCCGCCTCGAACGCCGCCGACCGCATGGTCAACACCGAGCAGGTCACCGCCATCGTCGGGGCGCTGTGCACCGGTGCGACCATCGCCGCGGCCAACAACGCTGCCGTGCCGGGCGGCGTGACCATGGTCTCGCCGGCCTCCACGGCGCCGGCGGTCACCCACATCGACGATAATGATCTGGTGTTCCGCACCGTCGCCTCGGATGCCTTCCAGGGCGAGATGCTGGCCAAGCTGCTGATCACCAAGGGTATCGAGGAAGTCGTCGTCACCTACGTCAACAACGACTACGGCCGCGGCCTCTCCGACGCCTTCACCGAGGAATTCGAGGCCGAGGGAGGCATAGTGGCGGAGAACCTCGCCCACGAGGACAACCGCGCCGACTACCGCTCGGAGCTGGGCACCCTCTCCTCCACCGGCGTGCCGAACCTGGTGGTGCTGGCCTACGCCGATACCTCCGGCCAGACGGTGGTGCGTCAGGCCTACGAGAGCGGCATGTTCACCCAGTACATCGGGGCCGACGGCATGGTCGGCGACAGCCTGGTCGAGGCCATCGGCGCCGACGTGCTCGACGGCATGATCGCCACCCGCCCGGGCAGCCCCGAGCTGCCGGGCACCGAGATGTTCCAGGCCCAGGCCGAGGAGGCCGGCATCGACCCCAGCGCGGTGTTTGCCGCCCAGGCCTACGACGCCGCCTTCCTGCTGGCGCTGGCCATCGAGCAGCACGGCAGCGCCGAGCGTGAGGGGCTCAACGAGGCGCTGCGCAGCGTGGCCAGCGCGCCGGGCGAGGTGATCCTGCCCGGCGAGTGGGAGAAGGCGGTGGAGCTGATCGCCGCCGGCACCGAGATCAACTACGAGGGCGCCTCCGGTACCCACGAGTTCAATGCCAACGGCGACGTGCCGGGCGTGGTGCTGGAGATGGTGATCGAGGACGGCACCTTCACCAGCAAGGGCTACGTCGACCTCTGAGGGACGCGCCTGCGCCGAGCGAAGGCGAACGAACGAAGGCCCCGGCGGACCACTGAACTGACCCCCAATAGCTGGACGGTTCATTCAGCCAGCGCCCAAGGCCTGAGTCCTGTACTGCACGGGGCTCAGGCCTTTTAGTTTCAGCCTGATGCGTTCGTGGTTGTAGTAATGGATGTACTGATCGAGCCCTTGCTG